>QBYC01000004.1 GCA_003283025.1 Pelagibacteraceae bacterium AG-325-C03
GGTCACAAATTGATCACACTCAGACTAGGATTAATTTAATTTTCTTCTTTCGCAATCTCTATCTATTGATTGCCAGTTTCCTTCTTCAAAAGAAATTCCTACATCATTAAGAATATTTTTAAGTTTTTCTAATCTATCTGATTTCTTTTTTAGATTTTTTAAGTACATATATATCCAATTGAAAGCAGATTTTCCTAGACCAGTTTTCTTTATATGAATCCAATTTTCATAATCCATACATTCTTTAGTATTATAAATAAATTCGTCATAACTAATTTTTTGATCATCCTCACTTAACGAGTCTAACCAACTACAGAATTTATTATTTCCTTCATCTATAACTTTATATTCTTGATAATGATCCAATAGACTATTATCGCTAAAATTTAGCTTTAGTTGTTTCATCTTAGATTGTTGTTGAAGTTTATGTGTTAAAGAACTTTAACAATTATAAATATACACGTTAATAATGGCAAAATATTGTTATTAAGTTAAAAATATTCAAAATATTTTAACCATAGCGCAATAGCCACAACAATATTTATTATAGATAGCGTTTGATAGTTTTTTATAACCCAATCATCAAACTTCGGTCTGCCTCGCACTATATTTTCTAATATTGATGTATTAGATATAATTTTATCTGGCAAAAAACTAATTAATGTTAAAATCGGACCAAATGCAAAAATAATTATAATTGGAACAAAAAAATACCATTTAACAATAAAAAAACCTAAAACTAATATTGTTTGCCAAGAAAGAATACCAAAAAGAATTAAAAAAGGGACTGGAGTTCCATCGCTATGCAAGCCTCTAGCTGTTCTAAAAAAAGAGGCACATAAACACCAGCTAAAATACAAAATAACTAAAAAAATAATTTGCCAAACATTCATAATTTTTAACCCAGAACCACGATTGCTAAAAGTTTTTTCATTTTAATAATTTTTAACACAAGCTTTAAAAGCTTTTTTAGCGGCATAATCGGTTTGAGCTGATCTGACGGCATAAGATTTTGAACAAAATGCTTTAGCATCAGATTTAAAGAACTTGTCCAAATAAGGTGAAGCAATATCAAAAATAAAACTAAGCCAGAATATAGCTACTAAGCCTCCCACAATCCATTGCCAGGGTTCTATTTTTTCATGTTCATTTTTCATATTAAAATTTCCACCACTTTCCAAAAATTGGATCTTTAAATTGTTTTTTAGCACCGATATTTAATGCAATAGTTCCAATTATAAATAGTATCCACCACATTTTGTCGAAAAGATTATATTTCTGAAAATGAGAAATAATTGAAACACAAACAAAAGCTACTAGTGCAGATCTTATTAAAATTTTTTGAGAAGCGGACATTTTAATTATTTGAGGAATAATACTTTATTAATCTTGCTTTGTGATCTTTATAAACTCTGAGAAATATTCTGTTATAATATTTAATTGTATTATTTTGCCAAAGAGGCATATCTTTTGTCTCCTCGCCGTGCACATCTTGAACTCTATCTTGTAAAAATTGATCTTTATAATACCAGCTTCCAAGACCTAAAATTAATAAACGCTTTTCATTTTCCTCATGCTTAATCCATTTTTGCTCGTTTTCTCTAATTAACGTTTCTGTTTCGTTTTCGTTTATAAATTGCTCGACGTCAAACATAACGTATAATATCATTTATAAATAATGTTTGAAACTATATTAATGGGTATAGGAATATGGGCGTTGATCATGGGTGTGATTGCCGTTGCGAGAGGCGCCCCCAAAGGTGATGAATTTGCGTGGGGGATAGGGGCTGCGATCGTCACTTTGCTTTTAGTTTTAAACCAATTAGATTAGAAAAATTTGTTCGTCACAAATTGGACTCACTCAGAAGCAAAATATGGTTTCAGGTTGCAAAAAAAGTATTGTATAACGTTAAGAAGTGAAGGGTAGTGATCACCGCACAGGACTCATAAGCCTGGGGTCGGCGGTTCGAATCCGCCCCTCGCTACCAATAATTAACTAAATTATAAATTCTCGGTCCAATTTCGACACACTCAGAATTGAATTATTTTATTCGTTTAATATTTAAGTATTTGATTTTTAATATAATTATAATTTTCTAAATTCTTTGCATCATTTCTCTTAATCATATCATAGTGATTTTCACCGTTCCTATCATACATAATTTTATATTTATCTAAATCTACAGCTGAGAGATAACCTAGTTGATACGTTAAAATTGTATGAACTCTATCGCCTTTAATAAGACAAGGATTAAGATTTGCTTCGAATTCTTTTGGATGAATTTTATTATCTACACAATTATTATAATAATTCATTATTTCAGTTCCTTCTTCTAATGTTGGATTAGAGTCTATAGGTTCAAAATAATCTGAGAGATTTAAGTGGAGTTTAAAATTAGTATTTCTCAATTTAAAATCTATGTTATTTAAAAAAATTTGGGAATTGATCAGATATTCCCTTAGCAACAGTCATACAAAAAATAAGGTCTTCTTTTATAACACCTGATATATAATCTCCATTTTTCTTTTTATAATATTTAGCATCCTCTCTATATTTTTTTTCAAAAAGCATCATTTTTTCTAATTGGTTATTTTTTGCTTCCTCTAAAGGTGTTTTATTTTGTTTATGATCTGTTAAGGCAGCTAATTTGCTAAAACCAATGTTAAGTTTTAAATATGTCTCAGCAACATCTCTCATATTTTCATTTAAAATAATTCTCGAATAAACATAGTTAAAAAGTGCAGAGCATCTATTATGAACCATGATGTCGTTTCCTTCATCACCAGTTAATTTATTGAAATTTAAATTTTTGGCGGAAACATTTGAGCTAAAAAAGATCAATAAAAATATTTGCAAAAAGACTTTTCTCATAAAACTATAATACTTTATTTTTGATCCAATTTGGACTCACTCACAAGCAAAATATTGTTTCAGGTTGAAAAAAAAGTATTGTATAACTTTAAGAAGTGAAGGGTAGATATCGTTGGCCAGGACTCATAAGCCTGGGGTCGGCGGTTCGAATCCGCCCCTCGCTACCAATGAAATCAACGTTAATTAATTTTGGTAGAATTAAAATTATTTTTTTGGTCACAAATTGATCACACTCAGAATGAGATTATTTTTATTTTTTTTTAAGATAAGTATAAATAGCAACCCAAATAGTTCCCAATAAAACTAAACTAGGTATACCCATATAGCCTATAAAACTTTTTAAACTTAAATCAATTTCGTTAGCACCAATGAAGATAAGATAGATCACTAATAAAACAATAAAAAACACACGAGCGTCTTTAAACCCAGAGCCTTTGAGAATATCTTTGAATTTTTTATTCATATATTCTATTAACCTAAATAACTAATATACCAATGAATTTTAAAAAATATATATGGAAATGTAGATTGTTAGTTTTGAATACGCCAAACTACACTAATCAAGAGTATAAAAATTCAAAAGATATTTATCAAAAACAAATTAAAGAATTTCATAAACGATTTATCAAATTAGTTACAAGATTAGACAAATCTAAAAACTTTAGTGTTAGTTTAATTGGCTTTGACGGAACTGAAAAAGTACAAATAGATACAATAAATCTCAAAAAGTTATTTACCTCAATCGATAAAATGCCAATGAATAAAATAATTAAAGATAAAAGTTTTAAACCTTTAAATCTTTCATTATTTTCTGATTATAAACCTGAGACAACTTTACATGGCTTAGGTTTTAAGAATAAAGAAAAGGCACTTTATACAGTTAAAGCTATCAAAAAAAGATCAATCAAGTATCAAGTAAATGTTATTGCTACCATGCTTGGAAGAGCAAAAAATCATCCTAACAAAACAAAAGATATGGATGATGCAATAAGGATCTTTGACAAATGGATGAAAGATTATAAAAAAAATAAGAATAGATGAAAAAAATACTTTGGTTCAGACATGATTTAAGAATTGATGACAATGAAGCTTTCAATAAAGCTTGCAATGATGGAGAAGTATTACCAATTTTTATTTATGATGAAGATTATTGGAAATTAGAAACATCTAGTTCATTTCATTTAAATTTTATGAGGGAAAGCTTAGAGGCATTAAATAATGAATTATCAAGCAAATATAATTCTAAAATTTCTATATTTTATGGAAATACAATTAAAATTTTAAATAAAATAATAAATCAATTTAAAATTACTGATATTTTTACCAACCAAATATTTAGAAATAAATATATACTGGATTTAGATCAACAATGCTCTGAGTTCTTTGTTGAAAAAGGAGTTAATTGGCATCAATTTCAACAATTTGGAATTCAACTTGAAAATAGAAAAAGAAATTATTGGGCTAATCAGTGGAATAAATTTATAGATATTGGGCCACAAACTAATAAAGCTAATTGTAAATTTTTAACTTTTGAAGCACAAATTAGTGAAGTTAAAACTAATCAAATTGATGGCTCAAATATTCAAAAGGGTGGAAGAACTCATGCTCTCTCATTACTCAATAGTTTTTTAGAACAAAGATCTGAAAATTACCAAAAAGAAATGTCTTCACCAATCACAGGTGAGGTTGCTTGTTCAAGATTAAGTCCTCACATTACTTATGGAACTATTTCATTGAGAGAAATTAATCATGCAATTGATAATACTAAACAAATCAATATGTCTTTTAATAAAGTTAAATCTTTAAGATCTTTTAGAAGTAGACTTGCTTGGCACTGTCATTTTATACAAAAACTTTATGATGAGCCTGAAATTGAATACCAAAATATGAATAGAGCTTATGACGGTGTTAGAGAAAATGATTTTAATGATCAATATCACCAAGCTTGGAAGGACGGTTTAACTGGCTATCCTTTTGTTGATGCTTGTATGAGATATTTAAAATCAAATGGATGGATTAATTTTAGAATGAGAGCTATGCTTGTGTCCTTTGCATCATATCAACTTTGGCTTGATTGGAAAAAAACTAGCAAACATTTAGCAAGATTATTTACCGACTATGAACCTGGAATTCATTATTCCCAGTTTCAAATGCAATCAGGTACAACTGGTATCAATACTATTAGAATTTATAACCCTATTAAACAATCAACAGATCAGGATCCAGAAGGTGAATTTATTAAAAAATGGGTGCCAGAGTTGAAAGAAATACCCAATAAATTAGTCCATGAGCCATGGAAACTTACTTACATAGATCAAAAGAGTCTAGGATTTGAAGTAGGAAAACATTATCCAAATCCAATTGTTGACCACCATTCTTCATCAAAGATTGCAAGAGATAAAATTTGGATGGTTAAAAAAACAGAAGAAGCAAAATTTAACGCTAAGAAAATACTAGAAAAACATGCAAGTGCTAAAGGTAGACATTAAATCTTTTACAAGAAAATTTTATTTATATTTCCTGCTCCATATATGCGTCAATGACATTGGTTCTTGACTAAGACTCTCGTCACAAATCAGTCATATCGAGAAGCAAATTATAGTTTTAGGTTGCAAAAAAAGTATTGTATAACGTTAAGAAGTGAAGGGTAGTGTTCACCGCACAGGACTCATAAGCCTGGGGTCGGCGGTTCGAATTCGCCCCTCGCTACCAAAGTATGAGTAAAATAAAAAAAAAATATAAAATAAATTATTTTATTAATTTAGCATTTAAAGAATTTTTTTTTAAAAAAAAAATATCGATCAATTGGGATGATTACCCAAACAGATATGAATTAATAAATAGTATTATTTTAAAAAAAAATTTTAAAAATTACCTTGAAATAGGTTGCTTTAAAAACGAAAATTTTAATAAGATTAAGATCGATAATAAAATTGGAGTTGACCCAGTTTGTGGAGGAAATATCCGTAAAACAAGTGATGAATTTTTTGAAAACTGCAAAGATTTTTTTGATATAATTTTTATTGATGGTTTGCATCATTACGAACAAGTTAAAAAAGATATAATTAATGCCTTAAAATTTATTAACAAAGATGGTGTTATTTTAGTTCATGATTGCCTGCCCATAAAAGCCAGAGATCAGATGGTTCCTAGATCTCATGAAAAATGGAATGGAGATGTTTGGAAGTCTATTGTAGAATTTAGGACAAAAGAAAATGTTGATACTTATGTATGTTTGGCAGATGAAGGTATTGGATTAATTTTAAATAGAGAAAATAAAAACAAACTAGATTTAGATGTTAATGATTTCAAAAGATTAAAGTTTTCTGATTATTATAATAATTACAAAAAATTTATGAATATAATTAGCCATAATGATATTTTCAAAATTTTAGATTTAAAGTGAAAAATTTAAAAATATTTTGCACATCAATCGATTATTACAAAGTAATTGATAAGTTTCCGAATAATATTATTCCTTTAGGTTTAGGAAAAAATACTTTTCCGTCAAATTGGCTAGATGAAAAAATAGGAAAAAATATATCAGAACTTAATTCTTATTATGGCGAGCTTACAGGAATATATTGGATATGGAAAAATAAAATTTCTGATATGAGAAAAGACGACTTAATTGGCAATTGTCATTATAGAAAACTTTGGTTGGAAAATCTATATATCAAAAAAAAAAAATTTACTTATACAAGTTTATATTCAAATTTATTAAATCAAAGTGAACTTTTAGGGAACATTGATAGTGTTCAAGTTCAGCCAATTGAATTTAAAGATAAAAATTTATTTACTGACTTTAGAGAAATACATAAAGTAGATATTTTAGAATATTGCGCCAATTTTTTAGAGGAAGATAATAAAAATTTATTTTTAAAACACATGAGTTCAAATATTTTATATCCGCTAAATATGTTTATAACAAAAGTAGAATTCTTTGAAAAATACTGTGAATTAATATTTCCATGGCTTGAAAAATGTTTAAACCTTTGTATTAAAAAAAATTTATGTAAAGATTATAATGAACGATTACCTGCATTTTTAGCAGAAAGATTTACTTCTTATTGGTTTTCCCAATTTAAAAAAAGAAAAATTTTATCATATGCTAGATTAGGTAAAATTTTTTTATCAAACAGACTAAATAATTTTGTAAGTCCAATAAAGTTTCCATTCACTTTTAGAATGTATCCAACAACACATAGGTACTAAAACTATAATGAGTAAACTTAAAATGTTTTGCATAACAATAAGAGATCAGGATTTAGACTTAATTAAATCTATAGGTTATATTCCAGTTGGTTTAGGAGATAATATTACTTCAAAAGGTTTTTTGAGAGATAATAATCAAATAAATATTTCAAGTAAAAATCCATTTTATGGTGAATACACTTTTCATTACTGGTTATGGAAAAATTACTTAGATGAACTTGAAGACGGTTGGTTTGGTTTTTGTCAATATAGAAAATTTTGGTCCAGTGAAATTTTATTGGAGGATGATACAAATTTTAATAATTTTAAAAAAAAGATTAAAACAAAGATTTCAGATGATGACAACAATTTTGAGAGTATTATTGGAGAAACAATAAATATTAATCAATTTAAATTATCAAAATTTTTAAAAAAAAATTTTTTTAAAATGTTAAAAAAACCTACCCTTTTTTTTAATAAACATAAAAGAACTATTAAATTCCATTTTGATTTAATGCATGGTGATGGAAATTTGAGCAAAGCAATAAATTTACTAGAACAGACAGAAAAAGAGGATTTCTCAAATTTTGTTAATAAAAATGTAAGTTTTAATCCTCACAATATGTTCATTTGTAATTCAAAAGGTTTACTAAAAAAATATTATTCTTCAGTTTTTCCTTGGCTTGAAAGATGTGAAAATGAATTTGGATTAAATTTGGAAGGATATGGTTTAAAAAGATTATATGGGTTTTTAGCTGAAAGATATATGTCATACTGGTTTAAAAAATACACAAATTATAAAACACAAATTATTACTTTTAAGGATTTATCAGATTTTTATTAAATCAAAGAGCTTTAAATCTTTTTAAAAAGGTTTTGAATGTAAGTAAATTCATGTCTTTTTTAGAAATCTTTATTTTCGAAGGCCATTTTATTTTAATAATAGGATCATTATAAATTATTCCATTTTCATACTCAGGTGCGTAGTAATTATCTAATTTATAGTAAATAATATTTTCTTTACTATAACTATAATAGGCGTGAGCAAACCCTGCTGGTATATATAATCCTAAAGCATTTTCTTTAGAGAGAATAATTTTAAATGTTTTCCCAAACGTTTTGGAATTTTTTCTTAAGTCAATCACAATGTCTAATATTTTTCCCTTTAAGACATTTACATATTTTGATTGTTTAAATTTAGATTGGAAATGAAAGCCTCTTAAAACATTGCTTTTTGATGTGGTGCAATATTCAAAGATGAACTTTTTTCTTAATATCTTATCATTAAAAACCTCTCTTAAACTACCTCGACTGTCAATGTTATTTTTTTGCTTTACAATTAATAAATCTTTAAATTTAGTTTTCTTTAGTATCATTATTTAATTAATTTGCTTAATTTATTTAAGTTCATGTCTGTTCTTTTAGGAAATTCACCTTTAGAAAAAATTTTTTTTATATTTTTTTTATATTTTTGTGCAAATTTAAATATAGTCTGGCTAGGACCACCAACATTAATTATTCCTTTTTTATTAATAACTTTTAAAATTAATCTTGCAGCATCCTCTTGAAATATAAAATTTGATTTTACATTCGCGTAAGCTTTTTCGTGAACAAAAGGTTTCTCAGTCATGCATAGTCTTATGATTAATGAGTTTTTATACATTTGCACAGCACATTCACCTCCAAGTTTTGACCATGAATAATTGTTCCATGGTTTTAAATAGTCTTGCTCCTTATAGTTTCCTCTATCACCGGGATAAACATAACTTGTTGACAAATATATAACTTTAATTTTAAATTCAGAGGCTGCTTTGACCACATTACAGCTACCTATAATGTTTAAATCAATACTTTTGTTAATTTGTTTATCATGTATTTGCATTGGTCTGGATAAGCCAGCTAAATGCAAAATACAAAAAGGTTTAAATTTTATTAAATTTTTTTTAATAGAATTAATCGATAAAATATTTAATTCTTTTTTATTTCTAAAAATAAAATTTTTTCCTCTTAATTTTTGTAAAACTCTTCCAAATCTTCCATCTGAACCTGTGACAAGAATTTTTTTCATCACCTAATTAGAGATTTTAGATATTTTGAATATTCACAGTTACCATAAAAGACTAAAGAATTTTTAATATTTTTAAAGTTTATCCATTTATTATTTAAAGCAATTTCCTCTAAACAGGCAATTTTTAATCCTTGTCTATTTTCAATCGCTGAAATAAAATTTGATGCATCGTAAAAATCACTTATACTCCCAGTATCTAGCCAAGAACCACCTCTACCAATAAATTCTGCTTTAAGTTCATTTTTCTTTTTATATACGTTAAGTAAATCGATTATTTCTAATTCTCCTCTTTTTGAAGGCTTTAATTTTTTTGTAAATTTAATAACTTTATTATCGAAAAAATAAAGACCAGTTACTGCAAAATTGGATTTAATTTTTTTGGGTTTTTCAATTAAATTTATTACTTTTTTATTTTTATTTAATGTAGCTACACCGTAAAGGTGAGGATTTTTTACTGGGTGTATAAAAATTTTGGCTCCATTTTTTAAATTAATATTTTTTTTTAAAATTTTAGTAAGGCTTTGTCCATAAAAAAAATTATCTCCAAGAATAAGAGCAATACTTTCTTTGCCGATAAATTTTTCACCTATTGTAAAGGCTTCTGGTAAACCTCCTGGGTTTAATTGTTCTTTATACTCTATTGAAATGCCAAGATTATTTTTCTCAGGTAAAATTTTTCTAAATTGATTCAATTGACCTTTATTAATTATTATTAAAATTTTTTTTATTCCTGCCAACATCAAAACAGATAATGGATAAAAAATTAAAGGTTTATCGTATAAAGGCAAGAGTTGTTTATTGACAGCTTTTGTAAGCGGACTCATCCTAGTACCCATTCCTCCCGCTAAAATAATCCCTTTCTTGATCATATTTTAAGACCTAACCTCTTTTCATAATCTTTTTTTAAAATTGATTTTAAAAATTTTTGATTGTTTAAGTACCATATGATTGTTTTTTTAAGACCTACTTCAAATTTTACTTTTGGTTTCCAATTAAATTCTTTAAAAATTTTTTTATTATCTAATGCATATCTAAAATCATGGCCTGGTCGATCTTTGACAAATTTAATTTTTGTTTTTTTTCCAATTTTAATATTCAAAGTTTTACAAATTTTAATTATTTTTTTTACCAAATCTATATTATTTAAATTCAATCCTGAACCAACGTTATAACTTTCTCCATTTTTACCTTTTAAATAAAGCTTGAATAAGGCTTCACAATGGTCATCTACATGTATCCACTCTCTAGAATTTCTTCCTTTTGCATAAATAGGCAGTTCTTTATTATTGAAAATATTCGAAATCATCTTGGGAATTAATTTTTCAGGAAATTGGTATGGACCATAGTTATTACAACAATTTGATATTATAGCTTTTAATTTGTAAGTTCTGATGTAAGATTTTACCAAATGATCTGCACTTGCTTTAGAAGCTGAGTAAGGTGAACTAGGCTCATATTTATGCTTTTCGTCTGATCTTTGACCTATTTTAATATCTCCATAAACTTCATCAGTTGAAATATGTATAAGTTTTGGATTTATATTTTTTTTCTTCAACAATCTTAGGGATTCAAGGATACTAAAGGTACCATTAATATTTGTATGAATAAAGTTTTCTGGACCGTCAATAGATCTATCAACATGGGTTTCTGCAGCTAAATTGAAAATTACTTTTGGATTATATTTTCTTATTATATTTCTAACTTTATTTCTATCAATTATATCAAGTTTAATAAGTTTATAATTTTTTTTGTTTTTTAGATTATTTTTGTATTTATTAGAAGAATAAGTTAGTTTATCAAGATTAATTACATAAAAATTTTTTCTGATTAAAAAATTGACAAGGTTACTTCCTATAAAACCAGAGCCACCTGTTACGATGATTTTTTTCATTTTTATTAAAGATTTAAAAACTCAATGTGGTAAATTAGTAAAAGAATTGTCTTTTAAAATCAAATAATATTATTATATGGAGTTAACGAATCTTACTATTATAATCGTAACATATAAGAGCGAAGAAAAAGTACGTATTTGTCTTAATTCTATTTCTAATAAAATTCCAGTTATAATAGTCGAGAACTCAAATGATAACAATTTTAAAAGGGAAATAGAAAAAAATTATAATAACGTAAATTGCATCCTATCTGGAGAAAATAAGGGCTATTCTACAGCTAATAACATTGGTTTAAATAAAGTAAAAACAAAATATGCACTTGTATTAAACCCGGACACAATTCTAGAAAAAAATTCAATTAAAAACTTTTTAGAAACTGCTGAAAAATTTAAAGATTTTTGGTTAATTGGTCCAGGGAACGATCAAAATATCAAATCTAAGTTTACAATTAGACAGGTTACAGAAGTTGATAATTTAAAAGGCTTTGCAATTTTTTTCAATATGTCAAATTTTAATAAAAAATTTTTTGATGAAAATTTTTTTCTTTTTTTTGAAGAAATTGATTTATGTAAAACAGTAAAAAAAAAAAAAGGGAAAATTTACTTAGATAAAAATATTATTATTAATCATGAAGGAGGAAGTTCAGTCGACTCTATAAACAGTATAAAGCTTGAAAAGAGCAGAAATTGGCATTGGATGTGGTCAACCTTTTATTTTAAAAAAAAACATTCAGGATTTTTCTTTGCATTGATATTAATAATGCCAAAATTTTTATCATCAATCATAAAAGCTATTTTTTATTTTTTGATTTTAAATAAAATTAAAAGGGACATTTATTTTTGTAGATTAAGCGGAATGTTTAATTCTATAATAGGAAAAAAATCTTGGTATAGACCATCAGAAGATTGATTTATTAATTTTTAAAAGATAGAAGACATTAATGAAAAAAAAAAATAAAATTTTAGTTACAGGTGGCTCAGGTTTTGTCGGAACAAATTTAATAAAATATTTATTAAAGAAAACTAAATTTAAAATTCTAAGCATAGATAATTATTCTTCGGGAACTAAATCAAATCATATAAAAGACAAAAGAATTACGTATATCAAAGGTAATACTGTTAATATTTCGAAGCTTATTAAAAAACCTGATGAAATTGAAACAATTTTTCATTTTGGTGAATTCGCAAGAATATATCAAAGCTTCTTAAAAATGAATGAATGTATAGAATCTAATTCTGTAGGTTCCAATGCTGTATTTAATTTTTGCCTGAAAAATAATATTAAATTAATTTATTCTGCAACTTCAGCATCTTTAGGTAATAAAGGTAAAGATAAAAATTTATCACCTTACGCTTTTTCAAAATCAAAAAATTTAGAGTTATTAGAAAATCTAAAAAAATGGTTTAATTTTAAATATGAGGTAATTTATTTTTACAATGTTTATGGCCCATATCAGATATGTAAAGGTCATATGTCGACAGTGATTGGAATTTTTGAGGATCACTTTAAAAGAAAAAAACCTTTACCGGTTGTTAAGCCTGGGTCTCAAACTAGAAGGTTTACCCACATAGAGGATACAATTTATATTTGTTATTTGGCCTGGAAAAAAAACCTCTGCAGGCATTACAGTATATCTAGTAGAGAGTCATATTCAATTTTAGAAGTTGCTAAAATGTTTAATTCAAAAATTAAATTTTTACCAAAACGACCGGGTGAAAGGTATGTATCAGCATTAATAAATAAGAATTTGTCTAATAAGATGTATAAATATTATGGAAAAGTTAGCTTAAAAAATTATATAGAGGAATTTTCACAAAAAAATTCTTAATGACCAGGGAATTCTATTAAACTTTCAGTTTTATAACCTTTATTTCTTAATAAGTTGTTTCCAGGCAAATCAAACAAATTAATTACAAAAATAAAAGCAGCTACATTGCCTCCAGAAATTTCAATAAGTTTTGCTGCAGCCTCAGCTGTGCCTCCAGTTGCAATAAGATCATCTATAATTAAAACTTTTTCATTTTTTTTAATAGAGTCTTTATGCACTTCTATTGTAGCTTTTCCATACTCTAATTCGAAGTCAACAGAGTGAGATTCAGCAGGAAGTTTATTTTTTTTTCTTAATAGTATGAATGGTTTATTAAGAAGGTAAGAAACGGTAGATGCAAAAATAAATCCTCTTGATTCTATCGCAGCAACTTTGTCAAAATTAACCTTTTTAGCCAATTCAATAATTTTATCATTAGTGTATTTAAATGCTTCAGCATTTTTAATTAAAGTTGTTATATCTCTAAACAAAATCCCCTTTTTTGGATAATCAGGTATTGATCTAATATGCTTTTTTAGGTCCATAATTATCTTCAAGTCTTAGCAAAAAAGCATTAATAATTAAATAATGAAAAAAAGAAAACTTGGGATAATTGGTGGAAGCGGTCTTTACAAAATGGAAGGTTTTAACAAAACGAATTGGAAAAAAGTTAAAACACCTTGGGGCAACCCATCAGACGAAATTTTGATTGCATCATTAAATAAAGAAGAAATATGTTTTATTCCTAGACATTCTAGAGGCCACAAAATTAATCCTTCAAATATAAACTTTAGAGCAAACATAGATGCAATGAAACAATTAGGAGTCACTGATATAATATCAGTTTCAGCAGTTGGATCTTTAAAGGATAACTTAGAACCTGGTAAATTTATAATTATAGATCAGTTTATAGATAGAACTTTTTCAAGAATAAAAACTTTTTTTGACGAAGAAATTGTTGCTCATGTGTCAATGGCAAAACCCACAAGCTCTAGCTTATCAGATTGCTGTGAAGTTGCATTAAAAAAATTAAATATTAAAAATCAAAGAGGTGGAACTTATATTGCGATGGAAGGTCCTCAATTTTCAACTTTAGCAGAGTCAAATTTGTACAAATCTTGGGGAGCAGATGTGATTGGTATGACCAATATGCCGGAAGCTAAATTAGCTAGAGAGGCAGAGATAAGATATTGCACTATTGCTATGGTTACTGATTATGATTGCTGGCATCCAGATCATGAAGAGGTAGATGTAAGTATAGTTATAAAAACATTGATGAAAAACGCAGCTAATGCCCAAAATATGATTAAAGAGGTTATAAAAACATTTAAAGATTTTTCTGCTGATAATGACCCAGCAAATAATTGTTTAGATGTAGCGATTATTACAGAACCTAAATTAAGATCAAAAAAAACAAAAAAAAAATTATCACATATTGCTGGAAGAGTTCTTAAAAATAATTAATACTTAACTAATGCCAACTTATACGGTCAAATATTCCAATTTAATATTATCACCAAAACAAAAAAAACTTATTGCTGATGGAATAACGAAAAAACATAGTAGATTTACGGGAGCGAATACTTTTTTTGCTCAAGTAATCTTCCAGAAAAACGAAAATACCTCTCACTTCATAGGTGGAAAATTAGTTAAAAATAAAGAAATTTTTCTTAATGGACAAATTAGAGCTGGCAGGACCTTAGCAATTAAAAAGAAGTTAATTTTAGGACTTAGAGAAGTTTTAATTAAAAATACAAAATTAAAAAAGGATTTTGTTTGGGTTTATTTAGAAGATTTACCTCCACAACAAATGATTGAATATGGAGAAATTTTACCTAAATCAGGTAAAGAAAAAAAATGGTTCAATTCATTATCTATTAGTTTGCAAAAAAGACTTAAAAGATTAGAAAAATAATGAAAATTAACGGAAAATCTTACAAGACTATTTGGTTTGAAAATAATTTAGTAAAGATTATAGATCAAACTAAACTGCCTCATCAATTTATAATAAAAGAATTAAAAACTGCAAAAGACTCAATAAATGCAATTAAACAAATGGAAGTTAGGGGAGCACCACTAATAGGAGCTACTGCTGCTTATGGATTAGTTTTATCTATTATTGAAAATAATAATATTTCATATTTAAAAAAAACTAGTGAAGAACTAGTTAATTCAAGGCCGACTGCAATCAATCTTAAATGGGCAGTCGATCGAATGATAAAAAAATTACTAGGAGTAAATAATAATGATATTTTAAAAAAAGCATTAGATGAAGCAAAAGCTATTACAATTGAAGATGAAAATTTTTGTAAAAATATTGGACTTTACGGTCTAAAAATTATTGAAGAAATAGCAAATAAAAAAAATGATACGGTAAACATTCTTACTCATTGTAACGCAGGATGGTTAGCAACGATAGACTGGGGAACAGCAACATCACCGATATATCATGCTCATCAAAAAGGAATAAAGGTTCATATTTGGGTAGATGAAACAAGACCTAGAAATCAGGGAGCTAATTTAACTTCTTATGAATTAAATGAAGAAGGAATTCCAAATACAGTCATTACGGACAATGCTGGTGGGATTTTAATGCAAAGAGGACAAGTCGATATGTGTATTGTAGGCACGGACAGAACTTTATATAATGGAGACGTATGCAATAAAATAGGAACTTATCTAAAAGCATTGGCTGCCAGAGATAATAATGTTCCTTTTTATGTAGCGCTTCCAAGTACAACAATAGATTGGAATATTAAAGACCATAAAGAAATACCAATTGAAGAAAGAAATACCGAAGAACTTTCCCACGTGGAGGGGATAGATGAAGAAAATATATTAAAAAAAGTAAGAATTTACCCACAAAAAAGTAAATCTTTAAACTTAGCATTTGATATAACTCCTGCTAAGTTTGTAACAGGATTAATTACAGAAAAAGGAGTTTGCGAAGCTTCAGAAAAAGGTTTGAAAGGATTATTTAAATGAAAAAAATACTATTAATTTTATTTGCAGTTTTATTTTCAATTAGTCTATTAGCTCATTCACCTCCGCAATTTAACTCTAAGGACAATTGTAGGAAGAAATTATCAATGCTTAATGCAATTTCTAAATTGAAAGGATATGGCGGGGGAGAAATAATAAAATTTAATTCATACACTGGATTTGACCAAAGAACAGTTTTGACAGATGGTCATAAGAATAATCCTATTGAAATTACGGGATATCTTCGATTGCCAGAAGGAAAAGGCAAAGTTCCCATAGTAATTTATACTCATAGTAGTGGAGGACCTGGAGATTATGTCTGGGATGATTTTGTATATCATGCTGCACAAAATCTTTTGAAAGAGGGGATAGGGGTTATGTATATTGATAATTTTTGTTCAAGAGGTGCTAGAGAAACTTGGAGAGATCAATCAAGAGTTCCTCTGATAAATGGTGCAATAGATGCACTTATGGCTCTAAAACTTTTGCAAACTCATCCAAGATCTAATGGAAAATTTGGAACAACTGGTCATTCAAGAGGCGGGACTAATTCTTTTTTCTTAGCAGATGTTAAACTAACTTCTAAGTTCCTTGGAGGTACAAAAGGTTTTGATGCAATTCTCCCAGAAGCAGCAGAATGTAGGATGGCGGGTTTTTTTGCAGAACCAGAATTAACTTCTAATTCAACAATGCTTGTAGTGCATGGCGGAGCAGATGATTACACTTTAGCAAAGTTTTGTAAAGAGCATGCAGAGAGAATTAAAGCTCCACCAGGAAAAGTAAAAATTGATATTAAAGAGGGCTGGTACCATGCATGGCATGCAGGTAAAAAACCTTGGAGAGAAAAAATGGCAATGACTGTTCATAAGTGTCCTGATTTTTACGTTGATAACGAAGGTCGATTTACCAATCCTACATGGGTAGAGTGGATGGTAAATAAACATAAAGTTTACCCTTCAGTTGAAGCGTTTTATGAGATGGCTCAAAAGAATCCAAGAAAAGCGTGGAAATCTGGCTTTAAAATTATGAAAAAAGAAAAATGTATTTCTAAAGGAGTTACTATAGGCGGAGATAATGCTGATGTTTATATGCCTCAATTCATTAATTTCTTTAAAGACAATTTATTATAGTGAAAAAATTTTTCTTTATTTTAATAATATTTCCTTCTTTAGCATTTGCGAGTAGTGATGATATAAAAAAAAGCGGCTTCTTAAAAAAACCAATAAGTACTAAAGTAGATAAATTGGAAATTACTGACGCTAAAAATAAAATAATTATTGTTTATAATCATGGTCAGTCTTCTAATGATGCTAAAAAAAAGAATAAATGTACTTGGATAGGCAATGTTAGAAATATAGCATCACTTATTGGGAAAAATGTAAAAGATAAAGAAATAATGGTGTACAATTTTTGTACTAATCATTTAGAAGGTGATCAAATGTTAGAAAAATACCCTTTATGGCACAAAAAATACGTAGGACCCTATAAAGGAAAACATAAACTAGAAAAAAGGGTTGATGCAAACATCAAACTTATAGAGCAATTAATCGGTATGGGTGTTCCAAAAAAACAAATAATAATTACCGGGCATTCCTGTGGCGGGCTTATGACACTAATGCTTTTTGCTAAACATCCTAATGCAGCAGGTGGAGGTATTTCTTTCAATCAAGCTTGTTTTGGTAAGATTACAAAAAAATATAAAGCTGTAAAAGTTGGCCCTGAAGCAGCTTTAGAAAGTTTTAAAAAAAAAAAACCAGGACCCTCAGTTGTTAGACAGTCACAAATTGATGAAATAAAAAGTTCTAAAAATTTACCTTTACTTGCATTTACACATCCAAAAGATAGTTACGAAGGATTATTGTCTGACTGGCTTGATAATATACCTGGTTTAGAAAGAATTATTATTTCAGAAGACTACACAATCAATGGTCAAAAATGTTTTTTAGAATTTACCAATGGAAAAGAACCTGTTAAAGATGGTCATAGAATGGATCAAGCAACTTGTTTTCAATACTATAATCCAAAAATCTTAGATTATATATCTTCCAAAATTTAATGAGTAAGCAAAAGTCAGAAGTAATAAAATATTCTAAAAAATTAAATATAACTAATTTATCCGCTTTAAGATCAGGTAACATTTCTGTGAGAGCTAAAGAAAAAGGAGTGAATGGTTTTTATATAACTCCATCAGGAAGAAAGTATTCATCTTTAAAAACAAAAGATATTGTATTTGTATCTCTTAAGGGCGTGTACGATAAAAAAAAAGGTAAACCTTCATCAGAATGGAGATTTCATCAAGATATATATGTGAATAAAAAAGAAGCTAAAGCAATTGTGCACGCACATTCAACATGCGCTACAGCTGTTTCGTCTCATCAAAAAAATATTCCTGCGTTTCACTATATGGTTGCAGTTGCTGGTGGTGAGGATTTAAAATGTACTAAATACGCAACTTTTGGGACAAAACAATTATCAAAAAATATTATTAAAGCGCTTAAAAACAGATCAGCTTGTCTTATCGCAAATCACGGACAAGTTGCGTTTGGAGTTAATTTAGAAAAAACTTTTGAGCTTGCTCAAGAAATCGAAAATATTTGCCATCAATATATAAATGCTCTAAGAATCGGAATACCTAAGATACTTTCAAAAAAAGAAATAAGAATAGTTTTAGGAAAGTTTAAAAATTATAAAAAAGGATAATTTTAAATGATCAAAGTAGGTCAACACATCACTTTAGATTTTTTAGGTGTTAAAAAAGACTATACTCCAGAATTTTACGAAAAAGTTATTTATAAAATTGCAAAAGCAGCAAAAGTAGAAATTTTAAATGTTGCTTCTCATAAATTTGAACCACAAGGTTTTACTTTAGTAGCTTTGTTATCTGAAAGCCACTTTAGCTTTCACACATTTCCAGAAAGAAGTGTAATAAGTTTTGATTTCTTCACTTGTGGTAAAGTAAATCCAAAAGTAGCATTGAAAATATTAAGAAATGAAATTCAACATGAAAGAGTTGTAACAAACGCTTTTGATAGAAGTAGCATAGGTCTATATGACGATATTTACAGTACACCTGGTCAAAAAAAATACTATGTTGTTAAAAACGTGCTCGAAAAATTCACTTCAAAAGCAGGTCAATTTGTTGAAGTAATGGATATTGAAGAATTTGGTCATGCTTTATTTATAGATCATGAAATACAAGTTGCCGAAAAAGATGAAAAAATTTACAGCTCAACGTTTTTTAAATCTAGTTATGACTTAAGTAAAAAAAATAACAATATTGCTATCATTGGTGGTGGCGACGGTGGAGTTGCAAGAGCTTGTTTAGAAAATAACTCAAATTTTATTGATTGGTTTGAACTTGATCCCGAAATAGTTGATGTTTGTTATCGACATTTACCTAAAGTTTGTTCAAGAGTTAAAAAAAATAATAGAATTAAAACTTTTTGGGGAGACGCGTTTAAAAGTATCAAGGAAATTGAAGATTCAAAATATGATAAAATATTTGTAGATTTAAATGATGACCAATATTGTATCGATCTAGCAAAAAAAAATATGAAAAGTTTAAAAAGAATTTTAAAAAAAGGTGGTATAATAACTGCTCAAGTAGGTAGCAAAGATAAAAAACCTAAACAAGTAGAAAATTGGTGTAAAGTTTTGACAAAAAGTTTTGGAAATGTAAAAATTTCAGGCTCTTATGTCCCAAGTTTTGACTGTAACTGGAATTTTGCATCATCGATAATGAAATAATTAATTTTTTGGCCTATAGTATGAACCCAAACAAGTAATTGCAGAAAAAATCCCAAGCAATTCTATTGTATTTATTTTTAAATTTTTAAAATCCATCCTAAAAATATTGATGGTAAAGTTAATAAAAATTTTAATCATGCTTGGAAATATTTTTTTCAGGGCATATAAGTAATTAAAATTTTTTTGAAAGTAATAAAATTTTGACCAATTATAATGAAATGCTCTAGTTTTGTTTACTAAATTCGAATAATTCTTAGGTAAAGAACTTGATCCATAGTGATGAAACTTTATTTTACGAGCTACATATAACTTTTCACCGTTTTTTTGAAGATTTCTGGTAAAATCTACTGTTTCAAAATACAAAAAAAATCTTTCATCAAATAAATAATTTTTAATAATATTTTTATTAACTAAAAAATTATTATCAATTGTATCTACTTCTATAATATCAAATTCTTTAAAAACTTTTCGGGAATAAATATTTTTTAAAGATAAAATATTATAATTCTTGTAACTTTTTTCTTTTTTGTATATTGGAGATATAACACCAAAATTTTTAATCATTTTAGCACACTTAATAAGATTTTTTATTGCTTTATCATTTATATTTAAATCTGGATTATTTAAAAAAACTAACTTAGTTTTTGCTTTTTTTATACCTAAATTATAACTTGCAGCTAATCCTAGATTTTTTTTTGGTATCACAACATTAATATTTTTAAAATTATCCTCTAATCTTTTTTTTATTCTCACATCACATGAATTTTCAATAATTATTGTTTGATATTTATTCTTAAGTTGGTTTAGAATTTTATTTAAAAGATGTTCGCTTTTATAAGAACTAAAGACTAAAGTTAAATCATTATTCATATTTCTCAATAATTTTTATTAGATCTTCATATTCAATCAAATTTAAATATTCTTTATAATTATTTGCATAATCATTAAATTTTAATTTTTTAAAATTATCTAAATTTAATTTTAGAAGATTTCTGTTTGTTCTGTTTAAAATTACTCCTAGGCCTTCGTCTGCGTAACAACAATAAGTATCTAAATTATCTTTTGTCCTAACTTCTAAAAATGCTTTCCAAGTATCACCGTTCCAATTTAATTGAGATCTTGGCACTGCTTGATAATAGTAATTTCGCGGCATACAATCATGCATCATTATCATGCCTCCTTTGTTTAGAAATTTTAAGGAGTTAATAATATCCTTTTTAACTTGTGCATAATGATGAAGTCCATCAATAAAAATGAAGTCAAATGATTGATTATTTTCAATAAAAAAATTATCACTAGTCTTTCTTACATTGCCACCAGACACAGGATCTACACCTATTTTTTTTTCGCATTTTATAAATCCATATAAATCATCTTTAAAGGTTCCAATTTCTAGATAACTTTTATAATTTTTAATATCTATAATATTTTGAACAATTTGGGTTCTTTTTTTTTTATTATCAAATGAAATATTTATTTCCTTAGTATTTCTTCCTTCAACTACAAAATGAAAAAAGTATAATATTTTCATAAAATTTTTACTTATAAATAATCTTTGTATTTTTTTATTTAAATATTTTTTTAACATTGTTTTTTATTCTTATTTTTTAACAATTATTTAGATAGATGAGAATTATTAATTAAGCTAGAATATATACATGTTTAAAGTTTCTTGTATACAATTAAAATCTAATAATAGTATTCAACAAAATATAATTAGAACTAAAAAATTAATAATTAAAGCCGTTAAACAAAAAACTGATTTTATTTTGACACCCGAGGCATCGTCAGTTTTTTCATTAAAAAAAAAACAACTTTTAAATCATTGCACCTCCATGTCTAAAGATATTTATTTGAAGTCAATTAAAAACTTAGCAAAAAAATATAAAAAATGGATTTTAATTGGATCACTTATAATAAAGTTGCCAAAAAATAGATTGGTCAATAGATCTGTATTAATTGATAAAAATGGAAAAATAAGAACTTTTTACGATAAAATCCATATGTATAATGTCAAATTAAGCAAAAAAGAGAAATATTCAGAGTCAAAAATATTTTCGGCTGGAAAAAAATTAAAATCATTTAAACTTCCTTGGGGCAAAATTGGTCTCTCAATTTGTTACGATTTAAGATTTCCGAATTTATATAGAAAATTATCTAAAGCTGGATCAGTCTTTTTATCAATCCCATCTGCTTTTACAGAAACAACTGGTAAAAGACATTGGCATTCACTTTTGAAAGCAAGAGCTATAGAAAATTTTTGTTTTGTTTTTGCACCGGCTCAAGGAGGAAAACACTACGATGGTAGAAAAACTTTTGGGCACACAATGGTTATTTCGCCTGATGGGAAAATTTTAAAAGAGTTAAAAAAATCTGAGGGGGTAATTACAGTTTCTATTGATCCTGCATTACCAAAAAAATTGAGATCTATTATACCAAGCTTGGAAGCAGATTAATTATTTGTAAGATTTTACCTCTTTAATATTAGATCCAAGAATGTTGTTAATAGCTAATTTAATTTTAGCTCTTTCATCATTAAATTTGTAGACGTTCCTCGCTAAATTTATAAAATTTTTTCCAAATTTGCTATTTTTTTCTGCATCTCGTTTTTTATTCTCCACATCCCAAAGCTTAGAATTAATTTTTTTAAGTTCTTTTTTATAGGTTGAAATTGAGGTTTCATCAGGAATAAACTTTTTCATAGTTTCAATTAAAGAAGACAATTCCTTTTCAACATCAATAAGTTTTACTCTATCTTTTATCTTTTCTTTTTTTATTTCTAAAATTGTAATTTTATCTATGAGTTCCCCAGCTGAAATTTCAGCCAAAATTTTGTTTAATTTATTGATCATATTTTACTTTACTATATCACTGTTAAAAATATACTCAGAATTATAATGTCAAATATATTGATAATCAAACATGGATCTTTAGGCGATCTAATACAAGCTAATGGAGCCTTTAAGGATATAAAAATCTTTTATTCAAATAGGAAAATTTTTCTACTTACTGTTCAACCTTATTCAATATTTATGTCTGAATGCCCTTATATAGATGGAGTAATCATAGATAAGAGACTTCCTAGGTGGAACTTATTTTATTTAAAAAATTTAAAAGATAATTTAGCTAGGTTTGACATTACAAAAGTTTTTGATTTACAAAATTCTAACAGAACGAAATTTTATAAAAAATTTATAATTAAGAATGTAGAATGGTCATCTTCAGAAACATCCTTAGAACCAGGTCAAACAAAAGAGGAATTTAATAAAGAGCCTGTTCTTGATAGAATGAAGATACAGCTTAAAAAAAATGGCATCGAAACAAAATATGTTAAAAATATTGATTTGAACTGGGCCACTAAAAATATTTCAAAGTTAATCAGACAATATGCAAATAATGAATATATCTTATTATTTCCATTCTGTTCAAAAAAACATGAAAAAAAAAAATGGCCTTATTTCAAGGAATTAATTTTTAAATTAAAAACAGATTATAAAAATAAATATCCGATACTTTTGGCCCCTGGACCAAATGAAATTGACGAAGCTAGACAACTTAATGCTAAGGTAGTTTTAGAAAATAACAAACCTGTAGATATTAAAACTTTAATTTCACTTATAAATAATGCTAAATTTATCATAGCTAATGATACAGGACCTGCCCATATAGCATCTCATTTAAACAAGAAGGGATTAGTTTTATTCGGTAGCCATACAACTGCAAAAAAAGTAAGTATTGAGAATCTTAATTTTAAAGCTTTAAGTGTAAAGGATCTTAAAGATTTAAATATTGAAAAAGTTGTAAGTGAAATTAAATCAAGATTAGATTAATTCGATATATTTTTTAATAATTTTATTCCAACTAAAATCTTTTGAAAATTCTAATGCATTAGATCCGAGTTTTTTATAGTTATTATTATCTAAAATTTTTAGCGAAGTTTCATACAGTGAGTTTAGATCATTTCCGTTACAGAGATATCCAGTTAAGCCACTTTTTATTGCATCCTTCTCACCTCCATAAATACCACCTATCGATGGAGTTCCATATGATGCAGCCTCAATATACGTAATACCAAATCCCTCCACTGATTTTTTATAAATTACAGAGGGCATAACCAAAACATCTGATTTTTTCAATAAAGCAACTTTTTCTTGTTCGGTAGATTTAAAAATTAATTCTACTTTGTTATCTAAATCTAATTCACTTTTTAATTTTTCAAGATTTTTTCTCTCCTCACCATCTCCTATAGAAACATATTTGAGACTTGGAAACTTTGGTAATAAGTTTTTAATTGTCATTATAATATTCCGGTGACTTTTTCTTCCATCTAGTCTAGATACAGTAATTAATTTTGGATTAGCAGCGCCAAAAACCTTTTCAGCAAATTCCATAGCTTCATCATTAATTACAATTGGATAGTTGCAACCAGGGTTTATGACTTGAACGTTCTTAATTTTAACACCTATTTTTAAAGAGAGTTCTTTAGTAAATCTTGAGTTAGCTATTATATGGTCAGCTTTAGCTAAAGCTTTTAAACATCTTTTATTTAAAGAGGAACCAACTTGATGGTTAATTTCTTTAGAATGTATTAAACAAAATGATTTAGTTTTTTTTAATATTTCCTCATTTATATTCTCAATACTTTTCCAGTGAT
Organism: Pelagibacteraceae bacterium AG-325-C03; assembly: GCA_003283025.1. Taxonomy (GTDB): domain Bacteria; phylum Pseudomonadota; class Alphaproteobacteria; order Pelagibacterales; family Pelagibacteraceae; genus Pelagilacustribacter. The sequence goes on from QBYC01000004.1 coordinate 24,217, forward strand.
CAAAAAAAGAAGCCCTAGGACTGTTATTTGAAATAAATTCTTTTATTAAATTTGCTTTTCTGTATTTTCTAAATATTTTTAATCCAGTTACTCTTTCAATATTCAATTTAGAATTTTGATCGTAATTATCTGCATTGTCAAAGTTATCAGCAAAAACTTTTACAGGGCCATGATCAAGCAAAGCATTTGATAAACCTTCCATAAGGTTTTGCATTCCCCCTAAGTCTGGAGGAAAATTTCTCGTTGCAACTAAGAACATTAATTAAACCACTTTATGTTACAGCCCATACTTGGAATTTGTTTATCGGGACCCTTTTGAGTTTTAGCTATTATTTTCATAGCCACTTTTAAATCACTTTCTGAATTATTAATTGGTTTAAAATCTTTAAGCGCTTTAAAACGACCTCTATACTGTAGCTCTAAATTTATATTATAACCAAAAAAATCGGGTGTGCATACCGCACCATATTTTCTAGCAACTTCTTGAGATTCATCAAATAAATAATTTATTTCACCAAATGTGTTTGACTTTGCAAACTCAGCCATTTTTTCAAAAGAATCTTCAGGATAATTTCTTACGTCATTAGACATTATTGCAACAGAATTTATACCCTTTTTTTTTAATTCATTGCAATCTATTGCAAGGTCTTTGATAATAGCTTTCACGTAAGGGCAATGATTACAAATAAACATTACTAAAGTAGCTTTTTCACCTTTGATATCATCTAAAGTTATAAATTCATTATTAATTGATTTTAGTTTGAAATTCTCAGCTTTTTTTCCGAAATCGCATACTGGGGTTTTAGTAAGAGCCATAATGTATTATAAATTAATTAATTTTATATTACAGCAATATTATGATTTACGATTTTGAGGGACATACTCCAAAAATAGATCCAGGAAGTTGGCTAGCTCCTAATGCTATAATCATCGGAAAGGTTGAACTTAAAAAAAATTCAAATATTTGGTTTAATACAACCTTGAGAGGGGACCTTGAACCTATCATCATTGGAGAAAATTCAAACATTCAAGACGGAAGTGTAATTCATACTGACCCAGGTTGTCCAACAATAGTTGGTAATGGCGTAACAGTAGGACACATGGTTATGCTTCACGGTTGTAAAATTGCAGATGATTGTTTAATAGGAATTGGTTCAACCATTTTAAACAAAACAAAAATTGGTAAAAATTGTATCATTGGTGCCAACACACTCGTGACAGAAAACAAAATCATACCGGAAAGATCACTGGTTCTTGGAAGCCCAGGTAAAGTAGTGAGACAAGTTACTGATGAAGAGATTAAACATATAAAAGAAAATGCCAAAGATTATGTCGAAAATTTTAAAAAATATAAGAAATAGTTTTTTTTTATTAGTATTTTTACATGCAGGGTTTTCAAATTTGGAAGCAAAGAATAGTAAAGATGTTTCTAATACTGAGGTGAAAAAAAAAACAATTTCCCACAAAAAAAAATATTCTTTAAATTTAGTTAATAGTAAAGATGGTCACCCTGTAAGATCAGGAACAAAATCTTATAGATTTGAAGTTAGACTAGGCGATTGTGGCAAAGATAGTAGCCATGATGATTGTAAAAAAGATAGACAAAGAACTGAACTTCAGTTTAAAAAACATCAAATGGGTAAAAAAGATCATTGGTATTCTGCATCAATATATTTAACCAAAGATTATAAATCAATAGCTCCAGTCAGAACTACTTTTGTACAACTTTATGAAAGAGGCTGGAAACCTATACTTATGTTGACTGACAGAACTGGTGAGTGGTTTGAGGTTGGAAGAATGTGGAGCGGTGAGTATGTTGAAATGAAAAAGGCATTAAGGATAAATGATATGAGAGGTAAATGGACAGATGTGATAATTAATGCTCGGTACTCAAGAGAAGAAAGCGGCTATATAAAAGTTTGGGTAAATAATAAATTGATAATGAATGCTGAGAACATAAAAAATATTACACCATATACTAAAAGAGGTGTTGGATTGGATTTTGGAATCTATCAAACTTTCGTTAGTGGTTGGAAAAGACAACATGGAGAAAAGCTTTATCCAAATATGGTTGTTTATTTTGATGAAGTAAATTTAGGTTCGACTAAAGAAAAGGTGATTAAAAATCTAGGGAACTAACCAAGTAAATTTTTTGTATCCATTTAAATCAATTAATGCTCTTCTATGACCTTTGGCTGCCAAATAAAGCCATTCAATACTTTTAATCTTACATTTAATTACACAAAAATTTTTATAACCGGCTTCACTTTCTTCTTTAGTAAAATTAAAGTTGTCAAATTTATTGTCCAAACCTGATGTCGGTTTCTCCGACTTAGTGCCTGGCCCATTAGCCACTAAATAACATTTTCTGCTAATATGTCCTGTTTTTTCCCACGACTCTTTCGTAATATCATTTTTATAATTTACTTCACACTCCGATTTAATTCTAATTTGAATTTTTTCTTCTTTACTATAGAATATAATTGAACAGTTAGAATTTTTTTTAATTTTTTCTATTTTTGAGGATCTAATATCACTATGATATTGGATAAAATTTTTTTTTTGATCTGCTTTTCTTAATACAACAACTCTTCCATCTAAATCTTTATCATTCCCACAAATAAATACAGGAGTTCTAAATTCTGATGACCTATCTTTTACTGCATTAGATAATAGATCCCATATTTTTTTTTCAATTTCTTTAGAATTTTCGTAATAACTTACTTTTTCAGACACGATTTATTTTCTAAATCTTTTAATTAAGCTTGAGGTATCCCATCTTTGTCCACCCATTTTTTGAACTTCAGCATAATATTCATCAATAATTTTAGTAATGGGTAAGGGCGAATTATTTTTTTTTGCTTCATCCATTGCAATCTTTAAATCTTTTCTCATCCAATCTACAGCAAAACCATAATCAAATTTATCTTCAATCATTGTTTTATGTCTATTTTCCATCTGCCAAGATTGAGCAGCACCTTTTGAAATTACTTCAATTACATCATACATATTTAATCCAGCATTAACTCCAAAATTAATTGCTTCAGATAAACCTTGAACGAGACCGGCAATGCAAATTTGGTTAACCATCTTAGTTAATTGACCACTTCCCGAAGGGCCAAGTAATTTTATCTTTTTACTATAGCAATCTATAATGGGCTCGGCTTTTTTGAATGGAGCTTCATCACCTCCAACCATAACTGTAAGTATTCCACCTTCAGCCCCAGCTTGCCCACCTGAGATAGGGGCATCTAAGAAATCAAAACCTTTTACTTTCGCTTCTTGATATAACTCTTTAGCGATATTGGCTGAAGCGGTTGTATTATCAATATAGATCGAACCTTTTTTTGCTGTCTTAAACAATCCCTTATCACCTAAAGTTACTTCTTTTAAATCATTATCGTTACCGACACATGTAAAAATAAAGTCACTATCTTTAGCTGCTTCCATAGGAGTATCCGCAACATTACCTTTGTATTCTTTTGCCCACTTTTCAGCTTTAGCTTTGGTACGATTATATACAGTTACATTGTGATTAGCTTTTGAAATATAACCAGCCATTGGATAACCCATGACTCCTAAACCAATGAACGAAATTTTAAATGACATAATTTTTTTCCTTAAATATAATTTGTTGAATTATTATCAAGTTTATAATATTTAGTATTTAATTATAGTATCATATTTTATTTATGAGAAAAAACAAACTTAAACAAATGTTTAAAAATGGTGAGCCTATAATTAATGGCTGGCTTCAAATTCCAAGTTCATTTTCATCAGAGGTAATGGCTCATCAAGGCTGGGATTCATGTACTATTGATATGCAACATGGTGTAGTTGATTATCCCAATGCCCTAGGAATGCTTCAATCAATATCAACAACAGATGTCACCCCTCTAGCTCGAGTTAACTGGAACGAGCCTGGACAAATAATGAAAATTTTAGATGCTGGTTGCTATGGAGTAATTTGCCCAATGGTTAGCAACAAAAAAGAGGCAGAAAATTTTGTTCAAGCCTGCATTTATCCACCTAAAGGTTATAGAAGTTTTGGTCCAATCAGAGGTTTATTATATGGTGGAGTCGATTACGCTAAACACGCCGATGATGAAGTTTTAAAGCTTGCTATGATTGAAACTAAAGAAGCTTTGGAAAAGCTAGATGAAATTTTAGATACTGAAAATTTAGATGGAATTTATATTGGACCTGCAGATCTAAGCTTAGCAGTAGGAGAGGAACCAGGTTTTGATAAACCTGAAAATACAACTGCATATAAAGAAATTTTAAGAATTTTAGAAGCCGCTAAAAAAAGGAATTTACTTGCTGGGATTCATAATGGATCCGCTGAATATGCCAAAAAAATGATTTCAAAGGGTTTTAATTTAGTTACGGTTGGATCTGATCAAAGATTTTTAAGTAGCGGTGCTAAAGAAACTATAGAAAAAATCAAAGGCAAAAGAGGCAAAGAAGGCACTAAGGGATATTAAATATTTAAATTTTTCTAAACTAAAATTATTTTTCAGCAATGTTAAAAAATTTAAATTTTAAAATTATCTCTTTTGGATTTATATTTACTTTCTTTTCGAGTTTTGGGCAGAGTTTTTTTTTGGGGTTATTTAATACTCCAATAAGAAATGAATTAGGAATTACTCATGGACAATTTGGCACAATATATTCTTTAGCAACTATTTGTTCTAGTTTGTTATTAATTTGGGTTGGAAAAAAAATTGATGAATATGGTATTTTAAATTATTCTATTTTTGTAATAGTTTTATTATTTTTTTCGTCATTATTTTTTTCGTTTATTAATAATGTATATCTTTTGGCAGTTGGAATATTTTTAATGAGATTTTCTGGACAAGGTTTGATGAGTCATACTTCAACAACTACTATCTCAAGATTTTTTGATAGATCAAGAGGAAAAGCTTTGAGCACGATCTGGTTTGGTTTATCTACTGCAGAATTTATTTTACCTTTATTTATTACTTATCTTTTTTTAATTTATTCTTGGAGAACTGTATGGCAAAGTATTGCCATAATAATAATACTATTTTTGCCCTTCGTAGTTTTTAATACGATAAAATCAATAAATTTGGACTCAAGAGAAGTAGACCTTAATTTTAAAAATAAAAAAATTAAAATTAAAAATTGGAGAAGAAGAGATGTTTTAAAAGATTTTAGATTTTATATTGTATCAATAAATATGCTCGCAATGCCTTGGATAGCAACTGGAGTTTTTGTTTATCAATCTTTTATATCTGACTCTAAAATGTGGGCCATTTACACAATACCAAAAGCATTTATGGTTTATTCAGTAACTTCTATAGCTACATTATTTGTTTCAGGTTTTTTAGTTGATAAGTTTACAGGACGAAAATTAATTTTATATATGAACCTTCCATTATTACTTGCCATGATTATTTTATTTTTCTTTACAAATGAAATATTTGCTTATTTTTTTTTAGGATTGATTGGAGTTTCTAATGGATTAGCAAACATTTTAGGTTCCTCTACTTGGGCTGAAATATATGGAGTTAAATACATAGGCAGCATAAAAGCTCTGACAACTGCGTTTATGGTTTTTTCTACTGCATTCGGAACAGCGGTTTTCGGCCTTTTAATCGACAATGGATTTACTATTGAAAATATAGCTTTTGTAAGCGTTGTATATATCCTTATTTCATTAGTTCTATTAATTTTGATAAGAAAAACAATAGAACCTTCAAGTTTGTCAAATTAAACTTGATTTATCAAATCTAATTGAATAAATAACGTTCATCATGGCGAGAATCACTGTAGAAGATTGTTTAGAAAAAGTTAAAAATCAATATGATTTAGTTCTTTTAGCGAAAGAAAGAACTGTACAATTAAACGCAGGATCTCCATTGTTAGTTGAAGAAGATAACGACAAAAGAACTATTATTTCATTGAGAGAAATTGGTGATGGAAAAATTGATGTTAAAGAAATCGAAGCTAGTGCTATTAAAAGACTTAGAAAAGAACCAGATGAAATTGAACAACAAGATGAAATAGAGGAAGAAACAAATGATGATTTTGAAAATTTATATAAAGGACAGGTTTCTAAAAGCGGTGTTGCAATTTTACCATCAAAACGAACTAGAAGAATACCTGAGATTAAGAAACCTAGTTTAGTTGATGAAGCTTTATCAGAATTAAAAGCAGAACAACCAGAAATTAATGAAGAAAACTTAGATACAGAAGAAGCTCCGCTTGAATTGAGCGAGGAAGCTACAACTGACGATGAAACTAAATAAATTCTTTTATTATTTTTTCTCTATGTTCGTCTAAGTCCGGAATGTCACCTCTTGAAATAGAGTCTTTATAGTTAGAAAGCTTAATTGGATTACCAGCCAGTCGAAAATTGCCAATCCCTTTATGATATGCGCTTACAATCATATTTCTTGCTTTTACTTGATCGTTTTCTACAGCCTCTTTAATATTATTAATCGGTCCGCATGGAATTTTTTTAGGTGTTAATTCTTTAATCCACTCAGTGGTCGTTTTTCTTACTAAAATATCCTCAAAAATTATTTTTAGTTGATTCATATTCGAACATCTTTTTTCGTTTGACATAAACCTATCATCTTTAACCAAATCTTTTATTTCTAACGCTGAACATAATTCATTAAATAATTTATCGTTACCTGCAGCAATAATTATATAGCTATCTTTTGTTTTAAAAGCCTCAAAAGGAGCTATCGAAGGGTGTCTAGAACCCATAGGCTTAGGAATTTCATTTTTAGATAGATATCTTGCGATCGCATTCTCTAAAATAGCAATTTGACAATCTAACATTGAAACATCAATAAACATTCCCTTTCCTGTTTTTTTTCTATCATAAAGAGCTGCATTAATACCTATAGCTGTAAAAAGTCCCGCTGTGATATCACCAATTGAAGTACCTACTCTTGTAGGTTCAGAGTCTGGTTGTCCTGTAACACTCATTAATCCACCCATACCTTGAACAACCATATCATAAGCTGGTAAATCTTTGAGAGGTCCAGTTTGTCCGAAACCAGATGCAGAAGCATAAATTAATTTTGGGTTTTTTTTCTTAACATCGTTCCATCCATAACCCCATTTTTCTAAAGTACCTGGTTTAAAATTTTCTACTAAAATGTCTGCTTTAATTAATATCTTTTCAAAAATTTTTTTATCCTCCTGTTTTTTTAAATTTAATGCGATACTTTCTTTACCTCTATTTAAAGACATAAAATAGGCAGATTGATTATCAATAAATGGTCCAAATTTCCTAGAGTCATCTCCTGTATCAGGAGCTTCAACTTTAATTACTCTTGCTCCTAGATCTGAAAGTATCATAGTGCAATATGGTCCGACTAAAACCCTTGTTAAGTCTAAAACTAATAAATTTTTTAAAGGGCCATTCATAATTAAGTATATCAACAAAATACGTCTGTTGACTCTTATCAATATCTTTCATTTAATGGAATATAAATAATATAGGGGGAACAAATAATGATTAAAAAAATATCTTTATTTTTAACTTCATTAGTTTTTGCATTCTTTACTATTGGAACGTCTTACGCTGAAACTTTAAAAGCTAGTCACCAATGGCCAGGAACACCAAGAGCTGATGGATCATTCGACCCTCGTCATGAAATGGTACAAATTATAGCTGACGAGGTAAAAAAAGCTAACGTTGGAATAGATATAAGAATTTATCCAGCAAAGTCTTTATATAAACCAAAAGAACAATGGAAACCAATGACTACAGGTCAGCTAGATATTTCTGCTTTCCCGTTAGCATATGCTTCAAAATTTCACCCAGAGTTTGACGCAACATTGATGCCTGGAACAGTAAAAAATCACAAACACGCACTAAGATTTAATAAAGGTCCTATGATGACTGAAATTAAAAAAATTATAAATGATGCTGGCGTTGTGGTTTTATCTGATGCTTGGTTAGGCGGTGGTTTTGCCTCAAAAAGCAAATGTATCAAAAATCCTAGCGATGCAAAAGGTCAGGTTATGAGAGCAGCAGGAAAAGCATTCAATCAAATGCTAGAAGCTGCAGGCGCAGGAATTCAAAGTATGCCTTCTTCTGAAATCTATACTGGTCTTCAAACAGGAGTTTTGACTGGGGCAAATACTAGTTCAGGAAGCTTTGTGAGTTATAAAATTTATGAGCAAGTGAAATGTGCTACGCCTCCGGGAAAATTTGGTTTATGGTTTATGTATGAACCTATTCTAATGTCTAAAAAATCTTATGACGCATTAAGCTCAAAGCAGCAGAAAGCTTTAATGAAAGCTGGAAAAGTTGCTGAAAAATATATGACTGCTCAAGTAGAAAACTTAGATAAAAAATTTGAGGACGCATACAAAGCTGCAGGTGTAGAATTAGTGTACATGGATGCTAAAGATCATGCAGCGTGGGTTGAAATTGCAAAAAAATCTTCCCATAAAGCATTTGCTGAAAAAGTTCCAGGTGGCGACAAGCTAATGGAAATGGCTTTAGCAGTAAAATAAAATACTATATAAAGAACCCCTGTTTAATTTTTAAACAGGGGTTTTTTTTATGAAAAACAAATATTTAAATTTTTGTAATTTAATGTCAAAAGCTTGTGGAACTTTTGCAGTTATAGCTCTACTATTATCTATTTTAATTATAGTGGAACTAGTATTTGAGAGATATTTTTTTCAGAGACCAATTACTTGGCAAACAGAATTAGTGACTATGTTATTAGTTGCATCTACTTTTATAGGAAGTGCTTATGTACTCAGTGAGAAAGCTCATGTGAGTATGGAGTGGATATATGACTTTTTATCTAAGAAAAATATTTTAAGATTAAAAATATTTACTTCTTTTCTAAGTTTAATATTTTTTTTGATTTTGTTTTATTTTGGTTTTTTAATGGTTGAGGAAGCTTTTACTAAAAATTATTCAACTGGTACAGTTTGGGATCCTCCATTATGGATACCTTATTCTTCTATGATGATTGGAGCAATACTGATGATTTTTCAGTATATTGCTGAGATAATAAAATTGATAGATGAAAAGGAGCTTTAATAAATGGATCCATTGATTATAGCTATAATTGTTGCAATATTTACTTTAGTAGTTCTTTTCTCAGGAATACCTATCGCTTTTGGTTTAAGTTTTGTCTCTGTTGTTTTACTAATTGCATTTGAAGGTATTCAGATGCTTGATGTGTTTGCAGAAACGTTCTATGCAGGTCTTAACTCTTTTGTTTTGTTATCTATACCAATGTTTATTTTGATGGGTATGGCAGTTGCTAATTCACCTGCCGGTAAAGATTTGTATACTGGATTAGATAGATGGTTGTGGAGGTTACCCGGCGGTTTAGTCATATCCAATATAGGGGCATGTTCTGTATTTGCAGCTCTTAGCGGCTCTAGTCCAGCGACTTGTGCAGCAATTGGAACAATGGGAATTCCCGAAATGCGTAAAAGAGGTTATTCTGATCAAATTGCAACAGGAACAATTGCAGCAGGAGGTACATTAGGAGTATTAATTCCACCAAGCATAGTTTTAATTGTTTATGGGATCGCAACTGGAACTTCTATAGGTAGATTATTCTTATGTGGTTTAATCCCAGGTTTTATGTTAGCCGGCATGTTTGCTTTATGGGCTTATATACATAGTTATTTCATCGACAAAGATTCTGCTAGAGCATTGAAAAATAGAAAACCACCTACTTTAAAAGAAAAAATTGAAGTGTTACCAAGAATTTTGCCATTCTTAGCAATCATATTCGGGGTTCTATATGTTTTGTATGGAGGCGTAGCCACTCCCTCTGAGGCCTCAGGAGTAGGCGCGTTTTTAGTATTTGTGATGATAGCTTTGGTTTACAAAATTTATCAGCCGAAAAAGATATGGAATATTGTTAAAGTTTCCATGAAAGAAAGTGTAATGATTATGTTTATCATTGCAGCTTCATATTTATTTGCATTCACATTATCTCAACTATACGTAACACAATCCTTAGCTCAAAGCATGATAGAATTAAGTTCAAATAAGTGGGTAATTTTTATTCTAATAAATATTTTTTTACTTGTTGCCGGTTTTTTTTTACCACCGGTTGCAGTTATAGTAATGACTTCTGCAATATTATTGCCTGTGATCACAACACTTGGTTTTGATCCTTATTGGTTTGCAATAGTGTTTACAATAAATATGGAAATTGGTTTAATTACACCACCTGTTGGACTTAACCTTTACATAATCAAAGGTATCACACCTGATGTAAGTTTATCTGAAATATTGAAAGGCTCAATACCTTTTATGATAATAATGGCTATAGCAATTGTTATATTGTGTATTTTTCCAGAAATTGTCACTTGGTTGCCAGATAAAGTAATGGGTAAAGCACTTGGATATTAAGCTCAAAATTAACAGGAAAGTATCTGTTGCGCCAATGATGGATTGCACCGATAGACATGACCGATTCTTTTTAAGATTAATGAGCAAAAATGTAATGCTTTATTCAGAAATGGTAGCTACCAAATCTGCTATTTACGGAGATAGAAAAAAAATATTATCTTATAGTCCAGAGGAAAAACCTTTAGCATTACAAGTTGGAGGTTCAGATAAAAAAGAATTATCAGAGGTAGCTAAAATTGCCGAAGATTTTGGGTACGATGAAATAAACATTAATCTAGGTTGCCCTAGTAAAAAAGTTCAAAAAAATAAATTCGGCGCATGTTTGATAAAAGAACCTGATTTAGTTGCTGAGTGTATTTATGAAATGATTAATTCTTGCAAAATTCCTGTAACTGCAAAAACAAGAATAGGTTATGATGAAGTAGAAGATTTTGAATATTTGAATAGTTTTATAAATAAGATGAAATCTGCAGGATGTAAAACTTTCATTTTACATGCGAGAAAAGCTATTCTTAAAGGACTTACTCCAAAGCAAAATTTACATGTTCCAAAATTAAATTATCAAATGGTATATCAGTTAAAAAAAGAGAACCCTGATTTAGAGATAATTATAAATGGAGGAATTTCAAAAATAGCAGAAATTCAAAAACATTTAATTATTTGTGATGGAGTTATGATTGGGAGGTCTATATATCAAAATCCTTACTCTTTAATTGAGATAGAAAGGAGTATTTTTAATACAAAAATCTCTCCTACTAGAGAAGAGGTTGCTGAGAAATTGCTAGATTATCTTGAGAGAGAAGTAAAATTAGGAACAAAAGTTAATCATATTATGAGGCATACCGTAGGGTTATATCACGGTCAAACTGGCTCAAAAGCTTGGAAAAGATATTTAAGTGACAACATGATGGCTAGAGACTCAGATTTTCAAAAAGCAAAACATATAATGACTATTGCCCAAAACAATGAAAAAGCTATACAAGCTGACTCATAGTGGAAAATATTATCATATCTGAATTATCAAACTTAATAATCGTATTAACCATTGCAGCCTCAGTAGCAGGATTTATGGCTGGTTTACTTGGTATTGGAGGAGGAATTATAATGGTTCCAGCACTTTATTACGCTTTTACTGTTTTAGATTTTGATATCTTAACTAGAATGCATTTGTCAATAGGAACCTCCTTAGCTATTATTATACCTACTTCTATAATATCTACTAGAACCCATATGGAATTTGACGCTGTTGATTTCAAGATGGTAAAATCTTTTAGTTTTTTTATTTTATTTGGAGTTTTAGTTGGTACTTTTTTGGCTGTTAATCTAAAAACTCCTTCACTAGTTTTGTTTTTTTCTATATTTGCTCTTTTAATTGGATTGTTTTTTATTTTTTTAAGAGAGCAATTTGTTGATAACCCAAAAAAAATTTCTAACTTTATTAAAAATATGTCAGGAATAATAATAGGAATTATATCGGTTCCGCTTGGTATTGGCGGTGGATCTTTGATGGTGCCGTTTATGAGAACTTTTGGATATGATATAAGAAAATCAATAGGCACAGCTGCAGCAGTAGGTTTTGTAATCGCTCTTAGTGCTTCTATAACAATGATCATTAGTGGAGAAATGGTGAATAATGTTAACTCGCCTTATAGTTTTGGATACGTAAATTTACTTGGTTTTGTTGTTTTTGTCCCAGTTACAATGTTAATGGCCAGAATTGGAGCAAAAGCGGTTTATAAAATCAATAAAAAATTATTAAGCAAAATATTTGGTATATTTCTTCTTGTGGTTTCAATAAGATCTTTTATTGAGTATCTTAATATTAATTAAATCTTTTTAAAATACTTATGCTAGACCTAAAAAAAATTATTTCTTCAATAGCTGATGCCGGAAAAAAAATCTTTAAAAAGAAGGATATTAAGGAAAATGATTTAGTTTCAATTATATCTTTATGTGATGAACTTTTATCAAATAAGGGAATTGTTTTTGGTATTACTGTTGCCAGAGATATTACAAATTTATATCGAGTTTTATCGAACGAAAATAAGTTAAATTTTTTTAAAATGATTAATGATAAATATAAGCCTGACTTTTCTAAAGTTAACGAAGCTATTGAGAATTTTACCAAATCTCAAAATGAAATAAATTTATCTTATTTGTTTAATGCTGCAGAGGGAAAAAGAAGAGAACTTTTTAGAAGACTTAACATTGCGCCTAATGGAACATCAATTATTGTTAAGATGAGAGAAGAACTTTTACGATTTTTGAAAGAAAATAAAAATCTTATTGGTTTAGATAATGATTTAAGACATTTGTTTAAAGCATGGTTCAATCCTGGTTTTTTAAAGCTCGAGAAAATTACTTGGGAAACAAAGGCTTTAGTATTAGAGAAGATAATTAAGCATGAAAGAGTTCATTCAATGAAAGATATGAACGATTTGAAGAGAAGATTAGGTGAAGATAGAAGATTTTTTTGTTACTTTCATCCTGCTCTAGAAGATGAGCCAATCATATTCGTACAAGTTGCATTAACTGAGGGATTAGGAAAATCAATTCAAGAATTAATGAAGCCAAAATCAAATAGTGAAAAAAAATTAAATACAGCCACTTTCTATTCCATTAGTAATTGTCAAGAAGGTCTTGCAAGAGTTACATTAGGTCATTTTTTAATTAAAAGAGTTCTATACGAAATACAAGAGGAACTACCATATATTAAAAATTTTGGAACGTTATCTCCAATTCCTGGACTAGCAGAATGGTTTTTTCAACAAGATGAGAGCAAAATAAAAAATATTTTAGGTCAGAATAATGAAAATCTTTCTTTTTTAAAATCAGTTAATTTAAAAATTGGAGAACCAAGAATTGTCTCTAATAAAGACAATATACTTAAGTTAGTTGCTCATTATCTAATTAATGAAAAAGACAATAATGGTTTTCCTTTAGGAGATGTAACAAGGTTCCATTTAAGAAATGGCGCAATGATAGATGACATAGTCATAAACGCAAATATTTCAGATACAGGTTATAAAAGGTCATTCGGGATCATGGTCAACTATTTGTATGAACTAAAAAATATTGAAAAAAATCACGAAGATTTTGTGAACAATAAAAAAGTCGTTTATTCAAACAAATTAAAAAATTTTCTTTAGGTGGAATTTAACAAAATAATGTAGAAAGCTTATATTAAATTTATTCAAAATGATTTCTTTGTTAATTAACGATTATCTATCCTACATAATAATGATGCTTTTAGCAGCAATTCCTGTGGGTTTTTTTGCAGGATTATTTGGCATTGGAGGTGGTTTAATTTCTGTTCCTTTCCTATTTTTTATATTTGATCTTTTAGAAATAGAAAAAAATTATTTGATGCATTTATCAGTGGGAACTGCTTTTTCAATAACGATAATGACTTCTCTAGCTTCTGTTTTAACTCATATGAAACATAATGCAGTTAACTTAGACATTTTAAAAATATATGGTTTAGCAGTGATATTTGGAGTTTTTGCAGGTACTTTTTTAGCAGCAAATGTTAACACTAAATTTCTAATTTTATTTTTTTCAATTATAGTTTACTTCTTTAGTGTTTATCTTTTTGTCCAAAAAGAGAAGAATATAAAAATAATTCCTAATTTTAGTTTTTCTATAAAAATTTTCCTCGGATTTGTTTCTGGACTTATTTCAGCACCAATGGGCATAACTGGAGCAATGATGAATGTTCCAATACTTAAATATTTTGGATATGAAATTAAAATGGCTATAGGCAGCGCTGCAGCCGTAGGTTTTGTTATCTCTTTATTTGGTTCAATTGGTTTTTTCATTTCTGGATTAGCCTTAGACGCAAATTTACCTTTAAGTGTAGGGTTTATAAACATTCCTGCATTTTTAATTTTTGTTCCAATTACAACTTTTATGGCAAGAGTAGGCGCTAATACGGTGCACAATATGGATAGAAGTAAGATACAAAAATATTTTGGAATATTTCTTTTTTTAATAGCCTCAAAATTTTTATTTGAGTATTTTAATCATTAAATTTTCTGGTCGTATTCACCAATTTTTCCCGTATCTTGAAGCAAATTATCTATAAAATTAAATATTTTTTTTTTTCGTTCATCTGATGCCGGACTTTCTACAACAACAACTAAAGATGGTTTGTTAGATGATGCTCGAATTAAGCCCCACGATCCATCTAAAAATGTGAATCTTATGCCATTAATAGTTAAAACTTCATTAATTAATTGATTATCAATTTTGATATTTTGTTTTTTTAAAGATTTAATTTTTTTCACTATTTCATCTATCACTTTATACTTCTCCTCGTCTTTACAAAATGGAGCCATCGTCGGTGTTTGAAAAGTTTTAGGAAGATCGCTTATAACCTCGCTCATCTTTTTTCCTTGATTTTCTAACAAATGACAAATTTGTATTGCCGAGTTGATACCGTCATCATAGCCATATCCTAATGGTTTATTAAAAAAGAAATGACCACTTTTCTCAAATCCAGCTAAAGCTTTTTCCAAATTCACTTTCCTTTTTATATGTGAGTGTCCAGTTTTCCAATAGATGGTTTCACATTTATTTTTTAAAAGCACTTTATCTTTTGCATAGAGACCTGTTGACTTAACATCAACTATAAATTTAGAGTTTTGATGTTCCAACGACAAATTTCTTGCAATTAGTAGACCAACTTTATCTGAAAAGATTTCATTTCCTTCATTGTCTATTACTCCGCACCGATCTCCATCACCATCAAAACCAAATCCAATATCTGCATTATGATCTCTAACGGTCTTGGCTATTGCGTGAAGCATTTTTAAATCTTCAGGATTAGGATTATACTTAGGAAAAGTCCAATCTAATTTACAATCTAATTCAACAACCTCACAGCCTATGCCTCTCAATATCTCAGGAGCAAAAACACTTGCTGTACCATTTCCGCAAGCAACTACAGCTTTAATTTTTTTTTTAATCTTATTATTTTTTATTAAATTATTTATATAATTTTCTTTAAAATTATCTATATTTTTTACAAACCCTTTACCTTCAATAAACTTTTTACTTAATGTAATATCTTTGAGCTCACTCATTTCCTCTGGAGCGTGAGTTAGTCCTTTTTTGATACCCATTTTTACACCTGTCCAGCCATTCTCATTATGGCTTGCAGTGACCATAGCTATTGCATCTGAATTCAAATTAAATTGGGCGAAATAAACTGTAGGAGAAAGAGACAAACCTATATCTTCAACATTGCATCCTGTTGAGATTAAACCATTTACTAATGCTTTTTTGATAGCTTCACTATAAGAGCGATAATCATGACCTACAATAACTCTTGGGTTGTTATTATTTGTATGTTTAATTATTTGAGTTCCTAGACCTTTTCCTAAGTTTGTGATTCCATCTAGATCAATGTCTTTTTCAAATATCCATCTCGCGTCATACTCTCTAAAACCATTTGGATTGATTTTCATTTATAATAAATACTAAAGAATTAGGATATTTGTTATTAAATGTTTATTAACAAAACTTTCCACTTGCAAAATAATTTAAATGTTCATATAATGTTCTATTGATTTAAAAGTTATTTGGTATATTCACTATAATATAACACAACATGTAGTTGTTTTGTTAATAAATCAAGTAAAAATAGGCAAATTATGAACAAAAACGTATCATTGGCAATAGAGAAAGCTGTCGGCAGTATAAATCAAAAGCACCAGAGCGATCAAAAGAGCAACGGTCCAAAAAAACCAGATCTATTTTCTTTAACTGGTGAAACTGAACTATTTCAAAATGAAAGAGGCGTTACAATAAAAATTGATAGATCTAGAGATGCTAATTTAACTGATTTTGGAAAAGCAACCCTTAAAGATAGATACCTAGGACAGAACGAGAGTTTTCAAGATTTATTTGCAAGAGTAGCAAGTGTTTATGCCGATGATAATTTACATGCACAAAGAATTTACAATTACATAAGCAACCTTTGGTTTATGCCAGCTACACCAGTTTTATCCAATGGAGGCACAGAAAGAGGATTGCCAATTTCTTGTTTTTTAAACGAAGCTAATGACAGTCTAGAGGGCATTACAAATCTTTGGGAAGAAAATGTTTGGCTTGCTGCAAGAGGTGGAGGTATTGGAAGTTACTGGGGTAATTTAAGATCAATTGGAGAAAAAATAGGAAAAGTTGGAAAAACTTCTGGTATAATTCCGTTTATTAAAGTTATGGACTCTTTAACTCTAGCTATTAGCCAAGGTTCATTAAGAAGAGGATCAGCAGCTTGTTATTTGCAAATAGATCATCCTGAAATAGAAGAATTTATTGAAATGAGAAGGCCGACAGGTGGTGACGTAAATAGAAGATCTCTTAATTTGCACCATGGAGTACTTGTTACAGATGAATTTATGAGAGCCGTAGAAACAGGTGATCAATGGGCTTTAAGAAGTCCTTACGATGGTACAGTTCAATCAACTATACCTGCAAGAAATTTATGGATCAGATTGTTAACTGCGAGAGTAGAAACTGGTGAACCATACATTATTTTTATCGACACGGTAAATAGACAAATTCCTCAACATCACAAATTAGCAGGCCTAAAAGTAAAAACTTCTAATCTTTGTAGTGAGATTACATTGCCCACAGGTCAAGATAACGACGGTAATCAAAGAACAGCAGTTTGTTGCTTGTCATCCTTGAACATCGATACTTATGATCAGTGGAGTGAAGATCCTCAATTTATAGAGGATGTAATGAGATTTTTAGATAACGTCATGACAGATTTTATAAATAGGGCTCCAGATGAATTCGCTCATGCAAAATATTCAGCTATGAGAGAAAGAAGTGTTGGTCTTGGAGTTATGGGTTTACATTCTTATTTTCAAATGAAAAATATTCCTTTTGGTTCTGTGATGAGTAAAGTCTGGAATAAAAAAATATTTAAAAACATACAAGAAAAAGTAGATTTAGCTTCAGTTAGCCTCGCAGAAGAAAGAGGAGCTTGTCCAGATGCAGATGAGTATGGAATTAAAGAAAGATTTTCAAATAAAACAGCCATTGCGCCAACAGCTTCAATATCAATTATTTGTGGAGGTTCCTCACCGGGGATAGAACCTATTGCTGCAAACAGCTATACCCATAAAACTCTATCTGGATCTTTTAATGTTAGAAATAAATATCTTAAAAAGATTCTTCAGAAATACGAAAAAGATACAGATGATGTTTGGTCTTCTATTACAACCAATCAAGGTTCAGTTGCTCATTTAGATTTTTTAACACTAGAAGAAAAAGATACTTTTAAAACTGCTTTCGAAATTGATCAAAGATGGATTGTGGAATTAGGTTCCGATAGAACACCTCATATCTCACAAGCTCAATCAATCAATATATTTATACCTGCAGACATTCACAAAAAAGACTTACACGATCTACATTTTCAAGCTTGGAAAAAAGGTCTAAAAAGCCTTTATTATTGCAGATCTAAATCAATTCAAAGAGCGGAGAACGTTAACAGAGGTTCATCAACAGATGTGACCAAAAATGTTTATTCTCAAGGCCAAGAATCGAATAATAAATCTAACAATTATGAGGAGTGTTTATCATGTCAGTAGCAGAAAAAATTAAGTCAGAAATTATTCAACCAAAAAAGATGGGTCTATTAGTTGAAAATCCTGTTTATAAACCTTTTAGATATCCATGGTGCTATGACGCCTGGTTAACCCAACAAAGAATTCATTGGTTGCCAGAAGAAGTTCCACTTGGAGATGACGTAAGAGATTGGCAAA
>QBYC01000005.1 GCA_003283025.1 Pelagibacteraceae bacterium AG-325-C03
CGACACAATTTATGCAGAGGGTCAGAGAAGATATGTTGAAAGCCTTTCTTCCTATGCACGACAATTTTTGGATAAAATGAAAAAACCTAAAGTAGATTTGATTGAGGGCCTAAGCCCAGCGATATCTATTGAGCAAAAAAACACTTCAAAAAATCCAAGATCGACTGTAGCAACAGTGACTGAAATATACGACTATATGCGAGTATTATTCGCTAGAGTAGGAATTCCGTACTCTCCATTTACGGGTAAACCAATTATTTCACAGCCAATAAGTGAAATGGTTGACAAAATAAAGCAGCTGCCAAAAGATAGTACAATATATCTTCTTTCTCCAATAGTTAGAGGAAGAAAAGGAGAATATAAAAAAGAAATTTTAAATTACAAAAAAAGAGGTTTTACAAAAATTAAAGTTGATGGCAAATATCTTAACATCGATGAATTTCCAAATTTAAATAAAAAACTAAAGCATGAAATTTCGATTATTGTTGACAGAGTTATACTTAACTCAAATATAGGAAATAGACTGGCTGACAGTGTTGAAACAGCTGTAAATATTTCAAATGGATTATTAGTAGTTGAATATGAAAATGAATCACTCCCAAAAAAATTTAGAAAACTTGAAACAATAACTTTTTCTTCTAAATTCTCGTGTCCGGAAAGCGGCTTCACGATAGAGGAGATTGAGCCTAGACTTTTTTCCTTTAATTCACCTTATGGCGCATGTGAAGAGTGTGAAGGTATTGGGCATAATCTTAATGTAGATCCAAATTTGGTAATATCTAATCCTAAGAAAAGTCTACAAGAAGGGGTAATTGAGCCTTGGGCTAAATCTACATCACTATATTATGCTCAAACTTTAGCATCTATAGCGAAACATTATAAAATTTCTATGATAGATCCATGGAAAAAAATCCCTAAAAAAATTCAAGATATCATTCTATATGGTTCAGATGATGAAGAAATAAAATTTTCTTACGACGATGGATATGAAGCTTATACTACTAAAAAGTCATTTGAGGGTGTAGTTAATAATCTTGAGAGACGTTATTTAGAAACTGATAGTGAATGGAAAAGAGAGGAAATTTCACAATATCAAAGTGAAACAGATTGTGAAAAATGTAAAGGAATGAGGTTAAAAGATGAAGCTCTTTGTGTTAAAATTAATAATTTAAATATTAGTGAAGTAACAAAAAAATCAATTGAAGAGTCACAAAAATGGTTTAAAAATTTACAAGATGTTTTATCAGATCGTGAAAATAAAATTGCTCAACATATATTAAAAGAAATCAATGAAAGATTAAATTTTCTTTTAAATGTAGGATTAAATTATTTAACATTATCGCGGGAGTCTGGCACCTTATCTGGAGGTGAAGCGCAAAGAATAAGGTTAGCTTCTCAAATTGGCTCGGGACTTACAGGCGTTTTATATGTTTTAGATGAACCATCAATTGGTTTGCATCAAAGAGATAATAAAAAATTAATTAAAGCTTTAAAAAAATTAAGAGATCTTGGTAACACTGTAATTGTGGTTGAACACGATACAGAAACAATGGAAAATTCAGATCACATAATTGATATTGGCCCAGAAGCTGGATTAAATGGGGGGCAGATTGTTGCCAATGGCACTATAAAAGAAATTATTTCTAATTCAAAAAGTATAACAGGTGATTACTTATCTGGAAAAAAATTTATAGCAATCCCCAAAAAAAGGAGATTAGCAAAAAATGGTCGTTTCATTGAAATTAGTGGTGCTAGTGGCAACAATTTAAAAAAAAGTTAATTTAAAAATTCCAGTTGGAACTTTTACTTGTGTAACAGGAGTTTCAGGAAGTGGTAAGTCAACTTTAATCTTACATACTTTATATAATGCCTTTAATTTGATGCTAAATAAAAATAAAAGTCGTAAAGTCCCTAAAGCTTTTACAGGATTTAAAGGAACAGAGTTGATTGACAAAATAATAGACATAGATCAATCGCCAATAGGAAGAACGCCAAGATCAAATCCAGCCACTTATACTGGTGCTTTTGGTCCAATTAGAGAGTGGTTTTCTGGATTGCCAGAGTCTAAAGCTAGGGGATATAAAGTTGGACGATATTCCTTCAATGTTAAAGGTGGAAGATGTGAAACATGTGAAGGAGATGGAGTAATAACCTATGAGATGCATTTTTTACCGGATGTGTTTATTCCTTGTGATACATGTAAAGGAGCAAGATATAATAGAGAAACATTAGAAATTAGATTTAAAAATAAAAATATTGCAGATGTTTTAGACATGACTGTAGATGAAGGATGTGAATTCTTTGAAAATATACAAACAATTAGATCAAAATTAATAACATTAAGACACGTTGGGCTTGGGTATATGAAAATTGGTCAACAAGCAACTACACTATCTGGTGGTGAAGCTCAAAGAATAAAACTTGCTAAAGAACTATCAAAAAGACCTACCGGAAGAACACTATATATATTAGATGAACCCACAACAGGATTACATTCTCATGATATAAAAAAATTATTAGAGATTCTTCAAGCGTTTACTAATACTGGAAATACTGTTGTTGTAATTGAGCATAATTTAGATGTTATAAAAACCGCTGATCATATTATTGATATGGGTCCAGAGGGTGGTATAAATGGAGGAAAAATTATTGCCGAGGGGACTCCTGAAAAAGTGTCTACGGTTAAGGAGAGCTATACAGGGAAATTTATTAAAGAAATAATGGGTGCCAATATTATGAAAAAAACTGCCTGATAATTTAAATTATGTTATAATAGAATCATGACAAGTATATTACAATCGCTCTCAAAAACTGTTCATCTTTCACTAGGTTTAGCAATTTTATTGTTTTTAGGCTTATATTATTTTGGTGACGGATTTTCTTTTGATACACTTTTTTGGAGTTGGTTGTTTAGATTTATTCATGTTATTGTTGCAACAATGTGGATAGGTCTACTTTGGTATTTTAATTTTGTTCAAATTCCAAACATGTCTAAAATTCCAGATGAACAAAAACCAGCAATAGGAAAAATTATTGCTCCAGCGGCGCTATTTTATTTTAGATGGGCAGCTGCAATTACGGTTTTATCTGGATTAATTTTAGCTTGGATAAATGGGTATATTTATAGTGCTATGATACTTGGATTAGATGGATCTGGTGGAAAAAATACTGCTATAGGGATTGGAATGTGGCTAGGATTGATAATGGCTTACAATGTTTGGTTCATAATTTGGCCAAACCAAAAGAAAGCGCTTGGAATAGTTGAATCCTCTACAGACGAAAAAAAGGTCTCAGCTCAAACTGCCATGTTGTTTTCAAGAACAAATACTCTTCTTTCATTGCCAATGTTGTTATCAATGGTAGCCGCTCAAAATCTTTATTAAACTAGGGAACTATTCTTTCTTCATCTTTTTCAATAGTTTTGTAGCTTACTCTAAAAAACTTTAAAACTGGAGAAGCAACAAATATTGATGAATAAGTACCTATTACGACACCAAGTATCATTGCAAAAGAAAATCCTCTTAAAATTTCACCACCTAAAATAAATATAGAAAATAGTGCTAGTAATGTTGTTAAAGAAGTAACAATAGTGCGAGCTAGTGTTTCATTAATAGATAAATTTGCTATATCACTTATGTGTATTTTATGAAATTTACCAAGATTTTCTCTAATCCTATCATATATTACTACAGTATCATTCATAGAGTACCCTACTATTGTAAGAACTGCTGCAATTATTGAAAGATTAATTTCTAAATTAAGAAATGAAAAGACTCCAAGTGTTATTATTATGTCATGAAATAAAGCTATAATTGAACCAATACTAAATTGCCACTCAAATCTAACCCAAATATAAAAAAGCATGGCTAGTAATGATAATGAAATAGCTATTACTCCGGATCGTAAAAGCTCTGAACTTACTTTTGGACCAACATTTTCTACTCGCCTAAAATTTATTTCAGAATTCAATTTTTCAGACAAATTTTTTTTAATTTTTGGAATAAGTTTATTATTATCTCCTTTTTGTTCAACTTTAATTAAAAAATCTCCCTCCTTGCCAAAATTTTTTACATTAACGTCACCTAGATCCATATTTTTAAGAACATCTCTTATAGAAGATACCTCGATATTATTGGATCTAAGTTCAATCAGTGTACCCCCTTTAAAATCAATTCCGTAATTAAGACCTTTAAATGAAATTAAAATGATGCTAAATAAAAATAAAGTTATTGAAAAAATATTAGCATGCTTAAATTTTGATGAAAAACTATAATTAGACATTAAATTTTAATCTCTTTATTTTTAGTATTTAAAACTACTATTGAAGTGAGGTGTCTTGCCAAAAAATATGCTGTAAAAAGAGTTGTTATAATTCCAATTCCTAATGTAACAGCAAAACCTTTTACTGGGCCTGACCCAAATACAAATAAAATTACAGCTGCAATTAACGTTGTTATATTGGCATCTAAGACTGTAATTTTAGCTCTCGAGTAGCCAGAGTCAAAAGCATGAATAATCGATTTTTCTGTTTTTAACTCTTCTTTAATTCTCTCAAATATTAAACATTTGCATCTACTGCCATACCAACAGTAAGTATTATTCCCGCAATACCGGGTAATGTAAGGGTAGCCTCTAAAATTGTAAGCACTCCAGTTAACATTAATAAATTTGCAATTAAAGCTGTATTGGCAATAAGTCCAAAAACTTTATACTTATAAAGCATAAATATAATAACCAAAACGAAACCAACTAACAGAGATGTTATACCTGATTTAATTGAGTCTTCTCCTAAATCTGGACCTACAGTTCTTTCCTCTACAACTATTAAAGGTGTTGGCAAAGCTCCTGAGCGAAGTAAAAGAGCTAAATCGGTAGCTTCTTGAAAAGTAAAATTTCCTGAGATCATTCCATTGCCTGATGTAATAGGTTCGTTTATATTTGGCGCACTAACAATTTCACCATCCATCACGATCGCTAATCTTTTACCAACATTATCAGTGGTAGCTCTACCAAATTTTTGCGCACCTAATCTATCTAGTGTAAATGAAACTGTAGGTTCATTATTTTGATTCTGAATACTTGGTTGCGCGTCTATTAAATTTTCACCACTCATTATTATTCTTTTGCTAATATTAAGTTTTTCTCCATTTTCAGAGGTTAACTCATCTGTACCAAATTCGTTATTTTCAGAAACAAGTCTAAAATTTAATTGTGCAGTTTTACCTAATAAAGATTTTATCCTTTCAGGATTCTTTAATCCGGGTAATTCTACTAGAATTCTTTTTTCTCCTCGTTGAAGTATAGTTGGTTCTTTAGTGCCCACATCGTCAATTCTTCTTCTTACTATTTCAATAGACTGTTTTAAAGCAGAATTATTGATAGTAAGTAGCCCAAATTTAGAAAAGGAAATTTCAATTTGATTTTTTTTAGTTTTTTTATATTCTAATTCATAAGATCTATAATTATCGATATAAGGATTAATTATATTGTCTTTTCTAGAATAAAATAATATATCAAATTTTTCGATGTCATTAAGTGACAAAGTTAAGTGTTTTTCATTGATTTTAAAATTTTCATAATTTATTTTATTTTTTTTTAGTAACTTTTTTATGGGTATAACTTTAGATTGTATTTTTTCTTTTACTAAACTATCTGAATTAATTTCTAATAATAAATATGATCCACCTTGTAGATCTAATCCTAAGTTAATTTTTTTATTAATAAATTTATTGTCAGTTTGAAAATTAAATACTGAAAATACAGCAATAATTGAAAATAGTAGATAGATAATTAAAACATTTATTTTTGAGAAATTTAACACGAAAAAGAATTATTTTTTTACTTCTTCTTTTTTTAGTAGGCTTGTAATTGTAGATCTTATAATTTGAACTTTTGTACTTTCACAAATCGTAACTTCAATTCGGTCGTCCTCCATTACTCTATCGACAATGCCAATTATACCGCCTGATGTTATTACTTCGTCACCTCTTTTCAAAGAATTAACCATTGCTTTGTGGTCTTTTACTCTTTTTTGTTGTGGTCTTATTAAAAAGAAATAAAAAATTACAAAGATTAGTATTAATGGTATAAATTGTGCTATTCCCTGTCCACTCATTAATAAATAATTATATTAAAAACTTTAGATAAACAAGTAAATTATAATTAGATTTTTTCCAAATTATTCATGTATTTTTTTAATACATTTGGGATATTAATTGACCCATCTTCATTTTGGTTGTTTTCTATCATAGCAATCATGAGTCTTCCTACGGCTAAACCAGATCCATTAAGAGTTCCTACAAATTCATTTCCGCTTTCAGATTTATATTTAGCTCCCATTCTTCTTGCTTGGAATGAACCACAAGATGAACAGCTAGAAATTTCTCTGTATTTATTTTCTGAGGGTATCCATGCTTCAATATCGTAAGTTTTTTCAGCACTGAAACCCATATCTCCTGATGAAAGTAATACTACTTGATAAGGTATTTCCAGTTTATCAAGAATAGAACAAGCACATTTTAACATACGTTCTAACTCTTCTGAGCATTTATTAGGTTCTACAATACTAACAAGCTCAACTTTATAAAATTGATGCTGTCTAATCATGCCTTTTACGTCTTTTCCGTAACTTCCTGCTTCTTTTCTAAAACATGGAGTTGAAGCCACAAATCTTTTTGGTAGAACATTTCTTTCAATTATTGATTTTCTAACTAAATTTGTTAAGACTACTTCAGCCGTAGGTATTAAAAATTTTCTCTCATCTGTATTATTAAATTTTATTTCAAATTGATCATCTTTAAATTTAGGTAATTGTCCTGTTCCAAACATAACATCTTCGTTAACAATTAATGGAGGAGAAATCTCTGTATATTTGAAATTGATTACGTGTGTATCTAGCATAAAATTTATTAAAGCTCTTTCGAGCAAAGCAAATTTATCTTTTAATATTACAAATCTAGAGCCAGACAATTTAATCGCTGTATCGAAATCAATATTTTTTTTTACAGCACCAAGTTCAACGTGAGATTTAACATTAAAAGAAAAATTTTTAATTGCTCCACTTTTTTTTATTAATCTATTACTTTTTTCATCTTTTCCAATTGGAACGCATTCAAGTGCTAGATTAGGAAGAGAAAAAACAATTTTATTAAGTTCATTTTGACTCAAGGTTTGTTTTTTATTTAATTCAAAGATTTCTTTAGAAATTATTTTTGATCTTTCAAAATTAGATTTATTTTTAGATTTAGATAATAATTTTTTTTCATTTTCAAGTTTTTCTTTTTTACTAATTAAATCTCTGTTTAAAACATCTTTTAAATTGAAATCATTTATATCAAATTGAATATTGCGATCTTTAAGTTTTTTTTTAAAATTATCTAAATTATTTCTTAATTCTTTTAAATTATGCATCTTTTAAATTTTCTTTATTATTTTTTTTTTCAGTAAATCTAACTGTTATTATAGATAATTCATAAAGTAATAGTAATGGTATTGCTAGACCAACTTGAGTTATCGGATCTGGTGGTGTTAAAATTGCTGCTAATGTAAAAATAATTACAATCACATATCTTCTAGTATTTTTAAGATATTCAGAATTAACCACACCAATTCTAGCTAATAAATTTAGCAAAATGGGTAACTGAAAACTAATACCAAAAGCAAAAATTAATCGCATTATTAGTGATAAATATTCATTAACCTTTGCCTCCAATTGAATTGGTAAGGCTGTATTTGATCCCATGCTTTCAAATGATAAGAAAAATTTTATCGCCAAAGGCATAACTAAATAGTAAACTAATAGTCCTCCTAGCAAAAAAAGTATAGGTGTCAAAATTAAATAAGGTAAAAGTGCTTTTTTTTCATTTTTATATAAACCAGGTGCTATAAATTTGTAAATTTGAATTAATAAAACTGGACTTCCCAAAAAAATTGCTGAAAAAAATGCAACCTTTAAATAAGTTATGAAAGTTTCATGTAATGCCGTGAAAATTAATCTTCTAGATATGGGATCATCTTTTACAGCTTGAGCATATGGATTAACTAAAAATGAATAAATATGTTCAGCAAAAGTATAGGATGCTACAAATACTAAAAAAATAAAAACAATTGATTTGATTAATCTTGAACGTAATTCTACAAAGTGACTTGTAAAAGAATTGTTATCACTCATTATTTTTCTTGTTATTTGAGTTTTTAATTTCTTTTTGATTATCTAAATCTTCCTTGATATCAACGTGTTCTGTTACTGAATTAATCTCTTTTTGAAAATTGCTAATGGTATTCTTTAATTTTCCAAAATATGAACCTATTTTTTTTAAAGCTACAGGGAATTCTTTTGGACCCAAAACTAATATTGCAACAATGACTATTGCTAAAATCTCTAACCAACCTATTTGAGGCATAAAAGATTATTTATTGTCAGAATTTGAGTTATCTGAATTATTTTCGGGATCATTTCCAGAAGAGCTATCGTCTGACATGCCCTTTTTAAAGCTTTTAATACCTTTAGCAAGGTCACCCATAATACTTGAAATTTTCCCTTTGCCAAATAGAATAACTACTAAGATTGCAATTATGATTATTCCTGTCCACCCAATATTTCCCATATTCGTTTTATATACAATAATTTAACTTAAATAAACACGTTTATTTTTCCTCTTCAGGAGCTTTTTTTATAGCTTCATCTATTTCATCATAAATATTATTTTGTTTGTTGTTAATTGATTGCTCTTTAAAAAACTTACCAGTTCCAAATATTGACTTATCAATACTTGAAGTATCAATTAATCCTGCAGATCCAAGCTCATCAATAGTTGGTAAATCGGACAACTTTTGAATATTGAAGTGATTTAAAAAATTTTCAGTTGTAGCGTATTGTATAGGCTTGCCAGGCACATCTTTTCTACCTGCGGGTCTGACCCAATTTAATTTAAGTAGCGTCTCTAAGGTGTTAGTAGCAAAAGATACTCCTCTTATTTCCTCAATTTCTGATCTCGTAACTGGTTGATGATAAACTATTATAGATAATGTTTCTATTGTCGCTTTTGATAGTTTTTTTTGAGTTGATTTTTGAAGTGACATTAATTTTGATAAGTCATCTGCTGTCCTGAAAGACCATTTGTTTTTAATACATACTAAGTTTATACCTCGATTTTTATAAGTTTCTTTAATATTATCTAAAAGTTTTTTTATTTTAACTGTGGATTGTATTCTTTTTTCAATTGTTTCAATATCAAGCGGTTCAGATGCAGCAAATAAAATTGCTTCGACCTGTCTCTCTAATTTAGAAGGAGAAGAAGGAAAACTTATAACATTATTTTTATTTTTACTTGGCATATTAAGTTTTTTTGATCATCACTTTTTCAAATATTTTTTTTTGAGATATTTTTATTATTCCTTGCTTAGATAGTTCTAAACATGCGGAAAATATACCTGCGATACCAGACCTTTTCATTTTATTTTTTTGGTAAAATTGTGGTATTAATTCAAAAACATTTTTCCAATCTATTATATCATTTAAATTATTTTTAATTTGCTTAATTCCTTCATCAGTGCTTAATACAGGTAATTTAGGTATGCTAATATTCAAAAAAGTTTTTTGCATTTGAATGTTGGAATAAGTTTTAAGAAGCACATACAATGAAACGTCATAAACAGGTGTGTTAATAGATCTAATGCCACCCTTCATGCCTCTTGTAAAAATATGAACACCTAATCTTTTTTTTTGTAACATTTTATCTGATAGAATTCTAATTAATTCGAGCTTTTTTAGTTGTAATTTAAGTTTTTTAGCGACTTCAAAAGCTTTAAAATCATCCTCTATATCTTCGGGTAAAAGGAGTTTAGATTTCAAATATGCCAACCAAGTTGCCATTAATAAAAACTCAGAGGCTGACTCCAAATTTAAATTTTTAGTATTTTTAATAAAATTTAGGAATTGATCCGCAAGTTGTGTAATTGATATTTCAGCCAGATCAACTTTTTGTGATTTTGCTAAATCTAACAATACATCTAATGGACCTTTATAGTTAGGAATATTAATCGATATTTGATTTATACTATTTGATTCCATAAATAATTTTACCTCAAAATATTGTAAATTTCTGATGTTTTTTTTAATGTAAAATTATCAATATATGGCACAGATTTAATCAATTTAAGGTTGTCTTTAATATTTCCTGCGCAATACAAAACTAAATTGCATCCAGCTGAAAGTGATTTATGCGCGTTAGTAATTAAATCATACTTAAGAGCTTTCATGGAAATATCGTCGGACAATAAAATTCCTTTAAAACCGATTTTTTTTCTTATTATATCTTTAATTATTTTTTTTGAAAAAGTTGAAACATTTTTAGGATCAATTTTTGAATACATTATGTGTGCTGTCATAGCTAGTTTAGCCGATGATGATTTAAATGGATAAAAATCGATCTTATTCAAATAACTTTCCTCTAAATTAACTTTCGGTAAAGTTAAATGACTATCTTTAGCAGAACATCCATGACCGGGTATATGTTTAATAACATTAACAATATTTTGAGCATGACACTCTTTAATTGTTATTTTACCTAATTGTTTGACGATTTCTTTTTTTTTTGAAAAGCTCCTTTTTCCTATGATTGCGTGTGTGCTTTTTCTTAATACATCAAGCACAGGAATGGTATTAATATTAATTCCAATTTCATTCATAATTCGACATAAAGATTTTAAATATATTTTATAAATGGCTATAGCTACAATTTTATTTTTTTCATAAAGATTTCCAAAAAAATTAGCATTTATGTCATGATTTATAATATCTGTTAGCCTTGAAACGTTCATACCCTCTTCATCGATTAAAATTGGAAATTTTTTATCTTTTGAACATTTTTGAATATCTTTAACTAATTTTTTTATTTGATTGATGGATTTTATATTTCTTTTAAACAGAATTAATCCCCAAGGCTTTTCTACGGATAATAGCAATCTCTCTTTTTTAGTTAATTTTGTACTTTTAATACTAACAATTATAGCTTTTTTTTTCATTCAGATTTAAGTAAATTCCAAAAACTTCTAGGGTTATCAATTTTAATTTTATTTGAAAAACCATCATTAAATTCAATAACATTATCTGTATCATTATTTAAAACTGGTAAATCAAAAATTTTCGTATTGATAATTTCATTAATGTTATTTCTATTATAATTTTTTGTTTCAATATTATTTTTTGAGTCATAATATTTATAGCAACTTAAAAAAAAAATTAAAATCAATACTAAAAAAAATAAGTTAATTATTTTTTGCATTACATTTTACTTGGTAAAGATACACCGAGTATTTTCATTCCGTTTTGTATGACTATAGCTACGAGATTTAGAACAGCTAAAATTTCATCTCTTTTAACTTTACGATTTTCTATAAATTTATAATTTCTATCTTCATTACCTTTGCTCCAATATGCATGAAATAATGTTGATAAATCATTTAAATAAAAAGGAATTTTATGTAAATCAAATTTTCTTGATGTTGATTCAATAATTTTTGGCCATTCAAAAACTTTTCTTATTATTTTTTTTTCAATTTCATTAAAATTTATACTACTTTCATCTAAATTTATTTTGTCTAATAAATTCAAATTTAATGTTCTTAATAGAGAATTGATTCTTGCATAAGCATATTGCACGTAAAAGACTGGGTTATCTTTTGTTTTTTCTTTTACTTTATCGAAATCAAAATCTAACTCAACGTCATTACTTCTATTAAGCATCATAAATCTTATTTGGTCTTTTTCTACTTCATGTAAAAGATCTTGGGCAGAGATAAAATCTCCTGCTCTCTTAGACATTTTAAATGGCTCTCCATTTTTATATAGTTTAACTAACTGGCATACTTTACAATTAAGTTTGATTTTATTTTCAGATAAAGCTGAAACTGCAGCTGTAATTCTTTTTATATAGCCAGTGTGATCTGCTCCTAGGATATTAACTAAATTTTTATAATTTCTGTTTACTTTATCCATATGATAGGCAACGTCATTGGCAAAATATGTCCAAGATCCATCATTTTTTTGGAGCGCTCTATCAGTATCGTCTCCAAATAATGTAGATTTAAAAATTAATCTTTTTATTTTTTTCCAATTATCATTAGTTTCACCTTTTGGTGGTTGTAGAAAACCTTCCTCTACAAATTTTTTTTCTTTAAGTTTGTTTACCGCCTTATTTACTAAATCTTTATTAACTATATCCGTTTCTGAGGAAAAATTATCATGCGAAATACCTAAAAGCTGAAGATCATTTTTAATTAAATCCATTGATCCTTTAATTGACTCTTTTTTTAAAAATTCAAAGTTTTTATCAAAATCGCTTAAGTCAAGATTGGTGTTTTCTTTTACAATTTTATTAGCAATATCTTTAATATAAAGACCTGGGTATAGATTTTCTTTTTTTGGAAATTTTTTTTTGTATTTTATTTCAATTATTCTGAAATGTATAGACTCTACAAAATTTCTAATTTGGTTACCGTAATCATTAATATAATATTCTTTAATGACTTCATTTCCGTTAAACTTTAGTAAATTTGCTAATACATCACCGTAAATAGCTCCTCTACAATGACCTACGTGCATTGGCCCGGTTGGATTAGCAGAGACAAACTCAATATTAAAAGTTTCACTACTTTTACTGGAGCCATAAATTTCATTATTATCCAGAATTGATTTTATATTATAGAATAAAGCAGATTTTGAAAGTTTAATATTTAAAAAACCAGGTCCAGCAATATCAATTTCTGAAAAATTATTTATTTTATCTAAAAAAATATCTTTTAATTTTAAAGCTAAGGTTTTCGAACTTATCTTATTTTTTTTCCCAAGAACCATTGCAATATTACATGATAAATCAAAATTAAATTGTAAAGGAGGTATTTCCAAATTTACGCCTTTCAAATTATCAATATGTTCCAATTTAAGAGAATCTTTTTTAGAAAGAATTATGTTTCTTATTTCAGATAAATGGTGTTCAAAAATATTCATTTTATTTCATTATATAGATTTATTGCATATCTATCAGTCATTCCAGCAATATAATCACAAATAATTCGTTCTATATTTGAATTGCTATATTTTTTAATATTTATGTATTTATTTGGATTTTTTTTTATTTGTAAAAATAATCTCTTTATTATTTTTCTTCCGTAATTAGTTTTGGAATTTACATTTTTATGAAAATACATTTTTTGTTTTAAAAAACTTTTTATTTTCTTATCGAATTTTTGCATACTTTGGGAGAATGTAACTATTTGATTTTTTGTTCGATAAATATCGTTTAAATTTTTTATCTTATAAGATTTTAAATTTTTTTTAGTTGTACTAATTACATCTCTTACCATTTCATTAATTATATCTCTAACTATTTGCCTTATAATTAAATCAATGGAATATATATTTAATTTTTTTTTATGTTTTGAAATGATTTTATTAAGTACTGGTATATTCATTAAATGTTTCAAATCAAATAAATTAGATTTTAATCCATCTTCAAGATCGTGACTATTGTACGCTATATCATCTGATATAGAAGCAATTTGAGATTCGAGAGATGAATTTAAAAAAAAATTAATTTTTTTTTTGAAAAAATTATTACCTAAAATTCTATTAAATTTGGTCAAATCTTTAACCGGTCCATTGTGTTTGATTAAACCATCTATTGTTTCAATTGAAAGATTAAGACCTTTAAAATCGTAATATCTATTTTCTAAAATTGTTATAATTCTTAGAGTTTGTATGTTGTGTTCAAATCCACCATAATTTTTCATACAATCATTAAGAGCTTCCTCTCCAGCATGGCCAAATGGAGTATGGCCTAAGTCATGTGCTAAACTTATAGTTTCAGACAAGTCTTCATTTAAATTAAAATATTTAGAAAGTGTTCTAGCTATTTGAGATACTTCAAGAGAGTGTGTAATTCTTGTTCGGAAGTGATCACCAGATGTATTAACAAATACTTGAGTCTTATGCTTTAATCTTCTAAATGCTGTTGAATGGACAATTCTATCCCTGTCTCTTTGAAAATCATTCCTCAAATCAGTTTTTTTTTCCCTAAAAAACCGTTCTTTAGACTTAAGAGGAACTGCAAATTTAGATAGATTTCTA
Source organism: Pelagibacteraceae bacterium AG-325-C03 (assembly GCA_003283025.1). Taxonomy (GTDB): domain Bacteria; phylum Pseudomonadota; class Alphaproteobacteria; order Pelagibacterales; family Pelagibacteraceae; genus Pelagilacustribacter. The sequence continues at coordinate 14,129 of QBYC01000005.1, forward strand.
ATTAATTTTTTTTGCATGCTTACTACATAGATTATATACTAAATATACACCGTTTATGGAAAAGAAATTAAATTTCACTGATCAAGCCTTAAATCAAATAAATTTGATTACAAAAGCTGGAGAAAAAAAATATTTTAGAATCACCGTTCAGGGAGGTGGATGCTCTGGCTTTAAATATAACTTTGGTTTTGACTCAAAATCTAATGGAGATGATATTATATTTGGAAAAACAATTATTGATAAATCATCACTTGATATAATTTCTGGGTCTGTAGTTGATTTTAAAAAAGAGATGATTGGAGAGTCATTTGTAATTGAGAATCCTAAAGCTACTGCTTCTTGCGGTTGTGGTCTTTCTTTCTCTGTTTGATGAAAATTATATCTTGGAACGTCAACTCTGTTAGGGCAAGAATAGAAAATATTAAAAATTATATTAAAGAATCTTCCCCTGATGTACTTTTACTGCAGGAAATTAAAACACAAAATGAAAATTTTCCAAAAGATGAGTTTAAGAACATCGGTTACATATCATACGTATTCGGTCAAAAAAGTTACAATGGTGTTGCTATTATTTCTAAACATAAATTAGAAAAAATTAATAATAGCTTTATTAAAGATAATTTAAAACAATCAAGAATAATAACTGCTGAGTTAAAATTAAAAAAAAAAAAGATAGAACTTATAAATATTTATGTTCCAAATGGAAATCCTGTAGATACAGAAAAATATGAATATAAAAAAATTTGGTTAAAAAAGTTTATATCAAATGTAAAAAAGAAAACTCAGAAAAACTCAAATATTCTTATTGGTGGAGATTTTAATATTATTCCTGAAGAAATAGATGTTCATGATTTTAAAAGATATAAAAACGATGCTTTAGGTAGATTGGAAATAAGAAAAAAATATAGAGAATTAATTAATTTAGGTTTTAAAGATGTTTATAGATTTAAAAATGAAATTAAACAAGAATATACCTTTTGGGACTACTTTGCAGGTTCTTGGCAAAAAAATTATGGGATGAGAATAGATCATTTTTTACTTTCAAACAGTTTAATTGAAAATGTTAAATCAATTAGTATCAATAAGAAACCAAGATCCAAAGAAAAACCATCTGATCACACACCAATAGAACTAGAAATTATTTAACTCTACCGTATATATCTTGATACCTAACTATATCGGTTTCTTTTAAAATTGACCCTAATTGTGCTTCAATTATTTTTACCGGTTTTTTATATGGATTTTCTATTCTGTGAATAGATTGAACTGGTATAAAAATAGTTTCATTAGTTTTTAAAAAAAATTTTTTGTTGTTTAGAGTTATTTTTGGTTTCCCTTGAGTTACAACCCAGTGTTCGGAACGATGAAAATGTTTTTGAAGACTTAAAACTCCTTTAGGTTTTACATAAAGTTCTTTAATTAAAAAATTTTTACCATTATACAAGTTTGTATACCTACCCCAAGGTCTGTAAAAAATATTTTTCTTTTTTTGATATTTAATCTTTAATTTATCATAGACTTTGCAAATTTCTTTCCAGCTACCTAGATCAGACCAAGATATATTTAAATTTATAGCATTTATATCTTTTGATTTTTCCAAAATTGCGTAATCAAAAGAGATTGTCTCACATTTTAAAAAATCATTTTTACTAAGATGATAAATATTATTTTTAAATTTTGATTTATTCACAGAATTTAAACAATAATTAAAATTACTGTTTTGATACTTCTTGAAGTTATTAATTATTGATTTTTTTGTTAGAAAAAACATTCCTGAATTCCAATGAGCATTTTTTTTAATGATTTTTTTCGCTTTTTCTAAATTTGGTTTTTCAATAAATTTTGTAACCTTGCATTTATTACCCACTTGTTTTGATAAAAAATAACCAAACTCAGATGAAGGGTTAGAGGGTTTAATACCAAATATGAAAATATTTTTATCTGTCAAGTATTTTTGGTGTTGTTTAATAGATTTATTTAACAGTTTTATTTTCTCAATTAAATGATCTGATGTTAAAAAAATTAAAGGTTGGTTCTCAGGTATCTCTTTTATTAATGCTGAACTGAGTATAGCAGGAGCAGTATTTCGTTTTGCTGGTTCAAGAACAATTTTATATTTCTTAAAACTTTTTAATCTTAAATGTTTTTTAATTTCACTTATATATTTTTTATTAGTACTTATTATGGGATAATCAAATATCGAACTTTTAATCCTATCTAAAGTTTTTCCGAATAACGTCCAATTTCCAAAATCAATAAACTGCTTTGGTTGATGATGTTTTTGATCAGACCAAAGTCTAGTACCAGAGCCGCCACATAAAATTACTGGACGTATTTTCATTAAATTTTTGAATATTCTTTAACTTCTTTTTTCTTACCTGGATGTGTTGGAGCGCCGAGATAAGCAGGTCCTACTGTTTGAGCGTACTTCCAGATTGTTCCCGATCCAAAACTTGATTTTTTTTCTTTCCATTTTTTTCTTCTAGCTTTTAATTGTGCAATAGTAAGCCTTACGTTAATTGATCCTTTTTTTGCGTCTATATCTATTACATCTCCATTTTTAAGAAGTGCAATTGGACCGCCCATTGCAGCTTCTGGACCAACGTGACCAACACAGAAACCTCTAGTAGCTCCTGAAAACCTTCCATCAGTTATAAGTGCAACTTTTTCACCTTTGCCTTGTCCGTAAATAGCCCCAGTTGTTGAGAGCATTTCCCTCATACCTGGTCCACCTTTTGGACCTTCGTATCTGATTATTATTACATCACCATTTTTGTATTTTTTTGTCTGCACTGCTTTCATTGCATCTTCTTCATTATCAAAACATCTAGCTTTACCCGTAAATTGTAATTTCTTTAATCCTGCAATTTTTACGATTGCTCCATCTGGAGCTAAATTACCTTTTAATCCAACAACTCCGCCATCTGGAGAAAGTGGGTTGTTATATTCTCTTAAAACTTTTTGATTAGTATTAAACTGAATATTAGCTAAATTTTCTTTCATGCTTTTACCTGTAACTGTCATACACTCGCCATGAATATATCCTCCGTCATATAAAGTTTTTAATAACATAGGAACACCGCCAGCTTCCCACATATCCTTAGCTACATATTTTCCACCAGGCTTTAAGTCAGCGAGATATGGCGTTTTTTTAAAAATCTTTGCTACATCCATTAAATCAAACTTTATCCCTATCTCATTTGCTAACGCCGGAAGATGTAATGCAGCATTAGTAGAACCACCAGTGGCAGCTACAATTGTTGCCGCGTTTTCTAAAGCTTTTTTTGTTACTATATCTCTAGGTTTAATATTTTTTTCTAATAAATTCATAACCGCTTGACCGCTATTAAAAGCATATTTATCTCTCTCTTCATATGGAGCAGGTGTACCGGCTGAATAAGGGAGAGCAAGACCAATAGCCTCTGAAACGCAAGCCATAGTATTAGCAGTGAATTGTCCTCCGCAAGCCCCTGCACTTGGACAAGCAACTAATTCTAGTTCTCTCAACTCATCTGATGACATTACGCCAGACGAGTGTTTGCCAACAGCTTCGAATACATCTACAACTGTTACATCCTTACCTTTAAATTTACCTGGTAAAATAGATCCACCATAAATAAAGACACTTGGCACATTTAATCTTAGCATAGACATCATTAATCCTGGTAAAGATTTATCACACCCTGCAATTCCAACTAATGCATCGTAACAATGTCCTCTTACAGTTAGTTCAGCAGAGTCTGCTATTATTTCTCTTGAAATTAATGAAGATTTCATGCCTTCATGACCCATAGCAATTCCATCTGTAACAGTTATCGTGCAAAATTCTCTTGGAGTTCCTCCTGTCTCCTTTACTCCCTTTTTAACTGATTGAGCTTGTCTCATTAACGCTGTATTACATGGAGCAGCTTCATTCCATGTAGAAACAACACCAACAAAAGGTTTAGCAACATCTTGTTCGGTCTCCCCCATCGCATAATAAAATGATCTATGAGGAGCTCTGTCAGGCCCCAGTGATGTGTGACGGCTTGGTAATTTTTTTTTATCAATTTTAGACATTTTAATTTATACTAGATACAATACTTCTTAATTTTCCATCTTCAATAGTTAATTCTTTAACTAAATTTTTATCGTTTTGCACGATTTCCTTAGGAGCATTTGTCACATAAGCCTTATTACTGAGTTTATTATTAAGACCAGTAATTTGATTATTAATTAGCTCTATTTTTTGAAAAATTTTTTCTTTCTGAGATGTTAAATTAACATCTTCATTAAAATTTAGAGAAAGTTTTTCCTTGAGAACCAAGATATCAAATGAATTTTTACTTCTTATTTTAGATTTAAGAACATTTCTTATTCTACCAACTTGTTTTATCAATATTATATTTGCATTTACTAATTTCTTTAATTTTACTGATTTTTGATCAAAAAATATATCACAATATAATTTTGGAGTTATTTTTAATTCAGCTTTGGTTGACCTAATATTGGAAATTAATTCAATTAAATCATTTATACTATTTTGATTTTTACTAAAATTACTTATTTTTTTATAATTTGGCCAACTAGAGGAGATTAAATAATCATTAAAAATTCTTTTATAAGAATTCAAGAACCATAAGTTTTCAGTAAAAAAAGGTATAAATGGGTGAAGAATTTTTAAAATATTTGCCATCATAAATGAAGAGAAAGTCTTTGCTTCTTTAATTTCACCTTTATTTTTAGAATTTAAAATAGGTTTTAAAAACTCTAAATACCAATCACAATAGGAATGCCAAACAAATTGATATGCATGCTTGGCAGCTTCATCAAACCTAAATATTTCGATACTTTTAGTAACTAAATTTTGTGTTTTTATAAATTCACTATATATCCAATGGTTAATTGGAAGTTTAATTGAATTTAGATTTACTTTTTTATTGTACTTACAATTATTTATTTTCAAAAAATTATTAGCGCTCCAAATTTTTGTTATAAAGTTCCTATTTCCCGTAACTCTATTTTTTGATAATTTTACATCTCTTCCTGGAGAAGCCATTGAAATTAGTGTAAACCTTAAACTATCAGCTCCATAATCTTTAATTAAATCTAATGGATCAATCACGTTACCTTTAGATTTTGACATTTTTTGACCTTTTTCATCCCTTACTAAGGCATGAACATATACTTTATGAAATGGAGTATTTTTTTTAAAATAATTACCCATCATTAACATTCTTGCTACCCAGAAGAAAATAATATCAAAACCTGTTACTAGCACTGAGGTTGGATAAAATTTATCAAGTTCTTTAGTTTTATTTGGCCAACCAAGCGTTGCAAAAGGCCATAATGCTGACGAAAACCATGTATCCAAAACATCAGTTTCTTGTCTGAGTTTAAATTGTTTATGTTTATATTTTTTCTTTGCTTTTGCTATTGCACCGCTTTCGTTTTCAGCTACAAAAATATTACCATTGTCATCGTACCAAGCAGGTATTCTATGACCCCACCAAATTTGTCGTGATATACACCAAGGCTCAATCTCATTCATCCATTGAAAAAATGTTTTTGACCAGTTGTTTGGAAAAAAAGAGGTTTTTCCCTTTTTCACAATCTTTATTGGTTCTTTTGATAGTTTTTTTGCATCTACAAACCATTGCTCAGTCAAAAGAGGTTCTATTATAGTGTTTGACCTATCTCCATATGGAACTTTATTTTTAATATTTTCGATTTTTATCAGAGAACCTAGTTCCCTTAATTTTTTAATTAAAAGCTTTCTCGCTTCAAATCTATCTAAACCATGAAACTCTTTGAGTCCGTTTTTATTTATTTTCCCATTTTTTTCAAAAATATTTATTATTTCTAATTTATTTCTCTTACCAACTTCGTAGTCATTAAAATCATGAGCTGGTGTTATTTTTACAGCTCCTGAACCTTGATCTGGATCGGCATAATGATCAGAAATTATTTTGACAGTTCTATTTACAATTGGAATAATAACATTTTTTCCAATTAAATTAATATATCTTTCGTCCTTTGGGTTAACAGCAACCGCAGTATCCCCCATCAAAGTTTCTGGCCTAGTAGTAGCAATAGTGATTTTTTGATCAGAATTTTCGATTGCATAATCAATATAATATAATTGAGATTGAACATCTTTTTGTACTACCTCCAAGTCAGAAATAGCTGTTTGTAGTTTAGTATCCCAATTAACTAATTTTTTATCCTTGTAAACTAACTTATTATTAAAAAGATCAACAAAAACTTTAATTACTGCTTTAGACAAATCTTTGTCCATAGTAAATCTAGTTCTTGACCAATCACAAGAACATCCTAGTTTCTTAAGTTGATCTAGAATTATTCCACCAGATTCTTCTTTCCATTTCCAAACTTTCTTAATAAATTTGTCCCTTCCTAAATCATTTTTTTTAATTCCTTTTTTTAATAGATTATTTTCAACAACTGCTTGTGTTGCAATTCCAGCGTGATCCGTTCCTGGCTGCCAAAGAGTTTCAAGGCCTTTCATCCTATTAAATCTAACTAAAACATCTTGAAGACTATTGTTTAAAGCATGTCCCATATGTAATCTCCCAGTTACATTTGGTGGAGGGATTACTATAGAAAACTTTTTGTTTGATTTATTTTTTTTTGGTTTAAATAAGCCTTTTTTAATCCAAAAATCTGAGATTTTTTTTTCTTCTTTTGAATGATTATATTTTTTAAATTCCATTTTTTTGTTATTTAAAGATATATATCAGATTTAAAGATCTATTAAGTTTAAAATCTAGATAAAAGTACCAAAAATATTAAAGATAAAATGTTACAATTTTCTTACCAAAAAATAAGTTATATTTATTTGACAATAATAGAAATAGATTAAATACATGACAACATTCAGAATTTCACCTAAAAGTAGCTTCGTGGCGGAATACTTAAGCAGAGGATTACAAATTATTAATATCTTATAACTTCAATTATATGCTTGGTCTGCTCTTAGGTCACCAAAATAATAGTGAATTAGCAGTAGTGTATTTTAGTTGAACTTATTTTCTTTATTTTCCCCAGTACTAGCATACCAAAAAATTAAAGGAATTATGCCTATTATCGTTAATGCGAAAAGTTGATACCAACCAGACTTACCAATGTCATGTAATCTTCTTGCGCCTACAGAAATTGTTGGAACCAAAGTAATTAAGGAAACTATCCAAATAAATAACCCATTTTCAGTTTCTCCTGCTACATAATCCCATACGTCAGCAATAAATTCACAACCAGTTACAAATAAAAAAAACCACCAAAACTCTGCTCTAGATGCTCTTCCATTAAAATTTGAAAATTTTGCGAAACAGGTTGAAATAGAATCTGAAAATGTCATAAATTATTTTTTTTCTTTAGCTTAAGTGGATATTCTCCAAATTGATTTTTACCTTCTGTGCCTATAGATGCAGAAGGAACTGTTTCATTAATAGGTGCTGTTCAAGAGGGTAAAATTGATCAAATTATAGTTAATGAAGAAGAAGAGGATATACAAAGTGATCAGTCTTTTTCTCATTTAATATTTGTTCCAAAAAGTGGTGCAGAGGTAAGAATTGTCGGTAATAAAAATGGACAAAAAATTAAGGAATTAATTTTTAAAATAAAAGTTGGACAATAAAAATCTATCAATTTTTAGATGAATTTTCGATGAGATTGTAATAGGCAATTTTAAAAGCTTCTTCTTTACTATTATCTTTAATAGAATATTTTAAAATAGTATGGTAATGAGAAATTATTCAAACTAACAAAATGAAATTAATAACTTGGCCACGTGGGAGAATGGTTATCCAGAGGATTGCAAATCCTTCCATCCCAGTTCGATTCTGGGCGTGGCCTCCAAAAAATTAAGTTGTTTTATTTTGCTAAAATAAGTATGTTGCGAGTTATTCCTCGGTAGCTCAGTTGGTAGAGCAGTTGACTGTTAATCAATTGGTCGCAGGTTCGAGTCCTGCCCGAGGAGCCAATTAACCTACTTTTTCAAATTTTGAGGTATTGTTTAAAATTTGTAAAATCTTCTCTTTTTGATTTCTTGATAAAGATGAAAATGTTCTACTTAAAAAAGAATAGTTAAGATCCACGCTTTGATCCTCTGCTAAACTTGCATCTTTAAATTCTTTGTAATCCTCAAAAAAATAGATGATAGGAACTTTTAAAAACTGAGATAATTGCATTAATCTATTTGAGCTTACTCCATTTGTGCCCTTCTCATATTTTTGGATTTGTTGAAAAGTAACATTTATAGCTTGTGCAACTTTAGTTTGTGTCAAACCTAAAGATAATCTCCTCATTCTCAACTTTTTCCCTAAATGAATATTGAAATTTTCTTCCATAGAGCTTCTTTTAATTTAGATAATAAGACCTTAAATTTGAGATTTTAGCAATACTTAAAAAAAATTAATTTGATCAAATAAATATAGGAAAATTATAATATTTAGTATTGACTTTGTTTAAATTCTAACGGCTTTAAGGAGTTAAATTTACCTTTTTTAATCTGTATTCCCATTGTCCGGACTTAATAAATGAAGCTTTTATCCATAAATTTGTATCCTCTTCATACCAAATATCTGTATTTAATTTCTTACTATCAGGAAGACTTTCATCAGAAGATCTAAAATTAAAATGAAGTGTTTTGTATATTTTTTCTCCAATCTTAATATCTTTTTTTCCTAAAAAAGTAACTGTTTGCTCAATTATTCTTCCAGATATACCGCTAATCTGAGCTTTAGCTTTTATAATTTCATGATTCCACCAAGTTCCTACAACGAAATTTTTATCTGCTTTACCTTTATAAGAGGATCCGTCAATAATTAAGCTTTCGCCATCAGTTTCTAATTTAATATTAACGTATCTATCTTTTTTATTTTGCTTTGTTTTTGAAAAAAAACTTTTAAATTCTCCCTTCTTATAATTTTCCTCACTTTTAGCGTAATACTTATAGAGATCGACACCTAATTTTGTTATTTTAAAGCTAACTTCACTATCTATTGAAAGTTGATCACTTTCCCTGTTAAATTTATATTTATGGTATCCAATAGATTTATCGTTCCTAAATAGCTCATACTCTAAATAATCATATTTTGCATAATGTTCAACGTGACTTGTAGACTCAACTATTAATAAAAAAAAAAATGCAATTGAAAGTATAATTTTTTTCATATATTTAATGTTATGGAAACTAACACTCTTTTATCACAAATTGGAAATACACCATTAATAAGATTAAAACAAGTATCAGATTTAACAGGTTGCAATATTTATGGAAAGGCTGAATATTTTAACCCAGGCGAATCTGTTAAAGATAGAGCTGCACTTTATATTGTGCAGGACGCACTTAAAAGAAAACTTATTTCGAGGGGTGGAACTATTGTAGAAGGAACAGCTGGTAATACAGGAATTGGTTTAGCTATAGTTTGTAAGGTATACGATTTAAAGTTAAAAATTGTTATACCCAAAACACAGTCTATTGAAAAAAAACAAACTTTAAAAAAATTAGGTGCAGAATTAATAGAAGTGGATGCAGTTCCATATTCAAATCCAAAAAATTATATTAAACAATCAAAGCAAATTGCTGAGGAATTAGATAAAAAAAGCTCAAATGGAGTTTTTTGGGCTAATCAATTTGATAATACAATTAATACTGAAGCACATATTAGAACTACAGCAGAAGAGATATGGAGCCAGACAGCAGGCACAATTGATGGTTTTACCTGTGCAGTTGGAACAGGTGGAACTTTAGCAGGTGTTTCAATTGGATTAAAAAATAAAAATAAAAATATAAAAATAGCTTTATCTGATCCGATGGGTTCATCTCTTTATTCTCATATTAAGAATAATAAACTTGAGAGCATCGGTAGTTCTATAACAGAAGGTATAGGGACAGGAAGAATAACAAGGAATTTTGATAAAGCTTTGATTGATGAAGCGTTTCAAACTCATGATGTAGAAGCCTTAAATTTAGTTTATGATTTAATTGAAAAACAAAAAATAGTTTTGGGTGGTTCGTCTGGTATCAATATAGCTGGGGCAATAAAACTTGCACATCTGATGGGTCCTGAAAAAACAATTGTGACAATACTTTGTGACCATGGAAAAAGATATGCTAGTAAAATCTTTAATAAAGATTTTTTAAAAAGTAAAAATTTGCCAATTCCAAAATGGTTATAAAATTTGACTTAAAAAAAGTTTTGTTCTTTCAGATTTAGGTTTTTCAAAAAAATCTTTCGTCTTTGCTCTTTCTACAATTTTTCCCTCATCCATGAAAATCATATAATCAGCTACCTCTTTAGCAAAACCCATTTCGTGTGTTACTACTATCATGGTCATTCCGCCTCTCGCTAAATCTACCATTACATCTAAAACTTCTTTAATCATTTCTGGATCCAATGCTGAAGTCGGTTCGTCAAATAGCATTATTTTAGGTTCCATACACAGAGCTCTTGCTATAGCTGCACGCTGTTGCTGGCCGCCAGATAATTGACCGGGGAATTTAAGAGCTTGATCTTCAATTTGAACTCTTTTTAAATTATTCATTGCTACTTCTTCAGCTGTTTTTTTTGGAAGTTTTTTTACCCATATAGGTGCTAAAGAACAGTTATCTAAGATAGATAAGTGTGGAAATAAGTTAAATTGCTGAAATACCATCCCAACTTCAGCTCTTATTCGTTCAATATTTTTAGTACTCTCAGAAAGTTCAGTGCCGTCTACAATAATATTTCCTTCTTGGTGTTCTTCTAGTCTATTAATACATCTTATTAAAGTTGATTTACCAGATCCAGATGGTCCACATATAACTATTTTTTCTTGAGGAGATACTTCAAGATCAATATCCTTAAGAACTTGAAACTTATCAAACCATTTATTTACTCTTTTTAGTTCAATTATCTTTGACATTATTATCTTTCAGTACGTAGTTTTTTTTCTAAGTTTTGACTGTATCTACTCATTGCATAACATATTACCCAAAAAACTAAACCGGCAAAAACATACCCTTCCATTGCCATTCCAAGCCATTTAGGGTTAGTTTTTGCTAAACCTATCATACCTGCTAATTCCATCAACCCTACAACGAAAATTAATGGAGTATCTTTTACAAGCGCTAGAAGAGTATTTGCTATTCCAGGAATTACTAATTTAAGTGCTTGGGGTAATATAATTAGAGCATTCATTTTCCAGTAACCCATACCTAAAGATTTCGCAGCCTCATACTGACCTTTTGGTAAAGCTTGTAACCCCCCTCTCACAACCTCCGCCATATATGCTGCTTCAAAGAGTGTGATTGCAATTAAAACTCTAATTAACTTATCAATAAAAGTTCCGTCAGGTAAAAACATAGGAAACATTACAGCGGACATAAACAAAACTGTAATTAAAGGTACTCCCCGCCAAAGTTCTATAAATCCAATAGAAATATATTTTATTGCAGGTAATGAAGATCTTCTTCCCAAAGCTAAAAATACACCAATTGGAAAACAAAAAAGAATTGCAAATGCTGAAATTATAAATGTTAATGAGAGACCTCCCCAGGCAGCACTTTCAACATACTCAAGCCCAAAACTTCCACCTGAAATAAGTTTTATTCCTAAGAATGGAAAAACAAAAACCAAAAACAAAATGAAATATTTTTTAAGTTTTTCTGAAGTAAAAAATGAAATTCCAACGATAATAAATAGCATTATAAACGCAGTGTTTATTCTCCATTGTTCTGCATCTGGATATAAACCATACATAAATCTGTTAAACCAGACCCTTATAAAAACCCAACAAGCACCATCACCTGTACAATCCTCTTTAGAATTACCTAAAAAATTAGCTTCGAGTACAAACCAGTTTAATAAAGGAGGGATAGATTTAATCAATATGAATAAAGTTATAAGACTTAATACGGCATTAAAATTACTGGAGTTAATATTTTTATTTAAATTATCTAATGAACTAAAGCCGCTGAAATCAATCCTAATAAGATATAATCCGATAAATCCTAAAATTAATGGTGAAAAGTAACTTACTTGGCTAGGTAAGAAACCTAATATATTATAACTAATAAAAGCATTAATAAATACATCTAATAAACTAAATGATACTAAAACAACTCCTATTGGAAGATATGTTTTAATATTCTTTTTTGATGGCTTAGCAATTAAATTCATTATTTTTCTTTAATTGCCATTTTCTTATTATACCAATTCATAAACATTGAAATTAAAATACTTAGAGTCAAATAGGTAAGCATAGTGATTGAAATTATTTCAATTGCTCTACCAGTTTGCATTAAAGCTGTACCTGCAAAAACAAGCACTATATCAGGATAAGCTATAGCAGCAGCTAAAGAGGAGTTTTTTGTTAAATTTAAATACTGGTTAGTAGTTGGTGGAATAATAATTCTTAATGCTTGTGGCATCACTACTAGTTTCAAAATTTGATTTTTATTTAATCCTATGCTTGCTGCAGCTTCTTTTTGTCCTTTGCTTACTCCGAGAATACCAGCTCTAACATTTTCTGCAATAAATGTAGCTGTATACATTGAAAGAGCTAAAGCTAATGCAATCAACTCAGGAATTATGCTTACCCCTCCATCAAAGGTATAAACTGTTGACGATAATTGCTTTAACACAGGATATTCAAAACTAAGAGACACACCAAGAAAAAGAAAAGTAATTAAAGGTATTAATATTAAAGTTATTAAAGAAATTGTTGTTGTAGGTAATTGTTTTCCAAATTGTTCTCTTTGTTTTGTAGAGTAAGAATTAATAAAATAAATTGAAATAAATGCTGATATTACTGATAAAAGAAAAATATTAAAATTTGTCCAAATAAATTTGGGCACATACAAGCCTTTAATTGTTAAAAAAGAGATATCATTAAAACTAATTCCATTTTCAGGTAATGGTAATGCTCTCAACGCGGCAAAATACCAGAAAAAAATTTGCAAAATTAAAGGTATGTTTCTAAAAATTTCTACATACCATTCAGCTACTTTGGCAATTAAATAATTATTTGATAATCTAGATATACCAACAAATACTCCAACAACTGTTGCAAAAAATATTCCAATTACTGATACCAAAAGCGTGTTTAGTAAACCAACTAAAAAAGCTCTACCGTATGAATGCGAGCCATCATACTCGATCATTGAAAATGTAATATCAAATGAAGCTTCTTGATTTAAAAAACCAAAACCAAAAGATATGCCTCTGTTACCCATGTTGATTTGGGCATTAGTTGCAAAATAAATAATTACGGATATTAAAACTATAATTGTTAATACTTGAGGAATTAAATCTCTTATCTTATTATTCTCAATATTTATTTTTTTAAGACTCATTTTCAGAAAGATTAAAAAAAAGGGCCAGAAAAATCTAGCCCTTTTAATTTATTTAGTAATTATCTTGCTGGTGGTACGTAAAGAATTCCACCTTTAGTCCATAATTGATTAGGACCTCTATTAGGTAAAATACCAGTGTCAGCTATATGTTTCTTATAACTTTCACCATAGTTACCAACTTGCTCAATAATTCTTAAGCTCCATTCGTTATCTAAACCAAATGCTGCACCTAATTCCCCTTCTGAGCCAACTAATCTCTTAATTTGAGGGTTTTCAGATTCTTTTAGACTTGAAGCGTTTGACGAATTAATACCATACTCTTCTGCTTCGATCATAGTATTTAAAGACCATCTTACGATATCTTCCCATACTGCATCCCCTTGTCTTACAACAGGGCCTAATGGTTCTTTTGAGATCGTTTCAGGTAATACTTTATGTTCGTCTGGGTTTGACATTTTAGTTCTTTGTGCCGCTAAACCAGATTTATCAGTAGTGTAAGTATCACATCTTCCAGCATCATAAGCTTGAACTACTTCATCAGCTTTTTCAAATGCGATTGGTTCATAACTTATATTTTTAGAGTTAAAGAAGTCTCTCATGTTTAACTCGGTAGTAGTACCTGTATTAGTACAAGCAGAAATACCAGCTTTGAAATCATTCACAGAATTAATTCCAGAATTTTTTCTAACCATGAAGCCTTGTCCATCATAAAAGTTTACACCAACAAAAGTTAAACCAATGTCAGCGTCTCTTGATAATGTCCAAGTTGTGTTACGTGCAAGCACATCTATTTCACCTGATGTTAAAGCCGTAAATCTTTCTTTAGCACTTAACGGAGTATATTTAACTTTATCTGCATCGCCTAATACAGCTGCAGCAACCGCTCTACATACGTCTACGTCAATACCTGACCAGTTTCCTGATGCATCAGCATTTGAAAATCCTGGTAGACCTTGTGAAACACCACATTTCACAAAACCTGCTTTTTTAGTATTTTCTAAAGTTTTAGATTTTTTTGAACCAGCTCCTCCTCCACCTTGGCCGCAAGCGACTAAAAGTAAAGATGCAAATCCAATTAAAATCCAATTCTTGATTGATTTGATCATATTATTATAATCCTCTTTAGTTTTTATTATTGTTAACAATATTTTTGAAACTAAGTTTCAAAACGGGTGGATTATTATCTTTTTTGGTTCGAATTACAATTTATAGCAGATACTAAATATAGATCTCTTAATGAAAGAATTCCAACATATATGATAATACTACTTAAAACTAACGACTTATTGTCATTTCAAACATTCTGCTAATTGTTCTTTTAAATATTTCTGAATGTTTATTTGATGAACTCAAATTATTTAATTTCTCCTCAAGGGATAAAGTTAATTTAATTTTTTTTTCATAAAAAATATCAATTAAAGTGATAAATCTTAATTGTTGGTTAGAGTTTTCATTATTAAATAACGGGATATCCTCAATGAAAATGTGATTACAAATATTAGAAATATTTATGTAATCCTCGGCGCCTAAATTCTTGTCACATAAATCTCTAAATTTAAGTTTTGCAACTCCAGAATAAAAATCTTCAATTATAAAATCTCGTCCCTTGGTTGATACTATTTTTCTGACTTTATTTTTATTTCTAGTATATTCACGGAATTTTTGATTAACTCTAAACGAAGTTTTCTCATTTAGAGGATAGAAAATTTCTTGAAGTTTTTCATTATTTTTAATTCTGTAATCATCTTTTATTATTAGTTCTTTTTGTATAGAAAACTTTTTTATAATTGAAATGAATGGTAGAAATTGATCTCTTTGTAATCCGTCCTTATAAAGATCATTTAATTTTGTATTTGTAGTGATTATTATCTTAATATTTTCTTTAAAAATTACCTCGAATAATTTACCCAATATCATTGCATCAACTATATTTGTAACTTGAAATTCATCTAGATATATTAAATCATATTTTTTTTTCAATTCTTTAACAAATGTACTTAACGTATTATCGTCTTTTTTTTCATGTCTGAAATCATGAAAATTAATCATAAACTCGTTAAAATGTTGTCTATGCCTTTTAATCTTTAATCTATCGTATACAAAATTGAGCAACATTGTTTTGCCTACACCTACTTTTCCATACAGGTAAAAACAAAATTTTTTCTTTTTTTTGAAAAGATTATTAAAAAATGAATCTTTATTATTTAAAAATCTTCCCAATAAATCAATTAGCTCTATTTGTTGTAGATTTATTTCATACTTATTTTGTTTACAAAATTTTTTGAATGAACCTTGTAAATTCATTTTTGACATTTAATTAATATTATCTATAACAGCTTTTACGCATTGCACTGTATTACTTGTTCCCTGAAGATCTTTTGTTCGATTTGCTTTAACTGATAAAGTTTTTTCTATCGAGTTAATTATAGATTTTGCCGCTTCTTTTTCACCTAAATGATCAAGCATTAATGCACCTGACCATATTTGCCCGATAGGATTTGCTATTCCTTTGCCAGCAATATCTGGTGCTGAACCATGAACTGGCTCAAATAACGATGGATATTTATTTTCAGGGTTAATATTTCCCGATGGTGCAATACCTATGGTGCCTGAACAGGCTGGTCCTAAATCAGATAAAATATCACCGAACAAATTTGATGCAACGACTACATCAAACCATTCGGGAGTTAAAACAAATCTAGCAGTTAAGATATCAATGTGAAATTGGTCTGTTTTAATATCAGGGTAATTTTTTTTGATAATATTAAATCTTTCATCCCAAAATGGCATGGTAAATGATATACCATTAGATTTTGTTGCATTTGTAACTTTTTTTCTTCCTTTAGATTTAGCTAATTCAAAAGCATATTTTTGAACTCTATCTACTCCATGCCTGGACATTATTGTTTCCTGAATGGCAATTTCTCTTTTCGAGTTTTTATACATTCTGCCACCAACTGATGAATATTCTCCTTCAGTATTTTCTCTTACAATTAACATATCTATATCACCAGGCTTTTTGTTTACTAAAGGACATGGAACGCCATTAAATAATTTTACAGGTCTTAAATTAATATATTGGTCAAATTCTCTTCTAAATTTTAATAAAGATCCCCATAAACTTATATGGTCTGGTACTTTTGCAGGATCTCCAACTGCACCAAAAAAAATTGCATCATGAGACCCAATTTTTTCTTTCCAATCATCTGGAAGCATTTTACCATGTTTTTGGTAATAATCGCATGATGCAAATTCATATTCATCAAATTGTATCTTGAATTGATGTTTTTTAGCTGTTTCTTTTAAAATTTTTAAACTTTCAGGTAAAACTTCTTTGCCGATACCGTCACCTGCAATTGATGCTATTTTATAACTTCTCATTTAATTTAATTTTTTTTTCCCAAGCTATACAACTTTTTACAATTTTACTTAAATTGTTAAATTTTGGACTCCATTTTACAAATTTTTTTAATTTATTATTCGATGCAATTATTTTTATTAAATCATTATTTCGTCTTTCTGTGTAAATAATATCAACTTTTTTTGGGGATTGACGTCTAAATTCTTTAGCAACTTGTAAGACGGAAGAACCTTTATTGTACCCACAATTTAATATTTTTGAAATATTTAATTTATTAATTTTATTTAAAACTAGATAGTGGATATCTGCAATATCAGAGACGTGAATAAAATCTCTTATACATGAACCATCTTTAGTTTTGTAATTGATTCCATAAATTTTCAATTTCGGTTTTTTTTTCATTATTTCTATTGAAAAATTTTTAAATAGATGATCGCTATTTTCATTAATTAAACCTATTTTTCCTGATGGACTTGAACCGGCAATATTAAAATATCTTAATATTCCATAATTAATTTTATTTTTTTTTGCAAAGTTTTTTATTAATATTTCTGCTTTTATCTTTGTTTTACCGTAAATGCTTTTGGGTTTTATAATAGATTTTTCTGAAACTATATATTGTCCTTCTTTGTAAATAGCAGCTGAAGAAGAAAAAATAAAGTTTTTTACTGTAGTATTTTTACATGCATTAAGTAATTTTTGAGTGCCTAACACGTTATTTTTAAAATATTTTTTTGGTTTTTTTTGGCCTTCACCAATTATTAAATTTGCTGCAAGATGAATTATTGAGTCTATTTGATATTTTTCAATTATATTTTTAACTTTATTTTTGTAGTGAATATCTAATTTAAAAAATTTTGCTTTTTTATTTATCAACTGACGGTGACCTGTAGATAAATTATCTATCAAAAATACTTTCTTATTTTTTTTTATTAGTATTTCAGCAATATGAGACCCTATATAGCCAGCACCACCAGTGATTAAAATGTTTTTGACCATTTTTAAAATCTTATAAATTTGTGGCGCGCCCTGGAGGATTCGAACCTCCGACCCTCGGTTTAGAAAACCGATGCTCTATCCAGCTGAGCTAAGGGCGCATGAATAATATCTTTTACTTAAAAACACACTAAATGGTCAATATAAATCGGTGATTTCACTCCAAATTTTTCTGCATTTTCGTGTTGATGAATATGATGCGAATGAACGAACACTGGCAAAAGCTCACCTTTTTTAGTTTTTAAAGTATATACAAAATTAGTTCCTCTAAACTTTCTATCGACAACCTCCAATTTTAAATTACTGTGATCATCATGTATAAGATCTTCAGGTTGCAAAAGAAGTTTTACATTTGATCCTGAGGGAAAATTGTTTGAAAGTTTTCCTCTTATCTCACCTAATTCTTCGTGTTTAAGTCTGTGTACTGCACAATCGCTATCAAGAACTTTTACTTCAATAAAAATACCTTTATTTAAAAAATTTGCTACCTCTATGGAATTTGGTTCATGATGTACGTTATAAGGTATATCATATTGTTTTAGTTCTTGATTAAGTATAATTCCACATTTATCAGCCATGGAAAAGGCTTCGTAGGAGTCATGAGTAACAATAATAGTTGTTAAATTAATTCTTTTTAAAAGTTTTTTAACTAAAATCTGTATCTCTTCTTTAAAACTTTGATCGATATTAGAAAAAGGTTCATCAAGCAACAATAAATCTGGCTTTGACATTAAAGATCTTGCTAGTGAAACTCTTTGAGCTTCACCAGCGCTGATTTGATGTGGAAATTTTTTTAATATTGGTTCAATTTTTAATAATTCAATTATCTCTTTAACATTTATAAAAAAACCATTGCCGTTAAATCTTTTTTTTCCAAAATTAATATTATCTAAAACATCGTAATTAGGAAAAAGTGAATTATCTTGAAACGATAGAGCAATATTTCTTTTCTCAGGCTCAATATGAATTTGGTCTGATGCCAAAGTTTTTTTTTTAAGTTTAATTTCACCTTGACTAAGTTTTTGTAAACCGGCAATAGTTCTTAAAATAGTAGTTTTTCCTATACCTGAGGGCCCTAGCAGGGAAACAATCTCACCTTGATTTTTTATAACCAGGTTTACATTATTTACTTTGTTTTGCTCACTAGCAGTAAAATTACCATTTCGAATTTCGAAAAAATTCTCAGACATATTACAATTATATTAGTTTTTTTTGGAAAGTATATATTTAGATGAAAGGAGAATTAGTATCGTTGACCAAAATATAAGAAAAAGAGATGGTAAGGCTGCAGCCTCTATTAAGTCTTGTGAAGCATAAATATAAGCTTGTGTTGCAAATGTTTCAAAATTAAAAGGCCGCAGTATCAAAGTTATTGGTAATTCCTTTATCACTTCTAAAGAAATAAGAAGCATAATTAAAATAATATTTGTTTTTAAGTACGGTATATGAATTTTTGAAAATGTTCTTATTTTAGAATATCCTAATAGATAAGCACTCTCGTCGATTGAATTATTAATTTTTTCATAACTAGATTTAATTCCATTAAAAGATAATGAAAAAAATCTTATAAAATAGGCTAAGATTAAACCTAAGATAGATCCAATAAAAATACTCTTGGTGCTTTTTAAGTTCAAGTATTCAGAAAAGAAATCGCTTAAATTTGAAAAAAAGGTTATAAAAGCTAATGCTAAAATTACGCCTGGTATTGCATAACCAGAAACTGAAAAATTTGTTAAGTAATTCAAAATTTTACTTTTTGAAATTCTACTTCCATAATTTAAAAATAAGGAAATAATAACTATAGACACACTAGCTAAAAATACTAAGAGTAGTGTATTAATATTTATATTAATAATACTTATATCTTGAAAGTATTTCGGGAACTTAACTGTCCAATAAACCATTTGCGAAACTGGGAATAAGAAACTTAAAAAGAAAAGTATCAAACAAGTAATAAGCGGCAATATAGTTTTTTTTCCATTTAATTTAATTTTTTTAATAGGCTTAAATCCTCTACTAGGTTGATGGTACCTTGCCTCATTTCTTGAATAAATTTCAATAGAAAAAAAGAAAAGTATAAAAAGCAACAAGATAAAAGAGATTTGATTAGCTGTATTAAGATCATCGAATGTAAGCCAAGAGTTATAAATACCTGTAGTTAGTGTGTTAATACTAAAAAAAGATACTGTTCCGAAGTCCGATATACATTCCATTGATACAAGTGCGAGTCCTGCAAAAATAGCTGGCCTTGCTGAAGGTAAAATTATTTTAAAAAATGTTTCTTTTTCTGAAAGACCTAAATTTTTTCCAACTTCAATATAATTACTTGATTGATAATGAAATGATGCTCTTGTCAAAACATAGACGTATGGAAAAAGCGAAAAAGATATCGCTAAAATGGCTCCATAAATTCCGTCAGGTTTAGGTATGATTGAATTGTAGTTATTTTCACCAAACATATAAGTTAATATGGAAAAAGCTGTCCCATAATTTTCAAAAAAAGCTATTATTGAAAACGCATAAATATACCCTGGTACAGCAAAAGCTAAAATTAAAGCCCAACTAAGAAAATTTGAAAGAGGAAACTCATAAAATGAAACAAAATATGCTGAGAAAACTCCTAAAAAAAAAGTAATTAATACAACGAAAAATAATATTGTTAGTGAATTGAAGATATAATCAAAGAGAAATGTGTTTTTTAAAACTGCAAAATAGTTGCTAGTTTCATTAAAAAAACTAATAAATACTGTAAATATTGGTAAAGCAACAATTAAAGCTATTATTAAAGAAATAAAAAACCATATGTTATATTTTGCCATTGTAATATTTTAAGATTTATTTTCTATCATTCTGGCCAAAGCGGCTATTAGTCTTTGGGAGAAAAATTAGCTTGCATTTAAAGCCAGAATTATTGACGTCAATTTTTTAAACTTTTTTGAACATTGATGAAATTATTGTCTTAACTTCTTGAATATTTATTTCCGAAATCTTTCTATTCGAAATTTTATGCTCCATGTACTTAACTTCTCTTATACAAGGCGAACAGCCTGTTTTCAACTTATTCAAATTTACTTTTTTTCTAACTATTCGCCTCATATCATTAACAAACGATGAACTATTTCCAACCTGCCCC
The DNA here is from genome assembly GCA_003283025.1 of Pelagibacteraceae bacterium AG-325-C03. Lineage (GTDB taxonomy): Bacteria > Pseudomonadota > Alphaproteobacteria > Pelagibacterales > Pelagibacteraceae > Pelagilacustribacter. Next base: position 34,955 of record QBYC01000005.1, read on the forward strand.
GGTCATTGCTTCCAATGCATCTGCTTGTCTTTTTCCATAATTAATAACTTTAGTTTTTAGATCTTGTTTAAAATCTAATCCCATATTAACTACTAATGGATGTGGAGAAATACCTGCAATCATTGGATATTCAAAAGTATTATTAACTATATGATTTTGAGCCTCTTCACTTAGTAAAAATTCAACCAATTTGATTGCATTATCTTTATTAGGTGCACCTTTAACTAAACCAGCTCCACTAATATTCATATGCGTTCCTCTTCCATCCTGATTAGGAAAAAATGGTTTTACTTTTTTAGCAGCAGCTTGTTGTTCCGGTCCTTTTTTACCAGACAGCATAAGCGCTAAATAATATGTGTTAGCTACAGCAATGTCTGCTTCTCCTGCAGCTACTGCAAGTATTTGGGCTCTATCATTACCTTTTGGAGCTCTTGCCATATTTGCAACTATTCCTTTTGACCACTCTGCAATTTTAGCTTTTCCATTATTTTTAATTAATGAAGCTACTAATGATTGGTTGTAAATATTATTTGAAGCTCTTATTACTAATCTACCTTTCCATTTTGGGTCTGCTAAACTCTCATAAGTTAAACCCGCTAACTCTGCGCCACTTACTCTTTCAGGTGCAAAATAAACTATTCTTGCTCTTTTGGCTATACCTACCCATTTAGATGTTCTGAAATTACTAGGAACTGCTGATTTAATAGCGTCACTTGTAAGACCACCTTGTAAATTTTTAGCAAAAGCACCTAGTCTTCCAGCGTCAGCAGTTATATACAAGTCAGCTTGGCTATCGGCACCTTCCTCTACAATTCTTTTTTCTAGTGCACCAGATTTACCAGATACAACATTTACTTTAATTCCTGTTTTCGCGGTAAATTTTTCATAAAGTTGGACATCTGAGTCATAATGTCTTGCACTAAATATGTTCACTTCATTTCCAAACGAGATGCCAGTGAATACGAATAATAGAAAATAACCGAATATCGTCATTTTATTGATTATTTTGAACATTTAATATCCCTTTCTAATATTTTGATAATAATAATCATTAACAATAAAATGATAATGATTATCAATTGCAAAATTGACACACCCTTTAGTAATTTTAAAACACCCATTGGTTGATAACATAATGAAAATAGGGTTTAATTTGTTATGCTTCATTTAAATTCAAAAAAATTAAAGGCAATTAAAAACAAAACAATTCCTAGTCCACTTCGGCCTAAATTTAGAAATAAAACTCAAGCTAATATATATTTTTTATCTCATAAAAGGATTAACAATGATAAAAAAAATAGGTTCTTTAAAAACTTAAAATTAATTACTTTTATAACAATAATTTTAGTTGGTGGATATTTTTTATCTAATTAATCTTAGTTAATACTGTTCCGAGCTTGTCAACTTTACCTTTATATATTCCTTTTTTCAAAATAGGAACAATTCCTACAGATGAACCAGTAAAAACGTAAAAATCTTTGTTAAGTCTAATTTTATCTATTTGTAGTTTTCTAAGTACAAATCTTAAAGAGTTCATTGGGTTTATATAAACTGTGTTTGTGTTACCATTAACAACTTGATTAATTTTTTTATTAGAAATAGTTGTTTTTAGATTTTCAACGTTTTGATTTGTAAATTTTTTTTTCGGACCTAAAATAAATTTTATATTTGCTCCGAAATCAGAACAAAGGTCGCCTAAACTTTTAATTCCTTTCTTTTTCTGTCTGTAGCCAACAACTTCGATACAAGGCGCAATATGCGTTATAAATTTTTTAATATTTTTTTTTGTTACTTTGGATTTAAAATCAAAAAAATTTTTTTTAATCAAGTAACAAACCTCTAATTCTATACCCATAGTAAATTTATTAGTTTTGACACTTTTTTTATTTTTTAAGACATTATGTTTATAAACTGTCGCGTAAAATGGTTCCTTCTCATTTAATTTTTTTAAGACTGGAATACCAGTTCCAGCTGCTTTAAAACCGCTGATCGGTTTATTGATTTTACTCTCACATAATTTTCTAAATTTTTCAGCGTTAGAAATTTTTTTTGTAAATCTTTTTGGCAAAGGAGAAACAGTTTTATTTTTTAGAAAAGCTTTAACAATTCTATCTGCATATTTATTTAAACTTTTATTTACCATTAAATGTCATCTCCAATATAAATATCTAAAGATAGTGCAGTCTCTACTAAAGAGTCTTTTCTTTCAACATTTTTATATGTTCTAATACCCTCATCAATAGGTACATCTACGACTTTTCTATCTTTCCAGGCGACCATTCGATCAAATTTTTCTTGGTTTAATAAATCCACAGCATAAACACCAAAGGCGCTTGCTAAAATTCTATCACTTGCAGTTGGTGGTGCACCTCTTTGAACGTGTCCTAAAGATGTAACTCTACATTCCACATCTGTTTTTTTCATTAATTCTTGTGCTATGTAATCACCAATACCACCCAATCTTTTTTCTCCATCCATATATTTATGTAAAACAGTACTGCCGTCTTCTTTTTTTACAGCTTCTGCCACAATAATTAAAGAATGCTGTATGTCATTTTTTTTCATCGAATTAAGTTTGTTTATTATTCCATTGATTGAGTATTTTATTTCTGGAATTAAGATTATATCTGCTCCACCTGCAATACCGGCGTTTAAAGCTATATGACCAGCATCTCTTCCCATTACTTCTAAAATCATCGATCTTCTGTGACTAGCTGCAGTTGATTGTAGGTTGTCTAATGCTTGAGTTGCAACGTCTACAGCGGTGTGAAAACCAATAGAACTCTCAGTTGCGCCCACATCATTATCTATAGTTTTTGGAATAGCTACTATTTTCATCTTACCCTTTTTAGCTAATTTTTTTAAAATTTGCATACTGCCATCTCCACCAATAATAATGAGGCCATCTAGTTTCATTTGATGATAACCTTCGATTATCTCTTTTGTTCTATCTAGATGTTTTCCCTCTTTAGTTGGAAACTTAAAAGGATTTCCTTTATTTGTTGACCCTAAAAAAGTACCTCCTTGTCTTAGGAGATATCCTCCAAAAGTTTTATGATTTAATTCTACAGCTGCAACAGGTCTTTGCATGAAACCTGCTGTTCCATCTTTAATACCGAAAACGTCCATATTATATTTGTTTTTTGCTCTGTAGAAGATAGATCTAATTGCAGCATTAAGTCCTCCGCAATCACCGCCACTAGTTAAAATTCCAATTTTTTTATTTATCATTAAATTTTAGTTTTCTTTAATATTCTTTTTTGAGGTAAGAGATGTTATAACATAAAAATTTCTTGATGGAAAAAAAAGCCAAAATCATAGCAACTTTAGGTCCAGCTATTTACAGCAGTACTAAACTAAAACAGCTTGTAAATTTAGGTGTTGACGCCTTTAGAATTAACTTTAGCCATGAAACTAATGAAATAAGTAAAATTGTTTCTAAAATTAGGTCAATAGAGAGAGCTACAAATAAAAAAATAGCTCTGATAGCAGATCTTCAAGGTGTAAAACTTCGTGTTGGTAAAGTTAAAAAAGAAAATCAACAAATTAAATATAATCAAAAATATATCTTTGATAATAAAAAACAAATCGGTGATCATTCAAGAATAAATTTTCCTTATCCAAACATTCTTAAAAAATTAAAAAAAGGTAACAAAATATTAATAGATGATGGAAAATTCACTTTTGTAATAACTGGAAAAAAAGGATCTGCAGTAACAACTATTTGTAAAAGTCAGAACTGCTATTTGAAAAGTAATAAGAGCATTCATATTCCTAATTTTGATATTTCTTTTAAAAGATTAACTTTCAAAGATAAAAAAGATATTAAAACAGCTATTAAACTTGGATGTAATTGGATTGCTCTTTCTTATCTGCAAAATGAAAAACTTATTTTAGAAGCTAGAAAATTAATTAAAAAAGATATGGGTATCATTTCTAAAATAGAAAACAAACATGCCCTAAAAAATATAATTAAAATTATTAAAGCAACTGACTCCATAATGATTGCAAGAGGAGATTTAGCGATTGATATTGGACATAGTGAAGTTCCTAAAGTTCAATTAAGTTTAATCAAAAAATGTTCACAATTTTCTAAATCTGTAATTGTTGCTACTCAGATGTTAGAGAGTATGATTGAAAATAATACTGCTACAAGAGCTGAAATAAATGATATTGCTACGGCAATCTTTCAAGGTGCAGACACTGTGATGTTATCTGCTGAAGCAGCAATTGGGAAATTTCCAACTCAGGCAGTTTCAACTATGACACAAACTATTCTTTCAACCGAAAAATACAAAAGACAACATATTGAAGATTTTAAGAATTCAATTATTTCAAATAAAGACCCTGTAAAATCAATTTTACTTTCAGTAAAGGATATTGCTTACAACCCAGATGTTAAAGCTATTATTGTTTTTTCAAATTCTGGTAAATCAGCAAAATTAGTTTCTGCAATGCGACCTGCTGCTAAAATTGTTACTATATCACCAAACATTAATGTTTGTAGACAGGTTTCTTTGTTGTGGGGAATTCAGTCTATTAACAGTCGTGATGCAAATGGTTGGAAAGATATGATGTCGATATCTAGAGAAATTATTAAAAAATTAAAATTTATTAAAAAAAATGATTTCGTCATAATCACCGCTGGCTTGCCATTTGGAAAAGCTGGAATGACAAATATGATTAGACTTTATAAAGTTGGTTCATAATGGAAAATTATAGTATTGATGAAATTTTATCAGCCGTTGATGAAATCCAAGGTAGAAAAAAAGATAATAATAAAAAAGAATTATCAACCCAATCTGGAAAGAAAGATTATTCCGATGTTCCTAAACATACTTTAAAACTAATTGAAGAAGCCGAAGAAACTAAATAAGACCAGCAATTTGGATTGCGGTATCACACATTCTATTCGAAAAACCCCATTCATTATCATACCAAGACAAAACCCTGCTAAATTTGCCTTTGATTACTTGTGTTTGAGTTAAATCAAATATTGAACTGTGTGGATTATGATTAAAATCTTTAGAAACTAGTGGAGCCGAGTTTGTCGCAAGTATACCTTTTAAAGGTCCATTTGATGCTTTAGTCATGGCATTGTTAATACTTTCACTCGTTAACTCTTTATTAGTTACAAATGTTAAATCTATAAGTGAAACATTTGGCGTTGGAACTCTTATAGCAGTTCCATCTAATTTTCCTTTAAGACTTGGAAGAACCAAACTCATAGCTTTTGCAGCACCTGTTGACGTTGGTATCATTGCATCTCCTGATGCTCTCGCTCTTCTTAAATCTTTATGTAAAGTATCTAACAATTTTTGGTCTCCTGTATAACTATGAATTGTAGTCATATAACCGTATTCGATTCCAAAAGTATTTTCTAATACCATTGCTACTGGGGCTAAGCAGTTCGTAGTACAAGACCCGTTAGATATAATATTGTGTTCTTTTTTTAAATCTTTACTGTTAACACCTTGAACAACTGTAAAATCAACTTCTTTTGCTGGTGCTGAAATAATTACTTTTTTTGCTCCGGCTTCTATATGTTTACCTGCAGAAGTTTTATCTAAGAAAAAACCTGTACATTCTAAAACTACATCTGCACCTATTTTTCCCCAAGGTAATTTAGCGGGATCTTTTTCTGCAAATACTTTTATATTTTGGTCGCCTATTTGAAAACCATCGCTTGAAGTTTTGACATCATGATTTAAAGTTCCATGAGTACTGTCAAACTTAATTAAATGAGCGTTAGCTTCAATTGAGCCTAAATCATTTATTCCAACAACTTGGATTATACCTTTATAATTTTCTAAAAGTGCTCTTAAAATTAGTCGTCCAATTCTTCCAAATCCATTTATTCCAACTTTAACCATATATATTTTATACGTATTTAAATACTAGCACGAAATAAACAATACAAATAATTGTTGCTATCCACAGTAAACTACCAACTAGACCTAACCAAGCTAAGTGGATGAATGCACTCCCTAACAAAGATACAAAAAGTCTATCGCCTCTAGTTGTATCTAATCCTAAAATTCCTCTCCTTGGAGACCCGCCAGGAACTTTTTTTTCCCAAAAGTACATCACGGTAATACAAACTGCAATAAAAATAAAAAAGCTTGCTGTTGGCCATGTCCAAGCCATCCACGTTATAAAATCAAAATCAAATAGTCCTTTCTCTTTTGGCTGACCAACGGTTGACCAGCTAGATGCATGAAGATTTTTAAACATCATACTCTCCCCATTGCAAATCCTTTTGCGATGTAATTTCTTACAAAGTAAATTACCACCGCACCTGGAATGATTGTCAAGCTACCTGCTGCTGCTAATAAACCTAGTTCATATCCTGATGTGCTCGAGGTTCTTGTCATTATTGCTGCGATAGGTTTAGCAATAGTTGCAGTAAGAGTCTTTGCCAATAGCAATTCAACCCAAGAAAACATAAAACAGAAAAACATAGTAATACCTATTCCTGCTGCTATTGTTGGAATAAAGATCTTAAAGAAAAATCTTCCAAATGAGTAGCCGTCTACATAAGCAGTTTCGTCTAATTCTTTTGGAACAGCTGACATAAATC
>QBYC01000006.1 GCA_003283025.1 Pelagibacteraceae bacterium AG-325-C03
TTTGGGAAATATTGGCGACAAAGTCATAGTTAAAAATGGTTATGGTAGAAATTTTCTTTTGAAAAAAAGAAAAGCTCTTAGATTTAATAAGGAAAATCTTGAATTTGTTTCCAAAAAAAAGGAAGAACTTAATAAGAAGAATACTGACATTAAAAATAAATTTAAAGAAATATCAAACTCAATAAATAATAAGACCTTTCTTTTTACTAAGGAAAGTAAAGAAAACGGAGACTTGTATGGATCCATAAAACCTAAAGAAATTACTAATTTAATTAAAGAGAAAGAAAATGCTGAAGTCAGTCCTTCTCAATTAATTATAAAAGATGAATTAAATAAGATTGGTACCTACAAGGTTGAAGTTAATTTCCATTCAGAAGTAAAAGCCACAATCTCTATAAAGATAAATAGAGTTCAAACAAAATAACTTTTCCACAGATTATAAAAAAAGGTGCGTAACTTTTTACTTATTATGTATTGTTTTTTAATTTAGTATAATTGAGTGGAAGAAATAAAATCTGTACCAAAAACTATAGAAAATAAACAACCATCTAACCTAGAGGCTGAACAAGCTTTGATAGGTTCAATTTTAGTTAACAATGATATTATCGATGAAATTTCATCAATTGTAAATTCAAATACTTTTTATGATCCTGCACATATAAAAATCTTTGAGGTAATTGAAAATTTAAATAATAAGGGGATGATAGCTAATCCAATAACTTTAAAAAATTATTTTGAAAAAGATAATATGCTGAATGATGTTGGTGGAACTGATTATTTAGTAAAACTTACAAGATTTTCAAGTTCCGCTAAACAAGCGGTTGATTATGCAAAAATAATTCACGAGATGTATTTAAGAAGAGAATTAGTTCAAATTTCCGATAAATTATCATCTGATACTTTAAATGCTAATTCTCAGGAACAAAATGCAGAAAATATAATTGAGGGTACAGAAAAATCTCTTTTTGATTTAGCGGAAAGAGGAAGTTTCTCTCAGTCTTTCCTTAAATTCAATCAAGCATTAGATCAAACTATCGAAATGGCCACTTTAGCAATGCAAAATGACCAGGGTATCGTTGGTGTGCCAACAGGTTTATCAGACTTAGATGAGAAATTAGGAGGTCTACACAAATCAGATCTGGTAATCTTAGCTGGAAGACCTTCAATGGGAAAGACTGCTCTTGCCACAAATATTGCTTACAATGCGGCTCAAAATATTTTAAAAAAACAAGAAAAATCCTCTATAGCTTTTTTTTCTTTAGAAATGTCATCAGAACAATTATCGACTAGAATATTGTCAGAACAAGCGAGAATAAAATCTGATGATATTAGACGTGGTAGAGTTACTGAGGAGGAGATTAATAGATACATTGAGACATCGCGAAATATATATAGTTTGCCACTATATATAGATGAAACTCCAGCAATTACTATTGCAACGTTAAGTAACAGAGCAAGAAGGATTAAAAGATTATTTGGTTTAAATCTAATAGTGGTTGATTACATACAATTAATGAAATCAAGCTCTAATAGAAATGATGGACGTGTACAGGAAATTTCTGAAATAACACAAGGCTTAAAAGCTTTAGCCAAAGAATTATCTGTTCCTGTTTTAGCATTATCACAATTGTCAAGAGCAGTTGAACAAAGAGATGACAAACAACCACAGTTAGCAGATTTAAGAGAGTCTGGATCTATTGAACAAGACGCAGATGTTGTAATGTTTGTTTATAGGGAAGCTTACTATTTAGAGAGGAAGCAACCAAAATTAGGATCAATCGAACATGCAGAATGGCAATCAAAAATGAATGATGTTAATGGATTAGCTGATATTATTTTAGGCAAACAAAGACATGGACCTACCGGAACAGTAAAAGTCGAATTTGAAGGAATTTACACTAAATTTAAAGATTTAAGTAAAAATTAGTATCAGTTTTTTCTTTAGTTATAATAAAATTAAGATATATCTGATTTGTTTCATGTTCGCCAGTATTTATAAAAAAATTATTATAGATTTTTCAAAGATTACTCTATTTTGTATAACCGTTACGGTAATTTTTTCATTATATCACTCAAAAAATTTCAATTTAGATGCATCATCTGATGCACTATTACTTGAGGGAGATCCTGATCTTAAGTATTTAAGAGAAGTAAATCAAACTTATGGTTCAAAAGATTTTCTTGTATTAACTTATACTCCAATTAAAAGTTTTACTGATAAAGAAACAATTTTAAATCTTCAGTTACTTAAATCAAAAATTGAAAAACTATCCTGGGTGGATAGTGTAGTAACAATAATTGATGTACCTCTTTTGAAAAGCACAGATGAAAGTTTGATGGAAAGATTAAAAAATTATAAAACTTTGTCATACCCTGAAATTGATAGAAAAAGAGGATTTGATGAAATTATAAATAGTCCTATATACAAAAATTATGTGATAAGTGAAGACGGCAAGACATCTGGTATAGTTGTCTATCTTAAAAAAGATGAGAGATTATCAGAGTACATCAAGATTAAAGATAAATATTTTTATCAATCTAAAGAGATAGGATTAACAAAAGAAGAAAAAATAAATTTTAAAAAATTTAATAAAGAATACGAAGATTATAAAAATTTATATAATATTAGAAACCATCAAAATATCAGTGAAATAAGAGATGTAATTAGCAAGTATGGGGAAAATGCAAAAATACATTTAGGAGGTATTCCAATGATTGCTGATGATATGATGAGTTATATTAAAAGTGATATTGTCGTGTTCGGAATTGGAGTATTTGTATTTATTATTTTCACACTATGGTTTATTTTTAAAAATTTTAAATGGGTTTTAATGCCATTATTAGGCTGTGCAACTTCTGTAATTGTAATGATTGGATTGTTAGGTTTATTTGGTTGGAAGGTAACAGTCATATCATCAAATTTTATAGCTTTAATGCTTATTTTAAATATGGCAATGAATATCCATATCACAGTGAGATACTTACAATTAAAAAAAGAGTTTCCTCAACTTACAAAGGATGAGGTTGTATTCGAAGCAAGTAAAAAAATGATGTTGCCTATACTCTACACTGTTCTCACAACTATATGTGCTTTTCTATCATTAGTTTTTAGTGGAATAAAACCAATAATTGATTTTGGTTGGATGATGACTTTAGGGCTAATTGTTTCCTTATGTATCACATTTTTATTGTTACCGTCGTTAATTAACCTTCTTTCTTCTGAAGATGAAATTGGGCTGAAAGATACAGAAAAATCTTTAATTACATCAGCACTTGGATCTTTTACAAAAAATAATAGTGTATTAATTTTTGGAGCTACTTTTTTAATAATAATATTTAGCATAGTTGGAATATTAAAACTTGAAGTGGAAAATAGTTTTATAAATTATTTTGATAAAGAAACAGAAATTTATAAAGGAATGAAAAAAATAGACGATGAACTAGGAGGAACTACACCATTAAATATTATTCTAAAATTTCCAACAAAATCAGAAAATAACGAAGATGAGGACGAATTTGATGAATGGGAGGAAGAAAGTGAAAAAAACGAGGATAAAGCCAAATATTGGTTTACTAGAGATAAAATGGATAAAATAATTAAAGTACACGATTATTTAGACTCATTACCAGAAATTGGAAAAGTGCTTTCATTTGGGTCTATTTTAAGAGTTGCTGAAGATTTAAATAAAAAAGAATTACAAAGTTTAGAGATTGCAGTTTTATATAGTAAAATACCAGAGGCAATCAAAAATGAAATAGTTTCACCCTATATTTCTGTTGAAAAAGATGAAGCAAGAATAAGTATAAGAATAAAGGACTCATCTGAAAATCTAAGAAGAAATGACTTAATCAAAAGAATTGAAAATGATCTAAGTACTAAACTGGATTTAGAAAAAAAGGAGTATAAATTAGCGGGAGTATTAATATTATTTAATAATCTTTTACAAAGTTTATTTAAATCTCAAATACTTACTTTGGGTATAGTTATATTGGGCATTTTTTTAATGTTTTTTATATTGTTTAGGAATATAATTATATCCATTATTGGAGTCGTTCCCAATTTTATTGCAGCTTTTTTTATTCTAGGTTTAATTGGTCTTTTAGAAATTCCGCTCGATATGATGACTATTACAATCGCTGCAATTACAATTGGTATAGCAGTTGATAATAGTATTCATTACATCTATAGATTTAGAGAGGAGTTTCTAAAAATAAATAATTATAAAAATACACTAGACAGATGTCATAATACTGTAGGTATAGCAATTTTAAATACTTCAATCACTATAGTTTTTGGTTTTTCTATTTTAGTACTATCTAATTTCATACCTACTATATACTTTGGTGTTTTTACTGGCATTGCAATGATGCTTGCGATGTTATCTGTATTAACTTTACTTCCAAAACTCATATTGTTTCTTAAACCATTCGGTCAAGAGATAAATGGTCTTAGTTAATGTTAAATCTTTTTGAAAATATCATTAATCAAATAAATTTATTTGACGTACTTTTTCTCTTCATCTTAACCTACAATGTAATTCAATGTTTCCTAAAAGGTTTCTCTCTAAGTTTAATTTCATTTACGAAATGGATTCTATCAACAATTATAACAATAATTTTAGTTCCTAAATTTCAACCTATAGTAAGTGAATATGTAAAGTCTGAATTTATTAATAGTCTAGGACTAGGTGCAGGTATATTTATTTTCACTCTTTTTATAACAATATTAATTGGTAGAACTTTAAGCAGAGCAGTTACATGGACAGGTGTTGGTTCTATTGATAAAGGTTTTGGATTTTTATTTGGCTTTTTAAAAGGATATATTGTTTTTGTATGTTTATTTACGATTTTTAATTGGTTTTATCCTTATCAAAATTGGGGTATATCAGCTGATAAAGCTTATTCTTTTAATATAATTTTTAAAGGCAAAGAAATTTTAATACAAGAATTTCCTTCAGGAGAAGATATAATTAATACGAAAGAAAAAATTGAAAAGATATAATACTGATAAATTAAGAGAAGAATGCGGTATTTTTGGTGTATCAAACCATGAAGATGCATCTGCATTAGTTGCTCTAGGCTTACATGCGTTGCAACATAGAGGGCAAGAAGGATGTGGTATAGTATCTTATGATGGTAACAATTATCATTCAGAAAAAAGACAAGGATTAGTTGGGGATCATTTTACTGACTCTTTAACATTAAAAAAACTTCCTGGGAAATTTGCAATTGGACATAATCGATATTCAACAACAGGTGAAACATCTTTAAGAAATATTCAACCTTTTTTTGCTGACTTGCATATGGGCGGTTTAAGTGTTGCTCACAACGGAAACTTGACTAATGCACTTTTGCTTAGAGAAACTTTAGTAAAAGGGGGAGCAATTTTTAGAACCACAAGTGACACTGAAACAATTGTTCAGCTAATAGCTAAATCTGTAAGGGAAAAGTTTTTAGACAAACTTATAGACGCGTTATTCCAAATTCAAGGTGGATATTCTTTAGTTTTAATGACAAATAAAAAATTAATCGGTGTAAGGGATCCATTTGGTATCAGACCATTAGTTATTGGAAAATTAAAAAACTCTTACATATTCGCATCAGAAACATGTGCTTTAGATATAGTTGGCGCTACCTTTATAAGGGAAGTTGAAAATGGTGAAATAATTATCATAGAAAATAATAAATTAAATTCTATTAAGCCATTTCCTAAACAGAAACCTAGGCCTTGTGTTTTTGAATATATTTACTTTGCAAGACCTGACAGTTTAATTAAAAATAAATGCGCTTACGAATACAGAAAAAAATTAGGCTGTGAATTAGCTAAGGAAACCGATTTAAAAGCTGATTTGGTTGTTCCTGTTCCTGACTCAGGAGTTCCAGCTGCTTTAGGGTATGCAGAACAATCAAGAAAATATTTTGAATTAGGTTTAATTAGAAATCATTATGTTGGAAGAACTTTTATCGAGCCAAGTCAAAATATACGTAGTTTAGGTGTTAAGCTTAAATTAAGTTCAACAAAAACAATTGTTCAAAATAAGTCAATAATTCTTATTGATGACTCTCTGGTTAGGGGAACGACTTGTCATAAAATTGTTAAAATGCTTTATGAATCTGGTGCTAAAGAAGTACATGTGAGGATAGCTTGTCCTGAAATTAAATACCCTGATTTTTATGGTGTTGATATGCCTTCAAAAAAAGAACTGTTAGCAAACATAAAAAGTAATCAAGAAATGTGTGACTACATTCAAGCAAAAAGTTTAAAATTTCTAAGTATTAAAGGTTTATATTCTGCTTTAATAGGAAAAGAGAGAAATATAAATTATCCACAGTTTAGCGATCACTATTTCACTGGAGATTATCCAATTAAACCTCATGATAATTTGAAAGGAATGAAGATTAAACAGCTATCACTGTTAAGTGGAAAATCGAGTAATTAATTTATTAAAAACAATTTATTTCTTTTATCCAAATAAAGTAAATAATTATCAATAAAAATTGGATGAGATTGTAACTTAGACGGCAATTTAATTAGTTCTTTTATTTCCCCTTTAATATTAAGTTTAATAACGTATGAATTTTTTAGAAAAATAAATATTCCATTGTTAACGATAAGAAGTGTTTTAATCTTTATTTCATTTTTCTTTGAATTAATAAAATTCGCAATTTTTCGACCAATATCGTAAGAGTAATTAATTCTTCCTGAATTTATATCCATTGAAATAAGAAAGTTATTTTTTGAAATTAAAAAGACATTTTTTCTATTTATTACAGGTCTTGAAATTAGCGAGAAATTTTTTTTGGTAATAATAAAGCCAGTTTTCGAGTCAATAATGTAAAAATTTTCATTAGAGGAAATAAATATTTTACTGTCATGACTAACAATTTCACTTCCGTAAAATAAGTTTGTATAATTTAAATTAGATGATTTATTTAAGTTTAAAAACCAGTTTAATTCATAGTCATCTTTATTAATTGAGTACAAAGAACCGTATGTATTTAGAAAAAGGATTTGGTTTTTACTTAAACATAAATTATTAATAAATAAATTTTTAATAACGGTTTCTTCTGATGGAATTAATTTCACTAAATTTCCATTTAATTTTTCTAAAATAAGTAAATCATTATTTTGATTTGATGCAATAATTTTATTATTATGTAATTTTAAGTTAGATCTAAACGGTTTCTTATAATTTTTTGCCCATAATATTTGATTTTTATTGTAATTATATGCATAAATATAACCGATATTATCTGTTATATAAATAACATTGTTTTCTACAATAAGACTTAATATTTTATTAATTTTTTTATATTTTTTTTTATAAAAATTAAATTTTGCAATAATTGATTTATTATTTATTGAATAAACTATAATGTTTCCTTTTAGGTCACTAACAATTAAATTATTTTTTTCAAAAAGTAAGTAGTTGTTTGTTTTATTTCTAGTTAATTTTTTGCTTTTAAAAATTATTTTATTTAAGTCACTGTATTTGAAATTTTCTGTATTATTATTTTTCCCATAGAAATAATCTTTCCAATAATCAGATGTAACGGGCTCGTCTAAATTGAATTTGAAATTTCTTTTTAATTGAATAGTTTTATTGAATATTTCATTAACAAATGTTATTTTTTCAAAATCTTTAAAAACGCTCTGATCTTTGTTTTTAGAAGGATTATTTTCATTTTTCCATATCCCAGTTTTGTTATCAAATGAACAGTTGCATAATAAAAAAATTAAAATGATATAGAATAATTTCATTAAACTAATTTTCAACTAATTCTTCAGCTATTGACTTTAATGTTGAATTTTTTTCAATTAATTTTTTAAGAAGATTATTACCCTCTATCTCCTCAGAAGATTTTATTAAATATAGTGCTTTTTTCAAAGTTATAAGATCTTGGTTTTCCTTTGATAATTTAGATTTTTCTAAAATCTCAAAATATTTTATGATAATTTTTTTATCTGATATTAGCTCTTTTTCTATAATAGTGTTTAAAGATAATACTGCATAGATCTTATTTTTATTCAAAATTATTTCCTCATAAATTATTTTAGCTTCATCTTTTTTATCAGATGCTAAATAAATACCTGCACGTATATACTTCTCAGCGACTAAATTATTTTTTTTATTTTCATAAATTTTAAATAAGACGAATGAAATAAAAAGAATTATTAATATAACAATTAAAGTATTTATTTTAAATCTGTTATTTTTGTAAAAATTTTTCAATAGGGCTTTTAATTTTATTCTATTTTCTATACTTGAATCCATTTAAAAAATTACTTGTTGAAGGAAATTTTCTTAATTTTATATCTCTACTATATTTTTTTACAGCTTTTTCAATAATTCTATTCAAATTTATATATTTTTTTACAAATTTTGGGTAAAAGCCACTTATTCCTAGCATGTCATCTGTAACTAGAATCTGTCCATCGCAAAAAGATGAAGACCCAATTCCAATTGTTGGTATTTTTATTTTATTTGTAATTTCTTTTGCTGCATTCGGGGATAAGCATTCAAGCACAATTGAAAAAGCCCCAGCGTTCTCAATTAATTTAGCTTCTTTAAGAATTTTCGAAACCTGTATTTTTGAAAGACCCTCTATCCTAAATTTTTTTTTGAATTGAGGTGTATACCCAACATGCCCCATTACAGAAATATTATTTTTTACTAAAAATTTTATTATTTTATAATTTTTTTTATTACTCTCTAATTTTATAGCATCACATCTAGTTTTTTTAATTAATAATTTAGCATTTTTAAGAGCTATATGTTCATCATTATAAGTTCCTTTGGGCATATCAACTACTAATAAAGATTTTTTAATACCCATTTTCACACTAAGAGTATGTTGTATAATTGTATCTAAATTAATTTTATGTGTATTTTTATGTCCATAAAGAACATTTGCCATTGAGTCACCTACTAAAACTATATCACAATAATTGTCTAAAATTTTAGCTATTGATTTTGAGTAAGCTGTTAAACACACTAATTTTTTTTTATTTTTTTTTAAGAGAATTTTTTTAATTTTTTTTTTCATTATTCTAATTCGATTGTACTAGGAGGTTTTGAAGTTATATCATAAACTACTCTATTCACTCCTCTAACATTATTTATAATTTTATTAGATATACTATCTAAAAAGTTTTTTGGAAAACTAAAATAATCTGCTGTCATCCCATCTTCAGAAGTAACAGCTCTTAGCAAACAAATGTTTTCATAGGTTCTTGAGTCACCCATAACACCAACTGTTTTAACAGGTAATAGAGCTGCATAAGCTTGCCATATTTTATCATAAAGATTGCTTTTAATTAATTCATTTATGAATATATAATCTGCTTCTTGAAGTATCCTTATTCTTTCACGTGTTATATTTCCTATAATTCTAATACCAAGTCCAGGACCAGGAAAAGGATGTTTGTAATTAATACTTTTTACCAGGCCAAGTGAACTACCTAAAATTCTCACTTCATCTTTAAAAAATTCCTTTAGTGGTTCTATTATTCTTAAATTCATCTTTTTAGGTAATCCTCCTACATTATGATGTGATTTTATTTTTGAAGTTTTGCTACCTGTAGATGATTTACTTTCAATGATGTCCGGATATAATGTTCCTTGAGCCAAATATTTAATATTTTTGTTTTTTTTAGACTCTTTTTCAAAAATTTGTACAAACAAATTTCCAATTATTTTTCTTTTCTTTTCAGGATTAGAAACATCTTTTAATTTTTTTAAAAAAAGTTTAGATGAGTCAATAAGTTTTACATTAAGTTTATATTTTTTTTTAAATATATTGTAAGTATATTTAAATTCATTTTTTCTCATTAAACCATTATTAACCATAATACAGATTAATCTTTTTTTAACTGCTTTATTTATCAATAATGCAACTACACTACTATCGACTCCACCAGACAAAGCACAAATAACTTTATCTTTTTTTACTACATTTCTTATTACTTTTATTAACTTTTTTTTTTGATACTTTACATTCCATCTTTTTTTCACTTTACAAATTAAAAATAAAAAATTTTTGAAAATTTGTTTTCCATTATCTGTATGTGTTACTTCAGGGTGAAATTGAACTCCATAAATTTTTTTTTTCGAATTTTCTATTATAGTAAGTTTTGAATTTTTGGTAGACGCTATAATTTTAAAATTATTAGGTAATTTTACTACTGCATCTTCATGGCTCATCCATACTGAAATTTTAGATTTTAAAAAATTCTTTATTAAAAGTGATTTTTTTTTTTTTATTAAAAAGGCTCTCCCAAACTCTCTTCTTTTTTTTGAAGGTTTAATTTTTCCACCTAAAATTTTTGATATCAATTGCAATCCATAACATATGCCTAAAATAGGAATTTTTTTGTTAAATATTTTTTTTGGAATAGTTTGAAATTTCTTTTCTGTGACAGTTGATGGTCCACCGGAAAGAATAATCCCTTTAATATTATGATAATCTTTATATTTAATTAATTCCCTGGGTGTAATTACTTCAGAGTAGACACCAAGTTCTCTAATTCTTCTTGCAATTAATTTTGTTAATTGTGAACC
Source organism: Pelagibacteraceae bacterium AG-325-C03 (assembly GCA_003283025.1). Taxonomy (GTDB): domain Bacteria; phylum Pseudomonadota; class Alphaproteobacteria; order Pelagibacterales; family Pelagibacteraceae; genus Pelagilacustribacter. The sequence continues at coordinate 10,563 of QBYC01000006.1, forward strand.
AAAATCAATTATTAAAACGCTTTCTTTTTCATTTTGAAATTGCATTTATTCTTTAGATAAATTTTCAATTTCAATTTTCAGTTTTTCGCTTTTGTTACAGAAATTATTGCAAATTGACATTAATTTTTTGTTTAATTTCTTACTTGTCTCAAAGTCTGATGCAATTAATTTAAGTTTTGCAAGATTATAAATTGCCTCTTCATTTTTTGGATTCAATAACATTACTGTATTTAAATTTTGTTCCTCTAATTCTTTTTTATCTTGTTTCTTAAATATTTTAGATAGGTATAAATATGATAACTCGCTCTTAGGATTAAAAAGTATGTCTTGTTCAAATTTAAATTTCGCATCTTGAAACTTGTTTTTATTAAAAAGATTAATTCCATCTTTAAGAAATTCTGATTTAGCAAATAATATATTTGGTAGAAACAATACAATTAATAAAATGTTATAAATTTTTCTTATCATAATTTAAAATTTATAGTTTTTTGCGTCATTTCTACGCTGTGAACCATGCTTTCATAAAAACCGGCTTTTGTAATTTTTATAAATTTTGCTTTTTTATTAATTTCTCCCAAATTTTTTGCTCCGATATATCCCATTGAAGATCTCAATCCACCTTGTAATTGATATATTATTTTTGATAGTTCTCCTTTATATTCTACCCTTCCTTCTACACCCTCTGGCACAAATTTTGACTTATCCTTAAAATTTGTTTGAAAATATCTGTTTGCCGATCCTGCTGACATTGCTCCTATTGAGCCCATTCCTCGATATTGTTTGTAAGTTTTTCCTCTAATTTTATACTTTTTCCCCGGACTTTCTTCAGTTCCAGCAAATATTGAGCCCATCATAATAGCATTGGCTCCAGCAGCTAAAGCTTTTGCAATATCTCCGGAAAATTTTATACCTCCATCAGAAATAATTTTAACCTTTTTATTAATTAATGTTTTTTTTACTTCCATTATTGCAGATATTTGAGGAACACCTATTCCTGATACCATTCTTGTTGTACAAATAGACCCTGGTCCAATTCCAACTTTTATAATATCTGCTCCAGAATTATACAATTTTTTTGCAGCATCTCCAGTCGCAATATTTCCAACACAAACTGGAACATTTTTTATATTCTTTTTTATTTTTTCTAAGATATTTAAAACTTTTTTGCTATGTCCATGAGCTGTATCTATTACAATTAAATCAACCCCATTCTGCGAAAGTGACCTTGCTCTATCTAAATCTTCTTGATTAGTTCCTATTGCTGCTCCTACATATAATTTTTTACTTTTTACTTTTTTTACTTCTAATGATTGATTTTTAATATCTAAATTTCTATGTATTATCCCCATTCCGCCCTCTTTAGCTATGCCAATAGCCATTTTTGACTCTGTTACAGTATCCATTGCAGATGTTAAAAAAGGAACTTTTAAAGATATTTTTTTTGTTAATTGTAAATTGATGTCAGTATCTGCTGGGAGCACTGAGGAATACTTTGGGAGTAACAAAACGTCGTCAAAGGTAAGAGATTCTTTTATTGTTTCCATATTAACTTATATACAATTATAAAATTTTATAAAGTCCTTAAAAATTCACAATGTATATAAGTTTCTTTAGACTCTTTTCTACTAGAGTTTGGCTTAAAAAAGTTTACTTTTTCAAATAAAGATTTTGCTAGCTTTTTTACCTCTAAAAAGTCTTCTCCCATAAAAAGCTTTGATATTAAAACACCCCTAGTTTTAAGGATTTTTTTTGAAAAATTTATCACTTCAATGCATAAATTATTGGTTCTAATCGAATCTAATGATTTATTTCCAGTAGTATTAGAGGCCATATCTGAGACAATTACATCTAAATTTGAGTTGAAATACTTAAGTACTTCATTCTTGACCCCTTCTTCAAAAAAATCACCCTTAACGAAATTGACATTTTTTATAGGCTCTATTTGTTTGATATCTATAGCAAGTATTTTTCCAGACTTTATTATTTTAGCTGCCACTTGAGACCATCCTCCAGGAAAGGCTCCTAAATCCAATAAATTTGTATTTTTATTAATAAATTTAAATTTTTTATTTATTTCAATTAATTTAAACGAGGCTCTTGATCTATAACCTAAAGTTTTAGATTTTTTGAAATATTGATCTCTATGTTGCTTTATTTTCCAAGAATTACTTTTTTTAGTTTTCTTAGATTTTTTCATTACAAAATATCTTCATGGCTATCCTCAGATATTTTCTCTAAATTTTTTTTATTTTGTTTGCTATATATTATTATACTTATTGGTAAAGACATTAAATAAACTATACCAAAAATTAAAAGTGTTTCATGTGTATAAAATAGTAGTGAAATAAAAACTAATCCGATACCTAATAGTAAAAAAACTGTACCCTTAGGAGATATGGATATTTTTTTTAAAGCTAAAGTCGGAATTTTGCTCACTAATAAAATTGCAATTAATAGCGTTAAATATGGTGTTAAATCTTTAATGTTTAATCCAAAGTCTAGATTTGTAAGTTCATAGATTAATGGCATCAAAATTAATATTCCACCAGCTGGGGAGGGTATACCTTCAAAAAAATTATTTTTCCATTCTTGTGCTACTTCTATTTTAGTCAAATTAAATCTAGCTAATCTTAATACGCAACATACTGAATAAATAAGAGTTATTGCCCATCCTAAATTACCATAATTATTTAATTCCCAAAAATATAGAATAAAAACTGGAGCAATACCAAAACTTACAAAATCTGTTAAAGAGTCAAGTTCTTTACCAAATTCTGATGTTCCCTTAATTAATCTAGCTATTCTTCCATCTAGAGCATCTAAAATTGCTGCAAATAGAATTAATGTTACTGCTAAATTATAATTACCGTCGATTGAAAATTTTATGGAACTGATACCTAAACAAACTCCAGCTAAAGTTAAAATATTTGGAAGCAAATATCTTGTCTTCTTGGATGAAACTAAATTAAATTTTTTATTTTTTTCAATCATTTGGATGCCAATAGGCTTTCACCTGCTACAACGTTTTGACCGAGTTTTGCCAATACTTTTTTATTTTTGAAATAAATATCAACTCTACTTCCGAATCTAATCATTCCTATTCTTTCACCTTGCTTTAATTGTTGACCCTGCTCAACTTCGCAAACAATTCTCCTTGCAATAAGTCCAGCGATTTGGCAAATTATAATTTGTTCTCCATCATTTAACTTAATCTTAAAAAAATTTCTTTCATTTTCTTCGCTAGCTTTATCAAGAGATGCATTTAAAAATTTTCCTGGTTTATAAAAAATCTCTTCTATCGTTCCTGAAGACGGTATTCGATTTACGTGACAATTGAATACATTCATAAATACACTTACTTTAGTAAATGATATATTTTCTAACTTTAATTCTTCGGGACCGCTTTTTTCTGAAATATCAGTAATCAAACCATCTGCAGGACTTACTAAAAAATTATCATCGCCAATTGAAAACCTTTCGGGATCTCTGAAAAAATAATAAACCCATATTGTTACTAAGATTAATATTGCGCCTAAAAATCCTGAGAAAAATAAAACTATAAAAGTTAATAAAATAGAAATTGCTAAGAATTTATAACCCTCTTTATGAATCTTTGGAAATATCGAATTAAACATAATTTTAAGTTTGCTAAATTTTTCTTAATATGTATAAAAATCAAAGATTATCAATCAATATTTTATGGCTAAAATAAAAGTTAAAAATCCAGTAGTCGAGTTAGATGGCGACGAAATGACAAGAATTATATGGTCATTTATCAAAGATAAACTCATTAAACCTTATCTTGATATAGATTTAAAATACTATGATTTAGGAATGGAAAGCCGAGATAAAACTGACGACCAAATTACTACAGATGCGGCTAATGCTATCAAGCAATATGGAGTAGGTGTTAAATGTGCCACTATTACACCTGATGAAGCTAGAGTTAAGGAATTTAAACTTAAAAAAATGTGGAGATCGCCAAATGGAACAATTCGAAACATATTAGGTGGTACTGTTTTTAGAGAACCAATAATTTGTAAGAATGTTCCAAAATTAGTTCCGGGATGGACACAGCCGATTGTAATCGGAAGACATGCTTTTGGAGATCAATATAGAGCTACTGACTTTTTAATTCCTGGAGAAGGAAATCTTGAGGTTAAATGGACTTCTAAAGATGGAAAAATTAAAAAAGAATTTAAAGTTTTTGATTTTCCTGGATCTGGTACTGCTTTGACTATGTATAATTTGGATGATTCAATTAAGAATTTTGCAAGAGCATGTATGAATTATGGTCTTGAAAGAAAATGGCCAGTTTATTTATCAACTAAAAATACAATCCTTAAGGTTTACGATGGTAGATTTAAGGATTTATTCCAAGATGTTTATGAAAAAGAATTTAAAGATAAATTTGAAAAAACTTCAATTACATATGAACATAGATTAATTGACGACATGGTTGCATGCGCTATGAAATGGAACGGAGGTTATGTTTGGGCTTGTAAAAACTATGACGGCGATGTTCAATCTGATACCGTAGCTCAAGGATTCGGCTCTTTAGGCTTAATGACTAGCGTATTGATGACACCAGATGGAAAAACTGTAGAGTCAGAGGCTGCTCATGGCACTGTAACAAGACACTATAGAATTCATCAACAAGGAAATGAGACTTCCACTAATCCTATAGCATCAATATTTGCATGGACAAGAGGTTTAAATCATAGAGGAAAACTAGATAATAATAACGAACTTGTTAAATTTGCTTCAACTTTAGAAAAAGTGTGTATCGAAACAGTTGAAAGTGGATTAATGACCAAAGATTTAGCAATTTTAATTGAAAAATCAGCTAAATATTTAACTACAAATCAGTTTCTAGAGTCGATAGATGGCAATTTACAAAAGAAACTTAATTAATCTTTTTAACTATTGCCTTAAAAACTTTCTCAATATTATCTTTATTCGCTCCTCCAGCTTGTGCAAAATCTTTCCTACCACCACCTCCTGTGCCTTCCAAAATTTCTGAACCAATTTTAACTAAATTGACGGCATCATATTTTGAAATCAAATCTTGAGAAACTCCTACTGCTAAGCCAACCTTATTCTCAAATATAGAAATGCTAATTATAATTCCTGATTTAATATCTTTTTTTCCTTGATCGATAATACTTCTAAGCTCCTTTGGTGGAAAATCTTTTAAAATTTGTTCTCTTATTATAATACTTCCAACTTTTTTATCTTTTATTTTATTTTTGTTTTTATCTTTCTTGGTATTTTCAATTTTTACTCTACTTAATTGTTTGTTTAAGTTCTTGAGATTGTCTGATAAATCAGCATTATGTTTATAATCTGGTTTTATGTTTAAATTTTGTAATTCATTTTTTATCAATTCTATTTCTTTTTTGAGATTTTTTTCTTTTAAAGATTGATCCTGTTTTTGATTTCTTTCGTACTCTTCCAATTGTTTATCTCTTAACGCCTCTACTCTTCTCACCCCTGAAGCAATGGATGATTGGCTAACAATTTTAAATTTACCAACTTCTTTAGTGTTTTTAACGTGAGTTCCTCCGCATAATTCAGTTGAAAAAAAACCGTTATTTTCTTTTCCCATAAAAACTACTCTCACTTCTTTACCATATTTTTCACCAAATAATGCCAAAGCCCCCATATTAACTGCCTCTTTTGGAGTCATAATTCTTGTTTGGATATCAGACGAGCCTTCAACGATATCATTAACTATTTTGTTTATTTTGACAATTTCTTCTTTTTTAATTGGTTTATTGTGACTAAAGTCAAACCTTAATCTTTCTGGAGAAACCAATGACCCTTTTTGCATAACATGCTTACCTAAAGTCCTTCTTAACGATTCGTGTAATAAATGTGTAGCAGAATGATTGGCTTTTGATTTATTTCTTTTTATATTGTCAATTTCCAAATTAATATTCTGCCCAACAGTCAATGATCCATTTTCAATTTTACCATAATGAACAAAGAGATCTCCCATTTTTTTTTGAGTATCATTTATTTTTATTTTACAATCTGAATTAAAAATATAGCCTTGGTCACCCACTTGACCGCCTGATTCTCCATAAAATGGAGTTTGATTTGAAATAATCTCAATTTCATCTCCAGAGCTTGCTGAATTAACAAATTTATCATTTTTTGAAATTTTAATTACTACACCCTCAGCTTTGTCAAATTCATAACCTAAAAATTCTGTAGGATTAAGATCTTCTCTTATCTTAAACCATCTTTCCTCTACAGATTTATCTCCTGAACCTTTCCAATTAGCTCTTGCCAAAGCTTTACTTTTTGACATCTCCTTATCAAAACCTTTGCTGTCTACTTTGATATCTTTTGCTCTTAGAATATCAGCTGTTAGGTCAAATGGAAAACCGTATGTATCATAAAGCTTAAAAGCTATTTCACCTGGAAGAGTTTTGTTTTGAACTTTTTCTAAATTTTCGTCTAAAATTTTAATTCCTCTTTCAAGTAATGAAGAAAATTTTTCTTCTTCGTTCCTAAGTGTCTCAACTATTAAATCTTTACTCGTATTTAGCTCTGGATAACTTTCTTTCATTTCATTTAATAAAACATTAAATAGCTTATAAAAAATTATATCGTTTCCTCCGAGTGTATGTGCGTGTCTCATACCACGTCTCATAATCCTTCGTAAAACATAACCTCTCCCTTCATTAGATGGTAAAATTCCTTCTGAAATTAAAAAACTACTTGCTCTCAAATGATCAGCTATAACTCTGTGACTTGCTATTGTTTTATTGTCTATTGGCGATTTTAAAAGTACTGAAGATGAATTCATTATTTTTTTAAAATGATCAATATTATAATTATCATGGGTGCCTTGAAGAACTGCAGTCATTCTCTCTAAGCCCATGCCTGTGTCGACTGACGGCTTAGGTAAATTTATCCTTTTATCTTTCGAAATCTGTTCAAATTGCATAAAAACTAAATTCCAAATTTCTATGAATCTATCACCATCCTCATCGATGCTTCCTGGAGGTCCGCCTTTTAATTTTTCACCATGATCATAAAAAATTTCTGAGCAAGGCCCGCATGGGCCCGTATCACCCATTGACCAAAAGTTATCTGACGTGGCTATTCTAATAATCTTTTCATCTTTTAAGCCTGCTATTTTTTTCCATAATTTAAATGACTCTTCGTCTTCATGAAAAACTGTAACTGATAATTTATCTTTTGGTAAATTAAAATCTTTAGTGAGCAAAGTCCAAGCATGGAGAATTGCTTGTTCTTTAAAATAATCTCCAAAAGAAAAATTACCCAACATCTCAAAAAAAGTGTGATGACGTGGGGTGTATCCTACGTTTTCTAAATCATTATGTTTTCCACCAGCTCTTACACATTTTTGAGATGTAGTAGCGGTTTTATATTGTCTCTTTTCTAAACCAGTAAATACATTTTTAAACTGAACCATTCCAGAATTGGTAAACATTAAAGTAGGGTCATTATTTGGAACTAAATTACTAGACTCAACAATCTGATGATTGTTTTTTTTAAAATAATCTAAAAATTTTTTTCTTACATCTGTAAGTAAAATTTGGCCCATATTTAATTAAATACAGATATTTGAAAGGTTGTCTATAAAGAGATTAACCGGTTTTTTGCTTTTCGTTATCGACTACTAGGCATATTTCTGATTTTGTTAAGAACCTTTGTCCGGTCCCATTATCCAACGAAAACATTCCTCCAATACCCTTTACAGCATCTATGGTAAGGTCAGTATGTTTCCACTTTTCATATTGATCACCATTCATATAAAAAGGAACACCTCCAATTTCACCTAGTTTAATATCATTATCACCTAAAGGAAACTCACCCTCTTGAAAACACATAGGAGCACTGCCATCGCAACATCCTCCGGATTGATGAAACATTAATTTTTGACCATATTTCTCTTGGAGTTTAGATAATAGACTCAGTGCTGATTGAGTTGCAGATACTTTCATTTTTAATGTACGGCCCATGATTTAGAATCATGGGCCATTATATATTATTGTTTAAAAGAATCCCAATTTCTTCTCAGCGTAAGAAACATGAAGATTTTTATTTTGTCGATAATGATTAAGCATCATTTTATGCGTTTCTCTACCGACTCCAGACTGTTTATAACCACCAAATGGCGAGTGAGCTGGATAAGCATGATAACAATTTGTCCATACTATTCCTGCTTGTATTCCTCTACCCATTCTGTGAGCTGTGTTGCCATCTCTAGTCCATACTGCTGCTCCTAAACCGTAAAGAGTATCGTTAGCAATTTTTAATGCCTCTGCTTCATCTTTAAATTTAATTACAGATACAACTGGTCCAAAAATCTCTTCTTGAGAGATACGCATGTTGTTTTTAGCTTCAAAAATAGTAGGTTGAATAAAGTTTCCTTTTTCCAATCCACTGTTAAGTTTGGCTACACTTCCTCCGGCTAGAACTTTAGCGCCCTCTTTTTTACCGAGATCAAGATAAGATTTAATCTTTTCCATCTGCTCTAATGACACTTGAGCTCCAATCATCGTTTCCATTTTTAGAGGATTGTCTTGTTTTACAGCTTTAGTTCTTGCAATAGCTCTCTCCATGAATTTATCATAGATTGACTCTTGAATTAAAGCTCTGCTTGGACAAGTGCAAACTTCACCTTGGTTTAGATTGAACATTACAAAACCTTCAATACATTTATCAAAGAAGTCATCATCTTTTTCCATGACATCTTCAAAGAAAATGTTTGGAGATTTTCCGCCTAACTCCAACGTAATGGGAATTATATTTTGCGCTGCATACTGCATAATTAATCTTCCAGTAGTTGTTTCACCGGTAAATGCTACTTTCGCTACTCTTTTAGAAGATGCTAAAGGTTTACCCGCTTCCAATCCAAAGCCACTAACTATATTAACTACGCCTGGAGGTAATAAATCTCCAATAAGTTCCATTAAAACATTAATAGATGCCGGTGTTTGTTCTGCTGGTTTTAATACAACACAATTCCCTGCTGCAAGAGCCGGTGCTAATTTCCATGTTGCCATTAATAATGGAAAGTTCCAAGGAATAATCTGACCTACAACTCCTAAAGGTTCATGAAAATTGTAAGAGTATTGATTATTACTTATTTCAGCAATTGATCCTTCTTCAGCTCTTATCACTCCAGCAAAATATCTCCAATGATCAATTACCAATGGTAAGTCTGCTGCCATACACTCTCTAATTGGCTTACCATTATCTAAACATTCAGCAGTAGCTAATAGGTTTAGATTTTTTTCAATAACATCAGCTATTTTGTTTAAAATGTTAGATCTAGTAGTGATATCTGTCTTTCCCCATTCTAGGAAAGCTGCGTGAGCTGCATCTAACGCGGACTCTACGTCTTTCTCATTTGAACGTGCAACTGAACAGATCTTCTCATTTGATATCGGGCTAACATTGTCGAAATATTTACCTGAAATTGGCTCTACAAATTTGCCATTTATAAAGTTTCCGTATTTAGCTTTAAATGGAAATTTGACTTTTAAATGAGAGGTATCTAGAACTGATGACACTTTCATACTTGTAGCTTTTTGTGTGCTCATTAGTTTCTCCTTTTTATTTATTAACTATTAAAACCAAAATGACCTTATTTGTACATCTTTTATTTCAATACAACCTAGACGCCTACAAAATGTAGGTTAATTCTATTTTAAGTTGTTATTTCATGGGAAACGGGAAACTTAAAAAAGCTTCCCGTTTAAAACGACGGCTTAGGAATTATTCCTCTTCCTTTGTATCGCTAATTTTTTCGTTTGTAGAAGGATTGCCCTCTAGTTCTTTAGTAATAGTAGCAGCTTGATCTCTGATTATTTTCTCTATCTCTACTGCCACATTTGGATTTTTTTGGAGATAGATTTTAGCATTTTCTCTACCTTGTCCAATTTTCTCTCCCTTGTATGCGTACCATGCTCCTGATTTCTCTACTACACCTGCTTTTGTTCCAAGATCAATCAATTCTCCTAATTTACTGATACCTTTTCCATACATTAAATCAAATTCAACAACTTTAAATGGTGGCGCAACCTTGTTTTTTATTACTTTAACTCTTGTTGAGTTACCAATAATTTGATCTTTTTCTTTTATTGCACCTATTCTTCTTATATCCATTCTTACTGAAGAATAAAATTTAAGTGCATTTCCACCTGATGTTGTTTCTGGATTTCCAAACATTACACCTATTTTCATTCTAATTTGATTGATGAAAATAACCATTGTATTTGATTTAGAAACAGAGCCTGTAATTTTTCTCAATGCTTGGCTCATAAGTCTAGATTGTAAACCTACGTGGTGGTCACCCATTTCACCTTCTAATTCAGCTTTTGGTGTTAATGCTGCAACTGAGTCCACAACTAAAACTGAAATGGATCCAGATTTAATCAAAGTGTCTGTTATTTCTAAAGCTTGTTCACCTGTATCTGGTTGAGAAATTAAAAGTTCTTCTGTTTTAACGCCAAGTTTTTTTGCATAAACTGGGTCCATAGCATGTTCCGCATCTACAAATGCACAAACACCTCCTGCTTTCTGAGCTTCTGCTACTACTTGTAAGGCCAAAGTAGTTTTTCCTGAAGACTCGGGACCATATATCTCTACAATACGACCTTTTGGTAAGCCACCTATACCTAAAGCTAGATCTAAACTTAATGAACCAGTTGAAACGGCTTCTATATCTAAGGCTTGTTGTTGTCCGAGCCTCATAACAGAACCTTTGCCGAAGTTTTGGTCTATTTGACTAATGGCAGCTTCTAGAGACTTGCTTTTTTCTTTTAATTCCTTTTGTTTTTTATCCTCTGTTTTTACGATTTTTAAATTATTTTTTGTCATTTGTTTCCTTTTTTTTATTATTTGAGTCGTTAACTAAATGTACACATTTTGTTCTTTTTTACAAGAATTTAAAATTATCTTAAAAAATGGCTATTTTATTGATTTTAAAGATAAAGAGCCTAGTTGTTTAGCAAGCTCAAACTGAGATACTATAAAATCTCTCTCAGATTTTGCAAAAGTGATTCGAGAGTCTAATAAGAGGCTTCTTGATTGAATTAGTTCTAAAGTGGTTCTAGTGTTCCCTGAATCATATTCTAAAGTAATACCTTCATTTGCAATTTCTGCTGCTTTTAATTGGGCTTTGGTAGCTTTAAGCACACTTTTTGAAGATTGATATTTTGACCATGCATTAGAAATTTCAGTTTTTATTTTATTTTTTGTATCTTGTAAAATAATTAAATTTCGTTGCTTATTATATTTTGATTTTTTAATAGATGAAATATTTTCACCGCCCTTAATTATTGGCCAAGTAATAGTTGCTTTCAAAGTCTCTTCGTCAGTTTTATCTACAGTTGAACTAAAATCTTTATTTTCTGATTTTGAGAAGTTTAATGAAGCTGAAGGAGAAAGCCTTGCCTTTTCTATATTTAGTTCTTTTACAGCTATTTCGTAATTTAAATTAGATATTAAAAGGTTAACATTATTTATATTGGCTATTTGAAGAGATTCCTCAAGAGTGTCCGGCAAAATTAAATATATATTTTCGTTCAACTTAGTTGCGTTGGGTGTCTTTTCTCTTGTTACTCTTTCAAAATTTTTTTTAGCAACAAGTAGTTCAGTTTTAGCTTTAATTAAGTTAGCTTTTGCTCCGGATAGTGATGACTCAGATTGAGCTAAATCAGTAAGAGTAATCTCACCTTTTTGAAGCCTTGCTTTATCTGAGTCCACTTGTCTTTCAAATAAATTTACATTCGATAAATTAAACCTTTCATTTTTAGATTTATAAATTAAATTAGAAAACGCAGAAGCTGTTTCTAAGATGGTTTTTTGCTCAATTTCTTTTAAAGATAAATTAGCTTTTTGTATTTCGATTTCAGATTTTTTTAATTCATTAAAACCTTTAAATCCAGAGAAAATTTTTTGTTCGACTGATATTTCTTTACTCTGTGTATCCAAATTAGTGTCTGCCAAATCAGATCCATTTTTATTAGTTCTATTTGTAAAGTTGCTGCTCGTCTGATCTTTTGATAATGTAATTGTTGGTAAAAATTCACTTCTAGAAATGTTTTTATTTTGCTTAGTTGACTCAAGGTTTTTTCTTTCAGCATTTAATTGCAAGTTATTTTTCAAAGCTTTTCCAATATAAAATTTAAGATTATTTTGCGCTTGCACATTAGAAACTGTAAAAAATAAAAGTATTATAAAAAAAACTTTTTTCATTTAATTTATTTTCATAGCTTTTAATCTATGTTGTTTGTCAATATTGATTACCACATTAGCCTTTTTTGATAAATTTTTTAGCATATGCTTTGTTAGTCTCTCATAATACATAATAAAATTTTTTACTTCTGTATCTGACATGAATTTGTTCCCTTTAGCTGTAACCCTTAATTTTCTTTCTTGTAATAATCTCCATTTAAAAATATATTTAAAGCTTGGTACCTTTAAAAAAATAAGTTTGTCAATAAAACTAAATACCTTTTTATAATTTTTTTTTAATTCCATATTAACTTTCTTTCTCCAAATTCCATTTTTATCTTTTTCTTTTTCTAATTTATTTATAGGAATAATTAAATCACTTTTTTTTTGCGGAAAAACTCCAACGCACCATCCTTCAAAAATAACTATGTTTGGTCTTTTTGTAACTTTTGACCACTTACTTTTATTACATCTGTCGTCAAAAGATTTATCAAATTTAGGTAAAAAGATTCTTTTAAATTTAATACTTTTTAAATTTTTAACACAATTATAAAGCATTTTTGAGTCATGTGTACCAGGAACTCCTCTTGTAAGAAATAAAGGGCTTAATTTTTTTGATAAAATTTTTCTTTCTTTATATGTTTTATAGAAATCATCTATTGAGAACACAACGGTTTCTAAATTGAAACATTCTTTTAAAATTATCTTTAAGATATTTGATATTGTAGATTTTCCTGATCCTTGTCCTCCAGTCAAGCCTATTACTTTTGTTTTTTTATCCTTTATATATTCATCATTAATCATTTTACTTATAGGTAAATAAAATTTATTTAATTGACCAAGCTTATCTCTAAAGGGTTCTGATATTACTTCTTGAGATTTGAGAAAATTTAAATATTTTTTTTTAACTAACCGATAATTTAAATTATCAAATTGCATTTTTTATTTTTTATCTAATGGATGATTATAACCGTCAATAATGGAAATTTCTTTTATATTAAAAGTATTGATGTCATCTAAGCAACCTAGATTAAATCCAGTCATAGATGGATTGGACCTTGGATTATGATGAGTGTAAATTCCACATATTGAGCAAAAATAATGCTTAGCTACATTTGTGTGAAATTGATAACATTTTAGTTTTTCTAAACCTTTTATTACAATAAAATCATCATTTTTAACCATGGACATCAACGCTCCCTTTCTTTTACATAGTGAACAATTACATTTCATAACTTTATTAATATTTTTATCTATATTGATTTCAGCTTCTACTGCTCCACAATGACATTTTAATTTTTGCATTGACTCCCTTTTATTTGATTTTCTTAAACTTTACGCATGTTTAATCATATCCACAAGTGTCCATAATCATCTATAAATGTTCACGTTTTGATTCCATTTTGATTCTTTTAAGGACTCTTTATACAATTAATTAGTGTGTAATAATTGTTTTATTTTTAAGATTTTTATAACTGTTTATTAAATCTGTTTCCTTTTCTCTCTGAGATACAAGAAAAATTAAAAAATTAAAGGCAACAAGAAGCGTTTGTAAAAAAATTGAAAAATTTCCTAATGAAGAATTTAAATAAGCTAATATGATAATAAATATAGTAGATCTTAAAAATACTTGGTATTTAAATACTGCTATTATGGAAAAAGAATGTATCAATAAGTTGAATAAAGACATTTGAGAAGGACCAAAATATCTTAAACCCCTAGTGGAATTTATTTCATTTAACGGATACAGATTATTTTTGACTGTACCAGAAAAACTGCTCCATAAACTAGCTTTTGAATGTAATTTATTTACATCCTCATTTGTTAAAATACTGTAGTTACCAAAATTAATATTTTTTCCTGTAAATATTATTGTAATTAACTTATGAGCTTGATATAAAAATTGAAAAAAAAATCCTTCCGACCTTTTTATTCTTTTAGCAACAACTGAAACTAATGGTTTTTCTAAAATTGTATTGACTAAATCCTTTATTTCAGATGGTCTATCCTCGCCATCACCATCCATTACTATAAGATAATCAAATTTTTTATTTTGTATCACGTATCTCATGCCAAAGGCATTACATCTAGCGTGACCTCTATTTTCATTCATATTTAATATTTCTAAAAATTTTAAATTGCTTGGAATGATTAATTTTGGCTGTTTAATTGTGGAAGAATCATTGATAATCAAACATTCAAAAATTATATTTTTAAAAATTTCTATATTCTCATTAATTTCTAAAATCAATTTTTTTAATGACTCCCAATCATTAAATACTGGTATTAAAATTATTATTTTCTTCATCTCTTACCAATCATACAATAACCAACAGGATTTATTATTCCAAAAACACCTGGGCAAATCTTTTGTAATATTTTCGGGTTGCCAGCATAAATAACACCTTGATCATCTGTTATAGAAGTTGTTTCACTTTTCAAATCATTAAACCAAGTTGGTCTTGAACTCAAATGATAGGATAAATTACCGGCTGACCACTCATCACCGATAACTATTTTTATTTCGTTAATAAAATTATCGTCCCATTTATTTTGAACTAATCTTGAAATTTCCTTTCCCGGATAATCAGTTCTTTTTGTTTTATCAATAATCGAAACTCCAAGATAAATAGATGGGGATAAAATAAAGAAAAATAAAAATAAGTAATAAAATCGTTTTATTTTTATTAATTCAATATTCCTTAAAAAAATTTGAAAAAATAAAGTCCCTAAAAAAAGATAAAATGGTGTCATCCACATAGTTCTTATTTTTGCTCCTGTAAAAACAGATGTTAAGAATATAAGGAGAAGTGGAACAAAGTTAATTACAAAAAGAAATAAAGATGATTTATTTTTAATATCAAATTTTATTTTATTCTTTTTTAAAATTATAAAAAACATGATTAGGAAAGGTATTAAAATAATAATTTGCTTTAATAAGAAATTTAAGGGGTTAACAAAATGATTAACAATATCAAATTCAGATAAACCTGATCTATTCAGTCCATAGGATATCGTAATAAAATTATTTTCAAATAGCCAAATAAAATGAGGTAGTAATATTAATAAAGAAATAACCAACGAAAGAAGATAATTCGGAACAAATTGTTTCAATTTTTTAAAATTTAAAATAAAATAAATAAAGAGTGATGCAAGCAGATAAATAAATAGATATTTAGATAAAAATCCTAGAGCAGAAAAAATACCAAATAAAATCCAGTCAGTTTTTTTATTAAAATTTATACATTTCCAGAAAAAATATACACACAAAGCCCAAAAAGGAAGCTGACTTACGTTAACATTAAATTCTGGAGTTGTAAAATTGTAAAAATAAATACTTGATAAAACTAAAACGGAAAACAATGAAAGTTCTTTATTTTTAAATACTAAGTTAGAAAATTTCCAAACGAAAAAGAAAGAGGTTATTACAAAAATTTGACTTAAAAAATAATAAGCCCAATCATTATTACCAAAGGTAATATAAAATAACTCAACTGCGAAAGCACTTAAAGGTGGGTGTTTGTTAAATCCCCAATCTAAATTACTTCCCCATGCTAGCGCTTCAATAGTATCTAGAGGTAGATTTAAATTTGAAAATGAGGGAACTAAAGTCCATAATAATAAATGAAAAAAAATAAATAAATAAAATACCTTGCTTATATCTTTTTGGAATATCATTTTAATTAATTATTACAATTTATAAGCTATTGACACGACTAAAATCAAACATATACTCGCGAAATTCGAAAAATGGTAAAAAAAACCTCTACTAAAAAAAAATACTTTCCAAATTCCAAGGAAAAATACATGTGTGCTAAGCACAAAAAATTTTTTGCTGAAGAGTTATTAAATTGGAAAAGAGATATAATTAAGTCGAATAATTTAGGAAATTTGTTAAACTCATCAAACGATAATGTTTCATCTGCAGATGTTGTCGATCAAGCTTCCTCTTACACAGATAAATCAGTTGAAATGAAAGCTTTAAATCGTAGTAGAAAATTAATTTCTAAAATTAATTCAGCATTACAAAGAATTAAAGATGGAAGCTATGGATTTTGTGAGGAAACAGGTGAACCGATTGGGTTAAAAAGATTAATGGCAAGACCTGTTGCAACACTGTCTATTGAGGCTCAAGAAAGACATGAGAGAGATGAAAAAATCTTTGTAGACGATTAAACATTAGGAATCCGATCTCCTTTATTTAAAAGATCATATCCTTTCTGTACCGACTCTCTATTTGAGATTTCTTTGTACCATCTAGTCAAATTACTAAATTTTTTTAATCCTATGTCATGCCATTCATGTCGTGCAATCCATGGAAAAGTAGCTATATCTGCAATTGTATAATTTTTACCCGCTAAAAATTTAGATTGAGATAACCTTTCATCAAGTTCAGAATAAATTCTTTTTGAAATATTAAAGTATCTATTTTCTCCAAATTGACTTTTACCAGGATTATAATGATGAAATTGATGATGCTGACCTAACATAGGGCCAATGTAGGCCATTTGACCCATTAACCACTGATTTATAACCGTTCTTTGATTTTCGTTGTATAATTTACCACTTTTTTCTCCTAAATAAATTAATATGGCTCCTGACTCAAAAAGACTAATTTTTTTATCATGATCAATAATGACTGGAATTTTTCTAAAAGGGCTTATTTTTTTAAATTCTGGCTTAAATTGCTCATCCTTATAAATATTTATCTTTGTTATCTTATATTCAAACTTAATCTCCTCAAGCATAATTGAAATTTTCTTACCATTAGGTGTATCTGCGGTAAGCAACTCTATCATTTTTTTCCTAACCTGCCTTGAATAGTTTTAGATGATGTGGTGAATTCAAATCTGTACTTCTGATCAGGTCTTGCCCGTTTAAAACATTCAACAGATGCAAGTGCTACTTCATGAAATCCTGACAAAATTAATTTGAGTTTTCCAGGGTAATTACAAATATCACCAACTGCAAAAATTCCTTTTTTATTTGTTTCAAAGTTTTTCGAATTGACCTCAACGGTTTTTTTTTTCATTGATAGCCCCCATTCAGCAATTGGACCCAGTTTCATTATTAATCCAAAAAAACCTAAAATAAAATCTGTTTTTATATTTTCCATTTTATCATCATCAAATTTAATAGTTATTGATGATATATTTTCATTACCTTCAATAGAATCTAATTGGCAAGGTGTTTTAATATTTATTTTTCCTTCTTTTTCTAATTTCTTTATTACTGAAATTGTATGAGGAGCTCCTCTAAATTCGTCTCTTCTATGAATTAAATAAATTTTAGAAAACTTAGAAAGTTCCAAAGCCCAATCCAAAGCCGAATCTCCTCCTCCAAATATTGATATATTTTTATTTTTGAATTTTTCTTTATTCCTAACAGCATAGAATAAAGATTTATTTTCAAATTTTTCTGCCTCTTTAATTGTGAATTTCCTTGGTTCAAAAGAGCCAACGCCTCCAGCAATAATTATGTTTGGAGCAGAAAATTCATTATTCTTATTTGTTTTAACAATCCAATTTTCTTTATCTTGTTTAACTTCCTCCACTCTTTCATTTAAAAAAAACTTTGTATTAAAAGGTTTGATTTGTTCTAATAATTTATTTGTTAATTCTTTACCAGTGCATTCAGGTAATGCTGGGATATCATAGATAGGTTTATCAGGATAAAGTTCTATACATTGTCCCCCCGCTTTATCTAAATTATCGATTACTATTGACTTTAATCCTTTAATTCCCAATTGATGTACAGCAAAAAGACCAACGGGTCCTGCTCCAATAACAATTGTATCAATTTTTTTCATTAAGATTGTTTAGCTGGCGTAGTAACAATTAATCCCTCAAGATCACTTGAAACAATTAGTTGACAGCTCAATCTACTATTTTTTTTTGGCTCATATGCCATATCAATCATATCTACCTCTGCTTCTTCGGCTTTAGGTAATTTATCTAACCATTTTTCTTCGACATAAACATGGCAAGTTGCACAAGCCATTGAGCCACCACAATCTGCATCAATTCCTGGGATATCATTTTGGACTGCTCCTTCCATAACTGAAAGACCATTTTCAACTTCAATGATTTTAGAATTTCCTTGATTATCTTGATAAGTAATTTTAGGCATTAATAAGCTAAATAAATTGAAATAATAATTATCCAAAAAAAGGCGTAGTACAAAATATATCCTTTTACGGTGAAAGGTAATTTTTTTAATTTTCGTTTTCTTTTTCCTTTATATGGTTTAGACAATTCCATACTTCTTAGTATAAGTATCTAATAAAAAAGGGCAAGTACGCAAAACGTACCTGCCCTTTTTATAAATTATTATCTATTATCTAGATGCTAATCTTGTGTTTTGCATTGCTGCTGCCCAAATAACTAGACCGAAAGCGATCTTGTTAACAAAGTCAGCTAAATTGTAAATTATGTTTAAAGCATTTGCATCGACGCCACCAGTAAGGTAACCAAAAATATAACCTAAAGGATATATAGCCCAACCAATAGTAACGATTATTCTCATTGCACCGAAAGCAGTAGACATAGCTTTGTTACCAGCTTTTGCCGCCATTGTTCCAGCTTCACCTGAGAATATTTCAAACAAGATGTAAATCCATCCAGCCATTCCAATTACGAAACCTACAAATGGTTGAATATAACCGGCTTCACCTAAGTATCCACCGATTAACATTACTAATGAACCAATTAGTAGCTTCCAGAATATAGAAGTAGGCACCTTTCTAACAGCTGCCAAGATTAGATAGAATTCAATCATTTGAAGTGGCACTGTGATTAACCAATCAATATATCTGTATACTGTTGGTGTATCACCTGTAGTCACCCATACATCTCTCATATACATGTAGTGAACGAATGCAACACCAGTTACAAGGCCCGCTACTGTTAAAGATGTTCTCCATGATGCAGCTACTGTGTTTCTTTCAGCAAAAAAGAATACTGTAGTTGCGATCATACCCATTGACACAAGCCAAAAAGATATTCCTACGAAATCTCCTGTCTCAAGCATAGGGGTAGCTGCATTAGCTGAACCTGTTAAACCTATTACGGCAACAGTTGCTAGTGCAAACGTTTTTAATTTACTCATGAAAACCTCCCTCGTTTGTTTAGTTTTCTATTTAGTTTATATATAAACTCCTCAGACAAACGGTAAATCTAACCGCTACTGAGCAATTTGTGGAAACATAGTCAAAAACAAAGTTACAGTGAAGTGTTTTTTTTATAAAAAACCCGCATTTTTACTGGTTTTTTTATTTTTTTTTGGGGATATTTATGAAATACTCACTTAAAAGCAGAGTTTTAGGAGGACTGATTTGAATCAAAAATACAAGGATATTTATCAAAAATCTATAAATAACAAAGAAGAATTCTGGAAAGAAGTTTCTGAAAATATCTTTTGGTATAAAAAACCATCAAAGATTTTAAATTCTGATACACCTCCTTTTTATAAGTGGTTTGAGGATGGAGTAACTAACACTTGTTACAATGCACTAGACTTACATATTGATGAAGGTAGGGGTGATAAACTTGCAATAATTTATGACAGTCCTATTACCGGTGCTAAAGAAAATATTACATACAATCAATTAAGGAAGCGTGTCGCTTTATTTGCAGGCGCTTTAAAAAATCAAGGAGTTAATAAGGGTGATAGAATAATTATTTATATGCCTATGATACCTGAAGCAGTAATTACAATGCTTGCATGTGGAAGAATTGGAGCAATACACTCTGTAGTGTTTGGTGGTTTTGCAGCTAATGAGCTTGCTAGCAGGATTGATGACTCGAAAGCGAAACTCTTAGTGACTGCCTCATGTGGTTATGAACCTGGAAGAACTGTTCATTATAAACCATTAGTTAATAAAGCACTTAAGCTTGCGAAGCATAAACCAAATAAATGTATAATTTTTCAAAGAGAAAAAGATAAAGCAGAGCTTGATACTACAATTGATATCACTTGGGACGATGCACACAAAGATGCAAAACCTACTGAGTGTGAGAAAATGAATGCTAATGATTACGCTTATATACTCTATACCTCAGGCACCACAGGTTTACCAAAAGGGATTGTAAGAGATATTGGTGGACACATTGTTGCTTTAAAATGGACTATGAAAAATATTTATAATATTCATCAAAATGATGTTTGGTGGTCTGCAAGTGATATTGGTTGGATCGTTGGTCACTCCTACATCGTCTATGCTCCATTGTTTTATGGATGTACAACAGTTTTATTTGAAGGTAAACCAGTTGGAACTCCTGATGCTGGAGTTTTTTGGAGAGTAATATCAGAATATAAGGTTAAATCTCTTTTCACGGCTCCAACAGCAATTAGAGCCATAAAAAAAGAAGATCCAAATGGTGAATTTTTTAAAAAATATGATTTAAGTAAATTTGATAAATTATTTTTAGCTGGTGAACGAGCTGACCCAGATACAATTAAATGGTTTGAAAAATTATCTAACTCACCTGTAATAGATCATTGGTGGCAAACTGAAACTAGTTGGGCAATAACCTCTGACTGTACAGGTATCGAGTCTTTTCCAGTAAAATATGGTTCGGCTTTCAAACCTGTGCCTGGCTACGATTTAAAAGTTTTAAATTCTGATGGAAAAGAAGTTGGCCCAGGTAAAATGGGGGATATTGTTGTTAAACTTCCACTACCTCCTGGAACTTTCCCAACTCTCTGGGGTGCAGATAAAAGATATAAAGAGAATTACATGTCTACCTACCCTGGATACTATTTAACTTATGATGCAGGGCATATCGATGAAGATGGGTATGTTTGGATCATGTCTAGAACGGATGATATCATTAATGTTGCAGGACATAGATTGTCAACTGGGGCAATTGAAGAAGTTCTGGCTGAACATAAAGATGTAGCAGAATGTGCAGTAATTGGTATTGCTGATAAACTAAAAGGACAACTTCCGATTGGTTTACTTGCCTTGAAAGCAGGAGTTACAAAAGATAAAAAAGATATCATTGATGAATGTGTGAAAATGGTGAGAGAAAAAGTTGGCCCAGTTGCAGCTTTTAAGATAGGTATAGTTGTTAAAAGATTGCCTAAAACAAGATCTGGAAAAGTTTTAAGAGGAACTGTTAGAAAAATAGCTGACAATGAACCTTATAAAATGCCTGCTACTATAGATGATCCTGCTATTCTAGATGAGATAAAAGCCGATTTAATTAAAAATAATATATTAAAACTCTAAGGGCTTTCCTTTAGATTCCACGATAACTTTTCCACCAGACATAACTAAATTTCCATTTACAATTGTACCTTCAGGAAATCCTTTAACTTTAGAGTTGTGAAAAGGTGTCCAACCACATTTACTTGCAATCATCTCGTTTTTAATAATCACCTCTTTATTCATATCAGCAATTGTTAAATCAGCGTCAAAACCCTCTTTAATAAGGCCTTTGTTTTTAATACCAAAAATTTTGCATGGATTTTCACACATCAAGTTAATTAACTGCTGAAGTGTCAGTTTTCCCTCATTCACGTGATTAAGCATAATAGGAAAAATAGTTTGAACCCCTGGCATTCCTGATGGGCTATTCGGATATTCTTTATCTTTGTTCGCTTTAAGATGAGGAGCATGATCTGATCCTAATACATCAACTACATTATTTTTAATTGCCGCCCATAGACGATCGTAATGCTCTTTGGTTCTTAAAGGTGGGTTCATTTGAGCATATGAACCAAGTTTATCATAACAGTCGGGTGCATAAAGAGTTAAATGTTGAGGTGTAGTTTCAAAAGTAACATTATTTTTATGCATAGCTAAAAAATCAACTTCTTCTTTCGTAGTTATATGTAAGATATGTATTTGTTTATTATATCTCTCTGCAATTTTAACTACTCTTCGTGTAGAAGACATTGCACATTCAACATTTCTCCATTCGGGATGTGAGTGTACATTACCTTTCTTAATAAATTTTTTTCTTAGCTTAATGATATCTTCATCTTCAGAATGAATTGAAACGATTCTATCGCTTTTTGATATTACTTTTTCAATATCCGATTCCTTATCTACTAATAAATTTCCCGTAGAAGATCCGGCAAATAATTTTACACCACAACATCCTTCTAGATCTTTTAATTTTGCAAGCTGGTCAGTATTATCAGGTGTTGCACCAAAATAAAAAGCATAATTACTATGCATTCTGTTTTTCGCAGCTTGTAATTTTTTATCAAATTCAACTAAACTAGAAGTTGGCGGATTAGTATTTGGCATTTCGAATAAGGATGTTACTCCACCTAATATGGCTGCCCTACTTCCACTCTCTAAATCTTCAGCATCTGTAGAGCCTGGTTCTCTAAAATGAACCTGAGTGTCTATAATACCAGGTAAAACTACTTTATCAGTTGCATCATAAACTTTAGCGCTGTTTAATTCTATTTTTCCAATTTTTTTAATTTTATTACCTGATAAACCTATATCTGTTTTAGTTAGTTTACCGTCAATATAGCAAGAGCCATTTTTAATAATGAGACTAAAATTATCAGACATGATTTCGTTATTATTATACAATATAATTAACAAATATGGAGAAAGATCAAATTATTTTATTAGAAAATCGGGGATTAATTTCTATTACTGGAGAAGATTCTAAAATCTTTTTTCAAAATATCATCACTAATGATGTAGAAAAAGTAACTTCATCTGATACAATTTTTTCAGGAATATTTACCCCTCAGGGCAAATATTTGTTTGAATTTTTTTTAATACATTACGAAAATGGATATTTATTAGATTGTGATAATAAATTTACAAACGAAATTATAAAATTATTCTCAAAGTACAAATTAAGATCACAAATACAAATAAGAGATATCTCTTCTGAACATGTGATTGGAGTGATAAGTTTAGATAAGTTTTCAGAAATACAAAAAAGTGTGAATAGAAATACCAATACAATAGAATATAGGGAAAAACCACTTTTTATCGATCCTAGAAATAAAAAATTAGGAGCAAGAATGATATCTTCATTAGCAAAACTACATTTGAATATAAAAAAACTAAACTTGAAAATTAAAGAACCTAATATTTATTTCGCTAAGGCTCACTCTTTGGGGATACCAGTAAAAGGTGTTGAAAATTTAAAAAATCAATTATTTGGTCTGGAGGCAAACTTTGAAGAACTTCATGCTATTGATTTTAATAAGGGTTGTTATATTGGCCAAGAAAATACTGCAAGAATGAAGCTTAAAAATAAATTAAGAAGAAGACTGCTGGCAATAAAAACTGATGGGGAGGTTATGATTGGTGATGATTTAAGCTTTAAAGAAAAAAAAATTGGAAAAGTATTAATGAATAAACCTTATCCTTTTGCTTTAGTAAAACTTTACGATCCAGACTTTTTAGATTTTAAAGATAAAGAACTTGAAAGTAGAAAAGTTAAGGTAAAAATTATAAATAATTTTTAAATAAATTACAAAAAAAATTTATTTTAAAGAAATTTTTGTTTAAATATACACTTAAAAAATTCAATTAAATATCTAAGCATAAACTTAAGCTTTACAGTACTGGTACTATTATATTCTATATATTCAGTACTAATTTCTCTAATTTTATATTTTTTTTTAATCATATATAATAAATTATCTAAATGACCAATTGGTGATTTAAAAATCATCTTTCTATTTATAAAATCTTTTACTAATTTTACATTGTAAAATCTAAATGTATTTGTGTAATCACTTATTTGACTGTCAAAAATGATTTTACAAATAATTGTTAAAACCTTACTAATAATTCGTCTTTGAACCGGTCGATATTTTACATTTGAGTCTTGAAGGTACTTAGAACCAATTACTAAACTGCAATCTTCTTTATTAAGAATATTAATACCTTTTTTTATATCCTTAGGATGATGCGCAAGATCTGAGTCTATTTCAACAATATAATTTGTTTCAATATTTTTACTTATCCATTTAAATCCATCTAAAGATGCTGAAAACCGGGTTGAATATTTTTCTAATTTTTTTCGTCTCAAAATGTAAAAATTTTCTTTAAAATATTTCTTAATTGCCTCACATGTATCATTGTTGGTGCTATCGTCAACAAAACATATAAAGAAACTTTCATTTTCTAAGTATTTATAAATTTCGTTTTTAAGTTCTTTAATGTGTTGTTGACAGTCGAATACTGGTATTAAAATTACAAAATTAAATTTATTTAATCTTTCCACCTTCACCTATTTCAATGATCTTCACACCTTCTCTTTTTTTTATGTACCTAAAAGGATCAATAATTATAGATCCTCTGTCAAATTTGGTGTTTAAAAAGGCTTTATGTTGTGTGCCGATAAAATAACAAATCTTTTTATTATTGATTTTATTTTTTTTTCTAAAATTATCTAAATCTTCATTATCAACTTCAGGATCCCAAATATAAACATTTTTATTTTTTTTTCTTAAAGAATTATATAAATATATACTCGGACTACCTGTGACAATATTTGTTTCAGGTTTAAAACTTTTTCCCAATATAATTATAGGAGATTTTTTTCCTTCTTTTAAACAAAGTTTAGCTAGCCAATGGTTATATTTTTGTCTTTGTAACATTATTGCTTCAAATATATTAAAACTGATGTTGTGTCTTTTTGCCAAATAACTCATTGCTATGTTATCTCTAGGATGACAACCTCCTCCGTCTCCCATACCCCCTCTCATATAAGATGGGCTTATTATTCTTTTGGTCGAAAGTGACAAAGCTCTGGTAACTTCATCAATACTAGTATTTTGTAACCTATGACACATTTCAGCTATTGAATTGATAAAAGCGATTTTAGTAGAGATAAAAGTGTTGTACACAACTTTTATCAACTCAGCGTTCTCAATGGTAGTTTCAAAAAAAGGAGAATTTGTTAAAGTTTTATAAAATTCTTTTGCTTTATCACTTACAAATTTATTTTCTGATCCAAACAATATTATTTCAGAAAATAAAAAGTCATCGATAGTAGTTCCCATCGCTATAAAAAAGGGATTATATCCGACTTGTGTATATTTATTGGTTACTGGTAAAATTTTCTTTCTTATTGTGCCAGGCAAAACAGTGGAAATAATTATAACTATTTTTTTTTTTTTAATTTTCTTAAGCTCTTTTGAAATCATCTTCATTCCATTTACAAGATAGGTGTAATCAAAATCTTTTCTTGTTTTAGGTATATCATTTATTCCCTCGTATTTTTTATCGTGAGGAGTTTGAATTGGAACAAATATAATATCTGAAAAATTGATTAATTTTTTTAATTCTACAATCTCAATTTTTGTTTTTTTTAAAAGATCATTAGCGTGTTTTTCTTTGTAATCAATTTTTCTATTTTTTATTTGATCATAAATTTCTTTTTTTATGTCAAATCCATAGACTTTATGCCCTTTGCTCTCCACAGCTAAAGCTACAGGCAATCCCAATTTACCTAAACCTACAAATCCTACTTTCATAAATCCTTTAACTTTTTATTTAATATTTTATATTATATCCTTATTTATTAATGAATTTTCAAAAATATAGTTTTCTCTACCCTATCGTATTTACGATTGCATCAATTTTTTTATGTTTTTTGTTATGGGACAAAATAGTACTAGAATATTCAAATCCACACGAAATTGTAGGGGAATATGCGGCAAATTTTCATAATGTTTACAATGACTCATTGAGATATTTAATATTTATTTCACTCCCAATTCTGACATTTTTAGTATTTTTTTTATATTTTAAAAATAATAATCAATTTTATAATCTTAATTTAAATTTATTTAGATTTAATACATCTGTAAAATCACAGTTCTTTTCAACAAAAAAACTTTTTTTAATTTGCCTAGTATTGTTATTAATTTTTTTTTTAAAGGATTGGAATAATTTTACTTTTTCTATTTTTGAGGAAGGAATGCCTTTAACTGGTGGCACAAACTTTGAACTAGGTCTTAAACCATGGAAAGAAATTTATCTTAATACTGGACTTTTTCATGATTTAATAAATGCTAAAGTTGCCTGGACCATTTTAGGACATAAAACTATTGGTGCTTATAAATTTTTAATACTTTTACTAAACTTAATAACAAAAATTATAATTATATATCTTATATATTTACTTTCAGCTCAAATAAGTTCTGAGAAAATAAAAAATTTATTTTTTATATTTACTTCTATGAGTCTTCTTTTTTCATTGAATGAAGCTACTCTTTGGAAAGATCTACCAACAATTTTGTTTTTGATATCTATTCTTAATTATTTAAATTTTAAAAAAAATTTTTCTTTAATAAGTATTTGCTTAATTGTAATCTTCTCATTTTTTTGGTCTTTAGATAAAGGTTTCTTTATCTTATTTACGTTTTTACCTTTTTTATTTTTTGTTTTATTGAACAATAAAAAGGAATTTGTAAAATTTATTTTAACTTTTATCCTTTTTTTATTAATTATAATTTTTATTTTTAGATTTGAAATCTTTTTAGAATTTTTAAAACACTCTAAAGAAATTTTTTCTCAACATGAAATTATAAATGGTATTATTCACCCTAAACCTTTTTCAAATCAACCTGATGCAACCAGAGCTAGCAAATCTTTAATTTTAATTATTGTAAATTTTATTATTACAATTTTAATCATTTTCAAAAAAGAAACTTTCTTTTCAAACAATACAAAATTTTTCTTTATTTTTTTCTCAATAATTAATTTTATTTTATATAAATCTGCTTTATCAAGATCCGATGGGGGTCATATTCAAATGGCTACTTATTTTTCAATAGTATTATTTTTAATCTATTTCAATTTTTTTATTATAAATTATTTTGTAAAAAAAAATTATTTCAATAATATAATTAAGTATGAAAATTCAATTTTTTTATTTCTGATAATTTTTTTTATATTTTCAAATCAAATCAATATTTACAATTCGAAACAATTTATTAAAAATATAAAATTTTATATACAGTCTGAAGATAGTAAATTTCTAAGTCAAAAATATTATACTTCTTTGAAGAAATTAGACAATTTTTTTAAAGATGAGGATTGTATTTTTTTATTTTCTTACGATCAGGCCATTCCATATTTATTACAAAAAAAAAGTTGTTCAAAATTTTCTAACGTATGGGTTATAGGTTCAAAAAAAAATCAATTTAAATATATAAATCAATTAAAGAAAAATGACTCACAATATATTTTAAAAGGTGGTAGTGTGCCTTTTCAAAATTTAGGTAAAAAATATCCTTATATTGAAGATTTTATTTCAAAAGAGTATTTGTTACATAAAAAGATAGATTCTTGGAAAATTTATAAAAAAAGGTGACCATTGTTAATTATATTCCTTAAGATGGTTGAAATCTAAGAAACATTATTAAATCTATGTGAAATTATTTCTTCAAAAAATTGGATAGTGAAAAGCATCTAACAAACAGTAATAATTATAAAATATTAAATAACATTCAATAATCTTGATAGAGAAGCTAAGATTCCATAACCACTCAACTCAATAAAAGCTATTACTAAAATTATTAAGACAATTCTTTTATTTTTTTTTAAATATTCTAACATTTATTTATAAATCATATAAAAGCCGGTAACTGCTGAAGTCAATAGTATTAAAAATAAAACTAACCATGAAATTTGTCTAAATCTTAAAAGTGATGTTTTTTCCTCTCGTGGAACTTTTAAAATGTCATAAATGCCATGGCCCATAAAATGACCAATATAAACAGCTTCTATAAAACTAACTAAAAGCACAGAGATTGCGTTAACATATGCGGTAAAAATGAACCAATCAAAAACATTTAGATAAGGCATTTCTGGAATTTTTGCTGTTGCAGCAACTAGGTTAAAAGCTACGAGAGAAAGAACTAAAGTAATACATACAGAAATTCTTCCATATTCCATCGGTACGAAAATTGTACAATAATTTATTATTATAATAAGCAATATTGGAATAACAAACTTAAAAACAAAGCTAATTGAATTTCTTTCTATAGTTAATTCTGAATTCACAGAGTGTTTTGCATAATCTGAATACACGTCACCTAAAGACTCCATATTAGGATAGGTGATATATTGTTTGATAGTCCATCCAGGAGAAGAAATATTAGAAAAATTTAATTTCTTTATTTCTTTATCTAATATTTTAAATTTATCAGACATTCTAAAAGATAGGTTCTCAAAAACTTGGGATGAAACAACAAGTTTAAAATTTTGAGCATCAAAAGGATATTTTTTATAATTAAATTGTGATGTATTATATTCAACTTGTTCATCATAAAATATATATTCAACTGTGCCATCGTAATATATTAATATTTTTGGAGTTATATTGGATTCAACTTTAGTTGAATTATCAAAAATCATTTTGAAATCAAAAAATTTTCCCTGAGAAATAGATTTTTTAAGATCATATTCACAAACTACTATTTTTTGAGTTCCAGCATCAATTATTTTTTTATTAATAGATTGAATTTGATCAGAAAAATCATCTGATAAACTGTTAAAAATAATTAAATTTAATTCTGGATTTTTATATGAATAAGTTCTTTGATCAAAAAATAATGATAGATTAGAATTGGTCTCATCTAAATTAACTCTTTTTAGATTTAAATAATGCTCCAATGTAATCTCTTCAGATAATTTGTTTTTTTTTCCAAAAAAACTATCAGCATAAATTTTATCACAAGTGGTTTTGGGAAATAATTCACTAAATTCTAATTTTTTTTCTGCCTTTAAAGTTGATACTTCAATCGCATAAGATTTTAAAACAGTAGAAATAAATAGTAAAATTATTATACCGATTAATTTTTTCATATATCTTCTATTCCAGCATAATAATCTATAAAATTCTATTATTAATAATAAAAGTCTATTTTTTAAAGAATTTATTAAGGTTTTTTGATCATTTAATAAGGTGGTAGAGATTAGTGTTCGAATATATTAAATTATACTTTAAAGAGATTGATACTTTTAGCAAGAGCAAACTTTAATCGGTAAAAGATACAAACAGTGAAAAAATTTAGTCTTTAAAATTCTGTCTTTTTCCTGAAAACCTTCTTTTTTTATCAAAATATTTTTTTTTGAGACGACTGTTTTTTCCATTAAATTTTTTTTTAAAATTAAAAGATCTGTTATTTTTTTCACTTTTATCATCATGTTGCCTGATTTGATTATCTCGTCTTTTTTTAGTAAATCTGTTTTTGTTTTTTTTACCTCGGCTATCAAAAGTATGCCCGCTTCTTTTTTCTTTTCGTCTTGAATCTCTTACTGGTTCTGCTCTGAAATTTGGGTCTATTAATCTTTGAATAGCATTCCATTTTGCCCGATCTTCATTTCCAATAAAACTTAATGCGCAACCTTTAGCTCCTGCTCTGGCTGTTCTTCCAATTCTATGAATAAAATCTTCAGGCACCTGGGGTAAGTCAAAATTAATAACATGTTTTAT
>QBYC01000007.1 GCA_003283025.1 Pelagibacteraceae bacterium AG-325-C03
TTGTTAATAACGTCATCTACATTTAGAATTTTTTTAACATTTACTCTTTTTTTTTCGATGTCTCCAGAAATTTTATCCTTTTGTAATGTTAATACAAATGACTCCGACTCTTTTAATTTTTCTCTATTATTTATTAGAAGTTCAGCGAAAAGAAAAAGTTCGAATTCTGCCAGTTGATCACTGAATTTTACAATAGCATAAGGAGTTCCTTTTGCACTTTTTTTTTCTTGAATTGACATTATCGTACCTGCAACTAAACCTTCTTTATTTTGGCTCTGATAAAATTGAGAATAAGAAGTTATATTTAACTGGTTAAAGAAATCTTTAAATTCATTTAATGGATGATTAGTTAAATAAAATCCAATTGATTTAAATTCTTCAGATAAAAGTTTTTTTTGTTTCCATGGTGTTGAAGGTAAAAATTCAAAATCCATTTGATTACTATCTTGATCGCTAAAAAGATTAGTCTGATGGTTATTTTTTTCATCATTAATATTTTTTATTTTTTGTATTATTTTAGGTATTGAATTAAAAATTTTACTTCTATCAACGTCAAACTCATCAAATACACCTGCTTTTACTAAACCCTCTAATTGAAGTTTGTTCACATCTTTTATACTGACTCGATTTATAAAATCAACAAAAGATTTGAAAGATCCATTTTTTTTCCTCTCGTTAATAATATTTGTAATAGCTTCAAACCCGACATTCTTAATTGCACCAAGTCCATAAATTAGTTTTCCATTTATAGCTTTAAAATCTGAAAAACATTTATTAATTGAAGGTTTAATAATTTCAATTTTAAGTTTCTTTAATTCTTCCACAAACTCTCTTAATTTAGAGGTATTTGTAAGCTCTGTTGACATCGTTGCTGCTATAAAATCCTCTTTATAATATGTTTTTAAAAAAGCTGTTTGATACGCAATTATAGCATAGGCTGCAGCATGACTTTTATTGAAACCATACTGTGCAAAAGGTTCAATTTTTGTAAAAACGAAATTAGCTACATCTTTAGTAATTCCATTTTTTAAAGCGCCATTAATAAATCTTTCTTTTTGTCTATCTAATTCAGCTTTCTTTTTTTTACCCATTGCTCTTCTTAAAATATCTGCTTCGCTAGCTGTAAAACCAGCCAAGATTTGGGCGATTTGCATTACTTGTTCTTGATAAATTATAATTCCATAGGTTGGTTTAAGAATTTCTTTTAAAGTTGGATGAATATAGTCAGGTTCTTTAATAGCGTTTTTACAATCATTGTATTTAGGAATATTGCTCATTGGCCCAGGTCTATATAAAGCTACAAGAGCAATAATATCGTCAAGCTTGTTAGGCTTCATTTGTTTAATTGCTTCCCTCATTCCAGCACTTTCAAGCTGAAACAATCCCGTAGTTTCACCTTTTGAAAGCATAGAAAAAACTTTTTCATCATTATGATTAATTTTACTGATTTCTAAATCAATTTTTTTTGATTTTAATCTCTTTATAGTGTTATCAATTACAGTAAGAGTTTTTAAACCAAGTAAGTCAAATTTTACTAGTCCTGCGTTTTCAGAAGAATACATATCGTATTGTGTTGAAGGTAAAGTTAAATTTGAACTGTGATCAATATATAGTGGAAATTGTTCAGACAATTTCTCTCCGGCAATTACAACACCAGCAGCATGAGTTGCCATATTACGATTAAGTCCCTCAAGTTTTAATGATAACTCTAAAAGTTTTTTAACTTTTGAATTATTTTTAACTTCTTCTTTAAATCTTGGTTCTCGATCAATAGACTCTTGAAGGGTAAGAGGCCTAGATGGATCGAATGGTACCATTTTACAAATTTTATCTACATACCCATAAGAAAGTCCTAATACACGACCAACATCTCTTAAAACCATTCTAGCTTTTAATTTGCCAAACGTTATGATGTGAGCAACACCATTTTTATATTTTGTTTTTAAATAATCAAATACCAAATCTCTTTTTTCTTCGCAAAAATCTATGTCGAAATCAGGCATAGAAATTCTATCTGGATTTAAAAATCTTTCGAAAATTAAATCAAATTCTATTGGGTCTAAATCTGTTATATCTAAAGAATATGCAACTAATGATCCAGCTCCAGAACCTCTTCCAGGGCCAACTGGTATACAATTTTTTTTAGCCCATTTTATATAGTCAGAAACTATCAAAAAATAACTTGCATAATTCATAGAATTAATAATTTCTATTTCATGTTTTAATCTACCTTCGTAAATTTCTTTAATCTGTGCTTTTGATTTATTTTTGTTTTTTTTTAAAATGAAATTTTCTAATCTATTTTCTAATCCTTTTATTGCTAAATTTGATAATTCCTCCTCTGGAGAATCGCTTTTTTTACTAACAATAGAAGGTAAGATTGGTTTCGATTTTTTTGGTTTAAAATTAAATCTCAGGTGAAAACTATAGTTATTTTCTAATGCTTCAGGTATATCAGAGTATAATTTTTCTAGTTCCTCTTGAGATTTAAAGTAGTGTTGATTGCTATATCTAAATCTTACTTTATCATCTATGAAATTTTTTTTCCCAATGCAAACTAATGCATCATGAGCCTCGTACATTTCTTTATTCAGGTAAAAAATTTCCTGAGTAGCAATTAATGGTAATTGTATAGATTTCGATATATTAAGTAAATAATTTTCAAAGTGTTTTTCTTGAAATTCATTATGACGTTGAATTTCTAAATACAATCTATTTTTATAACTTTTTTTTAGAGTACTTAATATTTGTTTAAAATCTTTGAGTTTATTTTTATAAAAAAGCTGGCCAAAAAAGTTATTATAATTACCCGTAAGCAATATTAAACCTTCATTATTATCAATAAGATCTTTTAAAATACAAAATGGATCTTTCATTGAGCTATGTTTTAAATAACTTAATGAAGATAATTTCGTTAGATTCTTATATCCCTCTTCAGATGTTGCATATAGTGAAACTTTACCTATTATATCTGATGAATATAAGTTTATTTGCGTTCCAATGATTGGAAGAGTTCCAACTTTGGATATTTTTTCAGAAAATTCGAGAGCTCCACATAAATTGTAACTATCCGCTAAACCTATCGATTTAATTTTGTTTAATTTACAAAAATCAGTTAGATCATCAATCTTTAAGGCGCCTTCACATATTGAATATTGAGTATGTACTTTAATTTGATTAAATTTCTTATTATGGACGAGCATTAACTCGTTTTATATTACCATTAGAAATAAACAACTTGTAATCTGCTCTGTTAGCAAGTTCTCTATTATGAGTTGCAAAAATTATGGTTTTTTTTAATTTTCTTAATTTTAAAAAATAAGAAAATATTTCTTTTGAGGTTTTAAAATCCAAATTACCAGTTGGCTCATCTGCTAAGATTAAATTTGTTTCAGCTATTAAAGCTCTTGCAATAGCTACTCTTTGTTGTTCTCCACCTGAAAGTTCGTTTGGGAAATGTTGAGACCTATCAAAAATTTTAACAGCTCTAAGAATTTTATGAGCTACTTTTTTAGCATTTGCTAAAGTCTCTCCCTTAATAATTAATGGCATCATTACATTTTCAATAGCAGTAAAATCATTTAATAAATTATTATCCTGAAAAATAATTGATATATTTTTTCGTCTAGTTTCATCTTTTTTTTCATCTGTAAATTTTTTTGTAAAGACATCGTTTATTTTAACGTCCCCTCTGGTTGGCTCATCTAATAAAGCTAATAGGTGAAGCAATGAAGATTTTCCCGATCCAGATGGACCAACTAACGCTACAAGCTCTCCTTGCTTGATTTTTAAATTCAGATTATTAAATAATTTAATATCTCCATTAAAATGATGGTAAGTTTTTGTAAGATTTACAGTTTCAATTAAAATTTTATTCATATTTTAACGCCCTAAATGTTTTCATTTTTGAGATATGTCTAGCTGGTATATATGAAGCAATAGCTGAAACTAATATAGAAAGAATAAATATTATAAATATTGAATATAGGTTTATTTCACTTGGTAATTCTTCTAAAAAATAAATGTCACTTGGAAATATTTCTAATTTAAATACTGTTGATAGAAATATTCTTATTTTTTCAATATTTAATGCAAATATTGTTCCTAAAATAATACCAGATATTGTAGCAAAAAAACCTATAGTGAAGCCTGTTAAAAAAAAAGATTTCTTTATTGAGGTATTGTTTAAACCTAAAGTTTTTAAAATAGCTATTTCTTTAGTTTTATTTTTAATTAATATTGTAAGCCCTGAAATAATATTAAAAGCAGCTACGATAATTATTAAAGTGAGTATTATAAACATAACATTTCTTTCAACTTTCAATGCACTAAAAAAAGATTGATTTAGATCTGCCCAGGTATAAATAAAATAATTTTGATTAAATTTTTCAAATTTCTTTTTATATAAATTTGCTTCAAGCGGATCTTTTAAATAAATTTCTAAGTTTTGGTCTTTGGTATTCTTATCAAAAATCGACAGAGCATCCTCTGTAGTTAAAAAAATTATATTTTGATCAAACTCTATAAATCCAGTGTTAAAAATTCCTGCTATACTAAAACTTTCCTGTTTTGGTAAATTACCCAATGGAGTGGCTACGAATGCTGATGACATTAAATTTATCTTGTCTCCTTCATATAAATTTAAATTAAAAGCAAGTTCAGATCCAATAAAAACACTGTTTCTTTTAAATTTTTTTACATCTCCACTTACAATGTTTTCTTCTAAAAATTCTTTAATTTTTTTTTCTTCGTTATTAACCCCTTTGAAAATAATACCTTTTGCTTGTTCATTATTAATTATTACGCCTTCGCCTGAATAAGTTTTGCTAATAGAAATATCATTAAAATTATTTTTTATTTTGGAAATATAATTTTCATCAATATTAAAACCGTTAGGTTGGATAACAATATGTGGATTTAAACCAAGTATTTTATTTGTTAATTCATTTTTAAAACCATTCATTACTGACATAACAATAATTAAAATTGCTACACCAAGCATTATTCCTAAAAAAGAAAAAACAGAAATTATCTTTAAAAAACCCTCTTTTTTTTTAGGTCTTAGATTTCTTGATGAAATTAATCTCTCTACTTTTGTGAACAAAATATTATCTTCTAATTTTAGATTTAATATCTTCAAGACTCAATATTTCACTTTCAGAATTCAATTCTTTAAACTCAAATTTATTTTCTTCAGATTTTGAACCAATTATTATTTGGAAGGGAATGCCGATCAAGTCATGTTTTTTAAATTTATTTGACATATTCTCATCAACATCATCTAACAATACGTCAATATTTTGTTTTTTCAATTCTTGATAAATTTTTTCTGCTTTTTGTAAGTTTTCTTTGTTATTTTTGCTGATGCTTGGAATGATAACTGCATCAAATGGTGATATTGGCTTTGGCCATTTCATTACACCATTATTGTAATTAGCCTCAATTGTAGCACCTACAAGTCTAGAAACACCTATGCCGTATGAACCCATTTTAACTGAAATTTTCTTTCCACTTTTGTCATCTATTAAACAATTCATTGGTTTTGAATATTTATCACTGAAGTAAAAAATATGTCCTACCTCAATGCCTTTTGTTTTAATTTGATTTATTTTATCAACTTTTGTATTAAATTGTTCTTCTTTATATTTTTCATCTGTAACTGCATAAATATCTGTAAAATCTTTTCTCATTTTTGAGAGAGAAGCGTCGCTGAAATCATATTTATCTAAATTAATCTCAAATATTCTTTTATCAGCAAATATTTGGCTTTCACCTGTTTCTGCTAAGATAATAAATTCGTGAGAAAGATCTCCGCCAATTGGTCCTGTATCTGCGGCCATAGGAATAGCTTTTAAACCTAATCTATTAAATGTTTTTAAATAAGAAAAAAACATTTTGTTGTAAGATTTTTTTGCATCATGATCTGTTAGATCAAATGAATAAGCATCTTTCATAAAGAACTCTTTACATCTCATTACACCAAATCTGGGTCGTATTTCATCTCTGAACTTCCATTGTATGTGGTAAAGAATTTGTGGAAGTGATTTATATGATTTGACGCTTGCTCGAAAAACATCTGTAATTAATTCCTCGTTGGTAGGGCCATAAAGCATTTCTCTTCCTTGTCTATCTTTTATTCTCAACATTTCTTCACCATAATCTTCATACCTGCCACTCTCTTTCCAAATTTCTGCTGATTGGATAGTTGGCATTAGCATCTCTTGAGCTCCAATAAAATTTTGTTCTTCTCTTACTATTTGTTCGATTTTTTTCATAACTTTAAACCCTAATGGAAGCCAAGAATAAATACCTGCTGAAGACTGTTTAATCATTCCAGCTTGCAACATTAATTGATGTGACTTAATTTTTGCCTCTGCTCGTAAATCTTTGGATATCGGAACAAATAATTTTGATAAGTACATTTATAGTAAATATTCTCTTAGATTTAGTAAATTAAATTTAACAAGATAATATATTACAATAAAGATTATTGAAGTAATTATCGTAGTTATTAAAAATTTCGCTACTATTTTAGGATTTTTCGGAGCACCAGGATCGACACCCTCAATTTTTTCTTGAAATTTTTCTTTATTTGATTGAATCCCAATAGGTAAAACTGAAAAAAAAATTATCCACCAAATTAATACGAAAACAATTATAGAACCAGTAATTCCCACTAAATTCTCGCTATATTAATATTTGTAAACGGTTTTTTTCCTGTTTTTTCTCTAACGATTCTTCTACAATTTTGCTTAATAGTATCAATAAGATTTTTCTGTTGATTTTTATTATACAAAGAAAAAGTTCTGCAAATATTAAAAATTTCATCCTCCATATCAAAAATAAAGTGATCTGTGTTTTCTCTTTCAGGAATTCCTTTAAAAGAAATAATTGGTTTTTTTATTTTTCCATTATTAGATACTAGAAGTGTAATTTCTAAATATCCATTTACTGATAAATTTTTTCTGTCTTTAATTGATTGAGCATCTGTTTCTACATTAACGCTCCCGTCTAAATAAACTTTACCAGAGGGTGCTTTATCTATAATTTCAGGTTTATCTCCAGGTAATATTTTTACAATATCTCCATTTTCTATTAATAAAGTTTTTGGAACTTGCATTTCTTTTGCAAAAGAAACATGTTCTGTCATGTGTCGATGCTCGCCGTGAACTGGAATGACGCACTGAGGTTTAACCCATTTATACATGTCCTTTAAATCATCACGATTAGGGTGTCCAGATACATGAACAAAAGCGTTTTCCTCACTTATCATCTCAATCTTATTTTTTACTATTAAATTTTGTATAGAGTATAATTTTTTTTCGTTACCGGGTATTATTTTTGATGAAAAAATTATACAATCTCCGCTTTCCACAAAAACATCTGGGTGATTACCATTAATTATTCTGTTCATCGCACCCATTGGCTCCCCTTGACTTCCAGTTGCTAAATACAGAATTTTATTTTTTGGGACTTTTTTTGCGTCTCTTGGATCTAATGGGTTTATTAAACCTTTTAGATACCCACATTTTCTAGCTACTTTATAAATTCTTTGCATAGACCGACCAACTAGGCAAATATTTCTTTCTGTTTTTTTTGCACAATAAAAAATGGACTCCATTCTAGCCACATTTGATGCAAAAGAAGTAACCAAAATTCTATTAGTCTTAATTTCCATTATTTTTAATAGACTATCTCTAACGTCTGACTCTGAACCTGCTCTACCTGGGCTGAAAATATTTGTTGAGTCACAAATCATTGCGGACACACCACTTTCGCCAATAGATTTTAATTTTTTTTCGTCTATTTGGCTCCCAATTAATGGGTTAGAATCGATTTTCCAATCGCCAGTATGAAGGACTGTTCCAAGAGGAGTTTTAATACTTAATCCATTTGGCTCTAAAATAGAGTGAGTTAATGTCACGAAGTCGATTTCAAAAACACCAAGATTAATTTTACTATTTAAATTCACTACGTTCAATGAAGATGTTATATCAATTTTTTTTTCTTTAAATTTTTCTAAAATTAGTGCTGCTGTGAACGGTGTAGCATAAATCTTACATTTTAAACTTGGCCATATATGAACTACGGCTCCGATATGATCCTCATGGGCATGCGTTAAAACTATCCCGAGTAAATCATCTTTTTTATCAATTATAAATCCTGCATCCGGCATAATCAGATCGATACCAGGAACAGAGTCGTCAGCAAAAGATACGCCCATATCAACAATTATCCATTTTTGATCATCCTCCTTTCCATAGGCGTATAAATTCATATTACCGCCTATTTCACCAGATCCGCCTAATGGACAAAAAATTAACTTTTCTTTAATCATATTAGTTCTCTATAAACATTAGCTATCCCTTTAATAGTTATATTTGGGTCAATTACTACTTTTTTTTTAATCATTTTTTTGAAAAAGTTTGCATATCCACCTGTCAATAAAATTTTATATTTAATTTTGCTTTTAGAAATTATTTTATCTATTATATTATTGATTAAACCTTCATATCCCCAAACAAAGCCAGCGTTAAGAGCTTCTATTGTATTTTTTCCATAGCTATTTTGGCCGTTTTTGAGATTAATAAAAGGAAGTAAAGCAGTAGCTTGACTTAAGTTTTTTATAGATAGTTTAACACCAGGCGCAATCACTCCACCTTCATATACACCATTTTTAATAACATCGAAAGTCGTTGCTGTTCCAAAATCTAAAACTAAACAATTTTTAAATTTTTTTACTCCAATTGCATTCGCTATTCGGTCTGAACCTAATTTTTTTTTATTTTTAATATTTATTTTAATAATTTTATTTAATTTTAAATTTTTTATTTCTAAAATTTTAAATTTAGTAAATTTTAATCTCTTTTGAAGATTAATTAATACTTTAGGTACAACACTCGAAAACAAAAAAACTGGATTTAAGTTTTTATTATTTTTTTTTCTAATAATTTTCTTCAAAAGATTTCCTCTATACATTTTGATAGTTTGAAAATTATATGATCTCAAAATTCTAAACTTTTTATTTAAAATACAAATCTTTGTCGAAGTATTGCCTATATCTCCAATTAGAAATTTCATAATTTTTTAGTAAATTTTTTTAACTCCGAATAAGAGTATTGGTTTGTTTTATGTAAAAATTCTTCATATTTATTTTTAATCATAATAAATAATTTTTTATTATCTATATTTTTATTTATAATTTGTTTCAAAGAAGACGAGGAAAAACTGCTATTATTTGGATTTATATTGGTATTTATGCCTATTCCAACTATTAAAATTTTTTTTCCTTTCTTAAAAACAGTCTCTTGTAAAATTCCACAAATTTTTTTTTTTTCAAATAACAAATCATTTGGCCACTTAATTTTAATTTTTTGTGAGAATTTTTTTGCCAGAATATTTTTAAGTAAGTATGCATTTAAAACTGCAAATTCTTTGAAATCTATTTTTTTTTCACTAATATCAAAAAAGATAGATAAGAATAAATTACCTTTTTTAGATAACCATTTTTTTCCCATTGTCCCTCTACCTTTGGTTTGCTTTTCAGATAAAACTATTGTCGGTATAATTTTTTTTTTCTTAATAAGTATATGAGCTACATCATTAGTGCTTTTAACACTTTTAAATTTTAGTGACCTAAATTTCATTAATATAAAAATAACTTATCTACTACATTATTTAAAACAGATGGATACAAGAAGAAAGTTAATAGAATACTACAACTTATAAAAATTGATAATTGTGCAAATTTATTTTTTGTGTCATCAAAACTTGTAACGTTATCATCAAAATAAATTGTCTTAATTATTTTAAGATAATAAAAAGCTGATATTACAGTGGTTAATAATCCAATTATCGCTAAAGCAAACATCTTTTGTTCGACAACAGCTGTGAAAACATAAAATTTTGCAAAAAATCCTCCTAGCGGAGGAATACCTGCTAATGAAAATAAAATTATTAAAAAAGAAATTGCTATTATCGGATGTTTTTTTGAAATACCAGATAAATCAGAAATATTTTCTTTATATTCCCCATCTTTTTTAAACAAATACAAACATGAAAAAGCTCCGATATTCATTACAACATAAATCGCTATATAGACTATTGCACTTTCATAACCAGTAATCACACCAGTCGCTACACCAGCTAAAGCGTAACCTATATGTCCTATTGAACTATACGCTAATAATCTCTTAATATTTTTTTGACCTATTGCAGCAACTGCACCTAAAATCATTGAAGCTATAGATATAAAAATAATTATTGTTTGCCACTCCATTAGAATTTTTGAAAATGGGATAAACATAAACTTAATTAAAACAGCCAGTCCCGCGACTTTTGGAACTACAGCAAAATAACTTGTTATTGACGTAGGTGCTCCTTCGTAAACGTCTGGTGTCCACATATGAAAGGGAACTGCTGAAACTTTAAATGCAAGACCAACTAGAATGAATACCATGGCAAAAACTGCCCCTGTATTTTCTTTTGTCAGTTCGTTTGCAATTAAATCAAAATTAGTAGAACCTGTAAAACCATACAATAGTGAGCAGCCGTATAGTAACAAACCTGATGATAAAGCGCTTAATACAAAATATTTTATACCTGACTCAGATGACTTTAAATTATCTCTATCAATTGCTGCTAAAATATAAAGAGATAATGATTGTAATTCTAAACCTAGATAAAATAAAATTATATCATTAGAACTTACCATAAAGAACATACCTAAAATTGAGAGTAATATTATTATTGGATACTCAAATTTTCCTAATTTGTTGTCTAAAATAAAATTTTTTGATGAATTAAGCACAAATAAGCTTGCAACAAGTATTAAAATTTTAAAAAAATTTGAAAAAGCATCTCGTGTGAAACTTTCCAAAAATATTTTTTCTTCATTATTTGAGCTATTTAAGATGATAGCAATAGTTAATAAAATAATCAATGAGCTTAAGTTAAAAATTAAATTGAAACTATTTTTTATAAAAACTCCAATCATTAAGATTGAAAATATTGATAAAGTTAAAAAAATTTCTGGAAGTAATATATTTAGATTATTTATCATATAATTTTACTAATTTGTTTTTATTGCAATCTCGTAATTATTAATTAGATTGTCCACAGAAACATTTAAAGTTTCCATTAATGGTGCTGGGTAAAAACCAAAAAAAATAACTAATAAAGCTAATATAAATAACATTAATAATTCAGATTTATTCACATCTTTTAAATTTTTAATTTGATCATTTTTTATCTGACCAAAAATAACTCTTTTAGTAAGCCAAAGCATATATGCAGCTCCTAATACGACACCAAAAGTTGCAAAAATAGCAACTAGATAATTTTTTTGAAATGCTCCCGTTAAAACTAAGAACTCACCTAAAAAACCTGAAGTTCCCGGAAGGCCCAATCCAGCTAAAGCAAAGACTATAAATAAAAAAGAATATTTCGGTAAATAACTTACTAAACCGCCATATGTACTAATCATTCTAGATTGCATTCTGTCATAAACAACTCCAACACAAAGAAATAATGCAGCTGAAATCAATCCGTGACTAATCATTTGAAAAATACTTCCTTCAATTCCTAACTTTGTAAATGTAAAAATTCCAAGAGTTACATAACCCATGTGAGCTACTGAGGAATATGCAATCAATTTTTTCATATCTTCTTGCATTAAAGCAACTAAAGAAGTGTAGATAATCGCGATAATACTCAATATAAAAATTAATGGAGTAAAATATTCGGAAGCTACTGGAAACATTGGTAGTGAAAATCTTAAAAAACCGTATCCAGCCATTTTTAAAAGTATAGCAGCTAAAATTACTGACCCTGCAGTAGGAGCTTCTACGTGAGCGTCAGGTAACCAAGTGTGAACTGGCCACATTGGTGTTTTTACTGCAAAAGAGCTAAAA
Organism: Pelagibacteraceae bacterium AG-325-C03; assembly: GCA_003283025.1. Classification (GTDB taxonomy): domain Bacteria; phylum Pseudomonadota; class Alphaproteobacteria; order Pelagibacterales; family Pelagibacteraceae; genus Pelagilacustribacter. Next base: position 11,913 of record QBYC01000007.1, read on the forward strand.
AAAGCTAGCCATAATAAATTTTGATACTCCTCTGGTATTTTGATTTCATAAATTTGAGTAACATCTGTTGTCCCTGTTATCCAATAAATTGAAATAATGGCAACAAGCATTAAGACTGATCCTAAAAGAGTAAAAAGAAAAAATTTAAAAGCTGAGTAAACTCTTCTAGGGCCGCCCCAAACTCCTATGATTAAAAACATTGGAATTAATCCAGCTTCAAAAAAAAGATAAAATACAACTAAATCTAGTGAGCAAAAAACTCCAATCATGAAAGTTTCTAGTATTAAAATTGCTATTAAAAACTCTTTAATTCTGCTTTTAACACTATTAATGCATGAAATAATACATATAGGTATAATTAATGTTGTAAGTAAAATGAACAGGATTGAAATTCCATCTACTCCTAATTTAAATTTTATAAAAGTATTTATCCAAGATTGCTCTTCTAAAAATTGAAAATTTGGTGATGTATGATCCATTGAATACCAAACAAATAAAGATAATACAAATGTTGCCAAACTACTAAATAAAGAAATATAAATTGCACTGTTGTTATTTTTTTGGTCTTTAGATAGAAATATAAATATAGAACTTACTAGTGGTAAAAATATAAGAGTAGACAATATAGGAAAGTTCATTTTCTAATTTAAAATCAAATAAGTAAGTAGTATTGTTAATCCTATTAACATTACGAAAGCATAATCGTATATAAAACCTGTTTGAAAAATACCAGCTTTATCAGATAGCTTTTTTATTAATTTAGAAATACCATCAGGCCCAAATCTATCTATAAAACCTATGTCACCTTGTTTCCAAAAGAATGAACCAATTTTTTTAGCAGGCTTCACAAATATAGACTCATATAGTTCGTCTATATACCATTTATTAAGTAAAAAATTATATAACGGTGAATTAGTATTTTTAAACTCCTCTAAAATTTTCGTATTAGAAATAAAATAATAATATGAAATAGGTATAGATATCACTACTAAAATTGGTGTCAAAATTAAAAACCATAAAGGTATATTATCATGTTTTATATCGTTCAAAAAAAATATTGACGACTGCCAAAAATCACTACTATTGTGACCAATAAAAATCTCTTTAAAAAGATAACCAGAAAAAATTGCACCAACAGCTAAAAGTAATAAAGGACCTAGCATTATAAAAGGTGATTCATGAGTTTCAGTAATTGGAATTTTCGAATTATTGTACGAACCGTGGAAAGTTTTAAATATTAATCGCCAAGAATAAATTGAAGTTAAAAATGCTGTAAAAATTCCAATCGTAGCCGCATAATTTCCCAAAGAGGAATTTCTTAAATAAGCAAACTCAATAATAGCATCTTTTGAGTAAAAACCAGATAAAAAAGGGAATCCTGTTAATGCAAGAGTTCCTATCAACATCATAACATAAGTAAAAGGAAGTTTTTTTCTTACACCACCCATGTTCCTTATGTCTTGCTCGTCCTTAAAGGCATGGATAACAGAGCCGGAGCCTAAAAATAACAAAGCTTTAAAAAAAGCGTGGGTAAATAAATGAAACATTGCGACATGATAAGCTCCTACCCCAGTCGCAAAAAACATGTAGCCTAATTGACTACAAGTGGAATAAGCTATAATTTTTTTTATATCGTTCTGAACAAGAGCTACAGATGCAGCAAAGACTGCTGTAATCATCCCCACAATTGTGACAAGATTTAAAGCAATTTCTGAAAATTCGAATAAAGGTGAGCATCTAACAACTAAAAATACTCCAGCTGTAACCATTGTAGCTGCATGAATTAATGCTGAAACTGGTGTAGGCCCCTCCATAGCGTCTGGTAGCCAAGTATGTAATAAAAATTGAGCAGACTTACCCATTGCTCCGATAAATAAAAATAAACAAATCAATGTTATTAAAGTTGTTTCAAATCCAAAAAAAACTAATTTTTTTTCTATAAATTCAGGAGCTAAATTAAAAACTTCTTGAAAGTTTATTGTTTTAAAATAAAAAAATATCAGAAAAATTCCAATAGCTAAACCAAAATCTCCAATTCTATTTACAATAAAAGCTTTAATTGCTGCGTTGTTAGCATTTTCTTTCTTGTACCAAAATCCAATTAATAGGTAGGAACAAAGACCTACACCCTCCCAGCCAAAAAATAATTGTAGGAAGTTATCGGATACCACAAGTACCATCATTGAAAATGTAAATAGTGACAAGTAAGACATAAATCTAGGTTTATGTGGATCATGACTCATGTAGCCAATAGAATAAATATGCACTAATGCTGAAACAAAAGTGATAACTACAAGCATAACTGAACTTAAAGGATCAATATTTATCGACCAGTTTGCAACAAAACTTCCTGAACTAATCCACTCAACTATTTTAAAATTTCCGTATGTGTTATTTTGAATTCCACTCCAAAACAAAATTATTGAGAGTAAAGCTGATATACTTACAAACAAACTAGTTGTAATTTCAGAAAAATATTTTAATAAAGATTTTCCTAAAAACCCAATTATTGACCCAATTAAGGGTAAAAAAATAATGGCGTACTCCATCTATCCTTTCATGCTATGGATATCCTCAACTCTTATAGAGCCTTTGTTTCTGTAATAAATAACAATAATCGCTAATCCTATAGCTGCTTCAGCTGCAGCCACAGTCAAAATTAACATTGTGAATATTTGCCCAAGTATATCTTCAGAAAAAATTGAGAATGATATAAGGTTTATGTTTACAGCTAACAATATAAGTTCAATTGACATTAATATTACTATTACGTTTTTTCTATTAAGAAAAATGCCAATCACACCTAAAAAGAATATAATTGCACCTAAAGATAAATAATGACCTAGTCCGATTTCAATCATCAATTTTTACCCCTTTATTATTTTCTACTTCTATAAGTTCAATCGATGAAGATGGATTTCTAGAAATTTGATTAAAATAACTTTGTTTTTTTACTCCTTTTCTTTGTCTAAAAGTTAAAAGTATAGCACCTATCATTGATAATAGTAGAATTACTCCAGCTAATTGAAAATATAAAATATAATCTGTGTACATAACTAAACCTAATTGATGGGTATTTGAAATATTTGATAAATTAAGAGTGCTACTTGACATTAGATCATCTTTGTACTTCCAACCACCAACAACCACTAATAGCTCTAAAAGAATTAAAATACTCACTATTAATCCTATTGGTATATGTGTTGCTTTTTTTCCGATAAACCAAGACTGTTTTTGTTCGGCCACATTAAGCATCATCACTACAAATAAGAATAACACTGCTACTGCACCAACATAGACAATTAGAATAATCATACCAAGGAATTCAGCACCGACCATTATAAAAAGACACCCGACAGATATAAAATCTAAGATTAAAAAGAAAACTGAGTTAACAGTATTTCTTGATGTAATTACCATTAAGGATGAAAAAATTGCTATAACAGAAAAAAAATAAAAAAATATGGAATGTGCTAACATCTATCTATAAGGCTTATCCAGCTTAATATTTTTAGCTAAAACAGACTCCCACCTGTCTCCATTGTCTAATAGTTTTTGTTTATTGTAGTAGAGTTCCTCTCTAGTTTCCGTTGCGAATTCAAAATTTGGTCCTTGCACTATCGCTTCCACTGGACAAGATTCTTGACATAAACCACAATAAATACACTTTAACATGTCAATATCGTATCTTGTAGTCTTTCTACTTCCATCTTCTCTTTCAGTTGACTCGATGGTAATAGCTTGAGCGGGACAAACTGCTTCGCAAAGTTTACAAGCTATGCATCTTTCTTCTCCATTTGGATATCTTCTTAAAGCGTGTTCTCCTCTCATACGAGGACTAATCGGTCCTTTTTCAAATGGGTAATTTACAGTTTTAGACTTTTTAAACATTTCTTTTACAGCAATTAATAATCCTTTTATAAATTCGAATAAAAAAATAGTTTTAAAAATTCTACTTAAAGTCATTAGAAATTTCCTTTTGGCAATTTATCAAAATAAAATAAAAAACTTGCGGTTAATACCAAATATATTAAAGAGAATGGTAGAAAAATTTTCCATCCCAGTCTCATCAATTGATCATATCTATATCTTGGCACTATTGCTTTTATCAAAGCGAATAAAAAAAATAAAAATAAAATTTTAAAAGTCATCCAAATCGGAGCAGGTATTAAATTAACTGGGTAAATATCAATAATAGGTAACCATCCTCCTAGAAAAAGAATAGAACCTATTGCGCACATCAAAAGAATATTCGCATATTCACCAAGCCAAAACATTGCATACATCATTCCAGAATATTCAGTTTGATAACCAGCCACTAACTCAGCTTCAGCTTCAGGTAAATCAAAAGGAGGTCTATTAGTTTCAGCTAAAGCAGAAATAAAAAAAATTACAAACATTGGGAATAAAGGAATTACGTACCATAATTCACTTTGTGCTAAAACAATGTCTTTTAAATTTAGTGATCCTACACAAAGTAATACGTTTATAATTATAATTCCAATAGACACTTCATAAGAAACCATCTGTGCAGCTGATCTAATAGCTCCTAAAAATGGGTATTTTGAATTCGACGCCCATCCACCCATAATAATTCCATAAACACCTAAAGATGAAACAGCAAATAAATATAATACACCTACATTAATATCAGACAACACAAAATCTTCACTCATCGGTATTACTGCCCAGGCTACTAGAGCAAGAGTCATAGTTACTATTGGAGCTAATATAAAAACTGCTTTATTAGCACTAGATGGAATAATTATTTCTTTAAAAATATATTTTAAAGCATCAGCTAATGTTTGTAATAAACCAAATGGTCCTACAACGTTTGGGCCTTTTCTTTTTTGTACTAAACCCCATACTCTTCTATCTAGCCAAACAATCATGGCCACTGAAACTAGTATTGGGATCAATAAAAATAAAATTTTATAAATTTCCTGACCTAAAATTATTACATATTCAAACATTAATTATTTGTCCCATTTTTTTTTAAATTTTGACGAATTTTTCGACACTCACTCATTGTTTTTGACGAACGTGAAATAGAATTTGTATAATAATAATCAAGTTCTCTCACAAAGATCTTTTCACTAAAAAAATTTGACTCAATATTATCTATTTTTACTTTTGATCTTTTTGGTAATTCGTTTAATTCAGAAAAATTAGGAACAATTTGTAGAATTTCTTTTCTAAGATTTTCAAAAGTACATAATTTATCTTGATATCCTAAATTTTTGACTATTAGATTAAAAATTTTCCAGTCCTCAAGAGCTTCTCCAATCGGATAAGATGCTTTTTTACATTCTTGTATTCTTCCTTCTAAATTTTCATACAAACCATTTTGCTCTGTATAAGTTGCACTTGGTAATATAATATCAGCAATTTCTGCGCCTCTATCGCCATGACTTCCTTGATAAATTATAAATTCGTTTTTTTTTTGAAATTCCAAATTATCTGAACTTAATAAGTATAAAAGTTTAAATTTTCCGTTATTCAATTTATCAAAAAAGAATGGGTCTTTTCCTTTTTGATCTTTTAAAATTTTTAAATCCAAAAGACCAACTGTTGATGCATTTTGTGCAAGTATATTTAATCCATTCCAACTTTCATTAATCAAATTATTATTAATTAAAAATTTTTTAAATTCTTCAAAAATATATCCTCCACTTTTAAGCTCAAGTGCTGACTCTCCTATAATAATTATAGGTTTTTTTGATGATAAAAGTTTTTGAGAAAAATCATTCTCTTTACCTAGTATCTTTTTTATATCGTCAGTACTATTGCCAATTACCCTATATTCGTAGGTTAGATCGCCAGGATTTCCTATTGAAAAAATTGGAATTTTTTTTTGTACAAATGTTTTTCTTATTCTTGCATTTAACATTGAAGCTTCGTGCCTAGGATTAGTTCCAACTAATAATATTAAATCTGAATTTTCAATTCCTGCTATTGAAGAATTAAAAATATAATTCATTTTTTCATCAGAATTTACGTAAATATTTTTTTCTCTAAACTCTAAATTTTCACTTTTTAGTATTTCAAAAAATTTTTTGAAACTTAAAGCATTTTCCATATTCACCATATCTCCAATATGTCCGCCTATTTCATGAGGTTGTATTGATTGTATTTTATCAACTAAAAGACTAATAGCTTCATCCCAAGTAGATTTTTGAAATGTTTTATTTTTTTTTATATAAGGAACGTCTAATCTTTGTTTTAATAAACCATCGCATGAGTATCTTGTTTTATCTGAAATCCATTCCTCATTAATTTCATTATTCATCCTAGGTAAAATTCTTTTTACTTCCCAATTATAAGTATCCACTCTTATATTTGAGCCTACGGCATCCATTACGTCCACACTTTCGGTTTTTTTGAGTTCCCAAGGTCTAGCTTCGAAAGCATAAGGTTTAGACGTTAGTGCACCGACTGGACATAAATCAATAACATTAGCTGACAACTCTGACTGCATGGATTTTTCTAAGTATGTTGTGATTTCCATATTTTCACCTCTTCCAATAGCTCCTATTTCTGGAACACCAGCAACTTCCGTGGCAAATCTCACGCACCTAGTACAATGTATACATCTTGTCATTTGAGTCTTGATTAAAGGTCCCATATACTTCTCTTTAACTTCTCTTTTATTTTCAATAAATCTTGATTTATCTACCCCGTAATAAAGGGACTGATCCTGTAAATCACACTCGCCACCTTGATCGCATACAGGACAATCCAAAGGATGATTGGCTAATAGAAATTCCATAACACCTTTCCTAGCTCTCTCTACTAAAGCAGTATTAGTTTTTATGTTCATTCCCTCTGTAGCAGGCATAGCGCAAGATGCGATTGGCTTAGGAGATTTCTCCATTTCAACTAAACACATTCTACAATTTCCAGCTATTGAGAGTTTTTCGTGATAGCAAAATCTTGGAATCTCTACATCAGCAACCTCGCAAGCCTGAAGAACTGTCATTCCTTTTTCAAACTCAATTTCTTTTCCATTTATTGTAATTTTAGGCATTGTTATTCTCCAATAAATGTTGATCTACTAAATAGGGATTATTTGATTTTTTCTTAACTAGAGGTTCTTCTCGACATCGACTTTCTACTTCCTTTCTAAAATGTCTAAGTAAACCTTGAATTGGCCAAGCTGATCCCTCGCCAAAAGCACAAATAGTGTGCCCTTCAATTTGTTTGGTCACATCAGAAAGTAATTCAACATCGCTATAAGTTGCTTTTCTTTTCACTACTCTATCTAAAATTCTCCACATCCATCCTGATCCCTCTCTACAAGGTGTGCACTGACCACAACTTTCGTGTTTATAAAACCGTGCAATTCTAGTCATGCACTTAACAATATCCTGGTCTTTATTAATAACTACTATTCCAGCAGTGCCTAATCCGCTATTATTTTTAATTAAAGAGTCAAAATCCATAGTTATCGTATCACAAATTTTTTTGGGTAATAAAGGCATAGATGATCCACCTGGTATCACAGCTTGAAGGTTATCCCATCCTCCTACTACTCCTCCTGCATATTTTTCGATTAAATCTTTTAATGGTATGCCCATTTCCTCCTCGACATTACATGGTGAATTAACATTACCAGAGATGCAAAATATTTTAGTTCCAGTATTTTTTGGTTTACCGATAGAGGCGAACCAGTTGCCACCCTTTCTTAAAATTGTAGGTACAACAGCGACGGTTTCCACATTGTTTACAATAGTAGGGCAACCATACAAACCAACTAATGCAGGGAAAGGTGGTTTTAACCTTGGTTGTCCCTTATTGCCCTCAATGCTTTCTAACAAAGCAGTTTCCTCTCCACAAATATACGCTCCAGCACCATAATGAATATGAACGTCAAAATCCCAACCAGAACCACACGCATTTTTTCCTAAATAATTTTTTTTATAAGCTTGATCAATTGCATCTTGCAATCTTTTACCCTCGTTGTGATACTCACCTCTTATATAAATGTAGCAAACATGAGCATTAACCGTGTAGCCCGCGATTAAACATCCCTCTATTAACTTTTGAGGTTCAAATCTTAGAATGTCTCTATCCTTACATGTTCCTGGTTCAGACTCGTCCGCATTAATTACTAAGTAGTGTGGTCGTGATCCAACCTCTTTAGGAGCAAATGACCATTTTAAACCAGTTGAAAAACCTGCTCCTCCTCTTCCTCTAAGTTCAGAGGTTTTTACTTCGTTTATTATCCATTCTCGACCCTTAGAAATTAAATCTTTAGTATTTTTCCAATCATCGCGTTTTAATGAACTTTCAATATCCCAACCGAATTCGTTATAAAGATTTTTAAATATCCTGTTTTCTTTTTTAAGCATTTTTTTCTCCATTAACTATTAAATTTTTCTCAGGCGCGGTATTTTTTCTTCCTCGATATGAACCAGGCTTAAGAGGTTTGTCATTTATTAAAGAAATGAGTATCTCTTTAGTGCTTTTCTCATCTAAGTCCTCATAATAATCATCATTTATTTGAACCATAGGTGCACTTACACATGCTCCGAGGCACTCTACTTCCATCCAAGAACAGCTACCTTTTTTTGAAATCTCATTTTCATTAAGAGAAATATTTTCTTTACATAATTTAACTATTTTGTCGGCACCTCTTAATAAACAAGGTGTTGTTGTGCAAACCTGTATAAAATGTTTCCCCACCGGCTTTAGATTGTACATTGAATAAAAAGTAGCTATTTCATATACTGAAATATAGGGCATGGCTAAATAGCTGGCTATGTGCTTCATTGCTGCTAAAGGTATCCAGTTATCATTTTGTTTTTGAGCCAAATAGAGTAAAGGCATCACTGCACTTTTTTTATTTTTTTCAGGATATCTACTTAAAATTTGTTCAATCTTTTTAATGTTTTCTACTGAAAATTTAAATTCTTTTGGTTGATTATCATGCACTTTTTTTACACTCATCTATCTACCTCCCCAAAAACAATATCTAACGAACCAAGTACAGCAGGTACATCGGCTAGCATGTGTCCACGAATTAAATAATCCATTGCCTGAAGATGAGAAAAACCCGGAGCTCTTATTTTACATCTATAAGGTTTATTGCTACCATCAGATATCAAATAAACACCAAATTCACCCTTTGGAGCCTCTACAGCTGTATAAACGTCTCCTTTTGGAACCCTGTATCCTTCAGTGAATAATTTAAAATGATGAATTAATGCCTCCATCGATTGCTTAATATCGTCTCTATTTGGAGGTGAAATTTTATTATCTATAGATTTAATTGGCCCTTTCGGTAATTTTTCAATACATTGAAGAATAATTTTAACACTTTCTCTCATCTCTTCTATTCGGCAAAGATACCTATCATAACAATCTCCATTTTTTCCAACAGGTATTTTAAAATCTAGATCTTTATAAATTTCGTAAGGTTGTGATTTCCTTAAATCCCAAGGAATCCCTGAACCTCTTAGCATGACACCGGAAAAACTATGATCTAACGCATCTTGTTTTGAGACTAAACCTATCTCTACATTTCGTTGTTTAAAAATACGATTATCAGTAAGCAATCCCTCCAAATCATCAATTATTTTTGGAAATGACTTACAAAATTTTTCAATATCCTCAACAAGTTTAAATGGAATGTCTTTATGTACACCTCCAGTTCTAAAATAATTAGCGTGCAATCTTGAGCCGGATGCTCTCTCATAAAAAGTCATCAAAGTCTCTCTCTCCTCAAAGCCCCACAATGAGGGCGTCAAAGCTCCAACATCTAAAGCTTGAGTTGTTACATTTAAAATATGACTTAAAATTCTACCAATTTCACAAAATATTACTCTTATATATTTTGCTCTAATTGGAACTTCTACTTTAAGTAACTTTTCAGCTGCTAAAGCAAACGCGTGTTCTTGGTTCATTGGAGCAACATAATCTAATCTATCGAAGTATGGTAAAGCTTGAGTGTAAGTTTTTTGTTCAATTAATTTTTCTGTTCCTCTATGAAGTAACCCTATATGAGGATCTGCCTTTTCAACTATTTCTCCATCTAATTCCAATATTAATCTTAAAACACCGTGTGCAGCAGGATGTTGAGGACCAAAATTTAAACTTAATGATTTAGTTTTTTTTACCATCTTTTTCTGAATTTTTAATTTCTCTAACGTAATTAGTTCCCTCCCAAGGACTCTCAAAATCAAAGTTTCTGTAATTTTGCTCAAGTTTTACAGGCTCATAGATAACTTTTTTATTTTTTTCACTGTATCTAACCTCGTTAAAACCAGTTAAAGGAAAATCTTTTCTTAGAGGATGCCCTTTGAAACCATAGTCAGTCAAAATTCTTCTAAGATCAGGATGATTTTTAAATTTGATGCCATACATATCAAATACCTCTCTCTCCATCCAATTTGATGAAGGAAAAATTTTCGTTAAACTGTTAATGAATTGATTGACATCAAATCTAATTAGAACTTTTATTCTTGTATTATGCTCATGGGATAAAAAAAGATAAATCAATTCAAATCTTTTTTCGTTTTCTGGATAATCTACTCCGGCAATATCGATAAGTTGTTTAAACTTACATCCATCGTTAGATTTTAAGAATTGGACTACGTCTACTAAATTCTTTTCTTCTATTTCAATAAAAAGTTCCTCATTATTTATAGATGAACTTTTTATTTTACTAGAGAGTTCCGAGTTGATTAATTTTTCAATTTTTTTTAATTTTAGGTACATTATTATCTTTTTATAGAGCCTTCTCTCCTAATTTTTTTTTGTAATTGTAAAATACCATATAATAACGCTTCAGCTGAAGGCGGACAGCCAGGAACATATACATCAACTGGAACAATTTTATCACAGCCTCTGACAACAGAATAAGAATAGTGATAATAACCGCCACCGTTAGCACAACTTCCCATAGATATGACGTATCTAGGTTCAGGCATTTGATCATAAACTTTTCTTAGAGCTGGTGCCATTTTATTTGTTAAAGTACCAGCAACAATCATCACATCAGATTGTCTTGGTGAAGCTCTTGGAGCTGCTCCAAATCTTTCTAGATCGTATCTTGGCATAGAAGTTTGCATCATTTCAACTGCACAACAAGCAAGACCAAAAGTCATCCAATGTAAAGAACCTGTTCTTGCCCAATTGATTAAATTATCAGTTGATGTTGTTATAAAACCTTTCTCTGCAAAATCTTTTGCTAAATCTTTAAATTCTTCAGGTATTTCTTTTTGTTTAGAAGAATAATCTAATTTTATTCCCATTCTAATGCTCCTTTTTTCCATTCATAAATAAAACCGATTGTTAAAACTCCAAGAAACAACATCATGGACCAAAAACCTAATGTTCCTATTCCACCAAGTGATATTGCCCAAGGGAATAGAAAAGCAATCTCAAGGTCAAATATAATAAAGAGTATTGCAACTAAATAAAATCTGACATCAAATTCCATTCTTGAATCGTCGAAAGGTTCAAATCCGCACTCGTATGCTGATAATTTTTCTGGATCAGGGTTGGATGGTGATGCTAGATAGTTAGTAACTACAAAGCCAATACTTAAAAATAAAGAAATAAATAGAAATATTATAATTGATAAATATTCGGATAAAAAGTTATAAATCATTTTTTAATCAATATCTACCTTAATACACGTGGTTTAAGGATTCTTATATTAACTTGATGTTACTTATAGCATTTAACTGTAAAGAGTACATGACAGAAAGAAGCATTTATGAGGATCAATAAATGTTAATTTATATTGTTTTACATGAAAATCATTATCAATTAGTGGCGGGAGTGACCGGGCTCGAACCGGCGACCTCCTGCGTGACAGGCAGGCGCTCTAACCAACTGAGCTACACCCCCACATTTGTTTATTTAATGGTGGGCGGTAAAGGACTCGAACCTATGACCCTCTCGGTGTAAACGAGATGCTCTACCAACTGAGCTAACCGCCCATATTAAATAAAATCGAGATATACAATAAAAATTTTATAAAGTAAAAAAGTATTTAATTACTAATGCAATTTAAATAAATAGCTGTAATATTAGTAAAATATGATTTTAAGCTGTAATTCGTGCGAAAAAAAATTTGTTGTTCCAGATCAAGCTATAACTTCATTGGGAAGATTAGTTCAATGCGGCTCTTGTGGAAACAAATGGAAGCAGTTTCCTTTAAATTCAGAAGTTAAAAAAACTGAAATTAATAATTTAACTAACAAAAAAAAAAATGAAATAAATCAAATAACTATAACTAAAAAAAACAAACTTAAGAAAAAAAGAGCAAAAAAATCACGAGAGATAAATCTTTATTCTCCTGAATATTTACGAAAAAAACATGGAATAAATTTAGGTAATATTGAAATAGATAATGCTTTAAATACTAATAAAAAAGTTAGTTTTGGTTTTTATAATTTGCTTATTCTTTTTATTGTAATAGTTGTAATTATATCGAGAAGTCTTTATTTTTTCCAGGATTTTATTGTTGAAAATTTTCCTTTTAGTAAATTTTATTTAGACTACTTTTTCGAAAGTATTAGGAATATGTTCGAGATATTTAAAAATCTTATTTTTAAATATTAGATTCTAATTCTTTAATATTTATAATCTTTTCAGATAAATTAGAATTATTTTTCTTTATATCGTTGAAAAAATTCCAAGCTAAAACTAAAAGTACGTTATTTTTGTTTTTTATTTTAGATTTACTTTTAATCGGTATTTTCACGCCTGGTATAAACTTATTATGCTTCAATTTATTATCTTCTATTATGAAGTCTATCTCCTTTGAGATTCCAAAAAAATTCAGAGCAGTTGTTGCTTTAGCAGGAGCTCCATAGCCAACAATTGATTTATTTTTCTGTTTTAATTTTTTTATATTAGCTAATACATTCTCTCTTATCTTGTAAACCTTCTCTCCAAATTTTTTGTAAGTTCTCAAATTTTTTATTCCGTAATTTTCCTCTTCTTGAAGCATTTTTTTTACACTCGAATCAATTTTTGTTTTATTACTTTTTTTTAAATAAACTCTTATAGAGCCCCCATGAGTATTTACTTTTTCTGCTTTATATATCGTTGCACTAAATTGATTAAAAAAGTTTACTAAAGATGTCAGTGACCAATAATTGTAATGTTCGTGGTAAATATTATCAAATGTTAAATCTTTAAGGGTGTTCATTAAATACTGAACTTCAATTATTATAGTTCCTTTTTTATTAATCAAACTTAACATACATTCTGCCATTTCTTTTAGTTTATCTGAATGAGCAAATACATTGGAGGCTAAAATTAAATCAGCATCTTTTTTAATTTTTTTAAGATTTTTTTTATTTAAAAATCCATTTAAAGTTTTAATCTTATTTTTATTTGCAAGCTTAGCTAAATTTTTTGCAGGCTCAATACCCAAAACTTTTTTAAAACCCATCTCCAAAAAAGGCTTTAGGGCTACACCATCATTGCTTCCAACATCAATTATATAAGATTTCTTTTTATTTAATTTTAATTCTTTATTGTATTTTTTTGCTGCGTTTACAAAATGATCTCTAAAAACTTTTGATGTTGATGAGGTATAAAGATAATTTGAAAACATTTTTTTTGGGTCAACAGACACAGATAACTGACAATTATGACATTTTTTACAATAATTCATCTCCAAAGGGTAAAGTTCACATTTTTCATCTTTTTTATTAATCAAATTATTTGCCAATGGTTGATAACCAAGCGAGACAACTCTTTTAAGATCAGTATTGCCACACGATCTGCAATCAAATTTATAGGTCTCCAATAATAAATTTTTTTCTTTTTCGTCTACAAATACATGTTTAATTGTATGCGTAATCCCATAATTTTCATGATCTCGTTCACCTCTTACAAGATTTAAAAATGTTGTATCTTTAGAAAAAACCATTGTATGAGCAACGTTCGGCTTAATAATCGACAACTGACCTTCATTTACAACTTGAGTTATTTTTGGTGCATTAGGATTAATTATGTCCTGAAATACTTCTATGATTTGTCCTTTTGTAAAAAGACACTTCTGTTCCTGTTGGGGATGATAATGATTAGCTCTAATTGTTCCTTTCTTCGACTTTATCATACCAATTAAATTAATTGGCTCAGTTAACTCGTGGTTACTTATAACTCCTCTGTCATCGACATATAAATTTTCTCCGTCTTTAATATGTTCCAAATCTTTAATTAAATCTTGCTTAGACCATTTTTGTATCATTTCTTTAATGTTTTGATCCAAGTTATATAAAAATTTAAATCCAGTTTTTAATAATTTCTTGTTTGATAAAGAAAATCCCAAATTTGGTACCTCGTCATTAGTTTCCTTCAACAATGTTTTAGGATTATGTTTTTTACAAATTTCAGCAACTTCCTTAACAGTCAAAGTCTCTTTAGTTAAATTAAAAATATCTGAGTTTATTTCACTCTTTTCTTCCATAAATTTAAAACATCTCACCACATCAATCAAAGGTACTAAGCTTTTGATTTGTCTGCCACCTGCGAATAATTTTAAGGTCCCATTTTGAGATGCTATTTTGGAAAATAAATTAGGCATTATATCAATTCTCATCGAATCAGTTGAATAACCATAAACAGAACCAAGTCTTAAAATAATATAGTTTTTCCCTGATTTTTTTAATTGTTCTTCATTTACGGCTTTAGAGGAAGAATATGATAAAACAGGCTTTGTCTCCTCGTTTTCTCTAATATCTTTTTTCACTACTTCAATACCCTCATAGACAACGTGAGTAGATGGAAAAATAATTTTACATTTATCATTAATTACATCCAAAATATTTTGAGTTCCTTTTTCACCAACCTCTCTTATATTCTCATCTTGAGCTAATGAAGATTCGCTTTTTGTTCTAGGAACTTCAGTTACACCCGCTAAATGATGTATGACATCTGCATCCTCACAATATTTCTTAATCAAATCTCTATCTAAAATATCTCCTTGGACAAATTCCATATTCCAGTTACGAATTTGGTTCACTCGTTCTGATATAAATCTATTATCAATCACAATAATTTTATGATTCCAGCTAACACCAGAATACAGTTTACACAGCTCAGTTCCTATATAGCCTAATCCTCCGGTAATAATGATTTTTTTTTTCATAGATTTTTAATTATTATTTACTTATATTATTTTTTATTATAACTCAATTAAGATGAATATATATGACTGCTTCATGTATTTTGATGAAGATTTGCTTCTAGATTTGAGATTAAATGCGCTTAATAAATTCGTTAAAAAATTTGTGATAACTGAAGCAACATTCACACATAATGGTAATAAAAAAAAATTAAATTTTGATATACGCAAATTTAGAAAATTCGAGGATAAAATAATCTATATTGTTGTAGATGAGCAACCTAAAAATATAATGAATTTATCTGAGAGTGATACTAAAGAAAAACGAGGAGAAAAATTAATACTAAATGGAATGGCTAGAGATTATTTTCAAAGGGAAAACCTTCTCAAAGGAACTAAAAATGCCTCAGACGATGACTTAATTTTAATAAGTGATTTAGACGAAATACCGAATTTAAATGAACTTAATTTTTCCCTAATTCAAAATAAAATAGTAATGTTTGAACAAAAAATGTTCTACTATAAACTTAATTTATTATATGAGGATTATACCTGGTTAGGAACTAAAGGCGTCAAAAAGAAAAATTTTTTAACTCCTCAGTGGCTTCGTAATATTAAAGGTAAAAAATATTCAAAATGGAGAATAGATACCTTTTTTTCAAAAAAAAAATACTCTAATTTATATTTTATTAAAAATGGTGGTTGGCATTTTACTTGTTTAAGAACTGCAGAAGATTTAGAAAAAAAATTACTTAATTTTGCTCATCATTACGAATACGAAGAGAGCGGGCTAAATATTGAAAATTTAAAAAAATTAATTGAAGAAAAAAGAGTTATGTACGATCATAATGTTGATCAAAAAGGTTACAAATGGTCGGGTAAATCAATTTTAAAAAACTTAGATATCAGTCAATTGCCTGAGTATGTTTCAGAAAATTTGAATAAATACTCAGATTGGATTGATTGATTTGATAATTAATGAGTGCTTAATTCTTTCTTAATTTTTTCTTTTTTAGATAGCTGATCTACATCAACCCACTCTACTCTTTTTAAGGGTTTAGTTAATGCTACCTTTAAAACTTCATCAACATTTTTTACTGGAATTATTTCTATTGAGTCTATAACAGTTTTTGGAACTTCGGCTAAATCTTTTTTATTTTCGATTGGAATTAAAACTTTTTTAATACCAGCTCTATGAGCGGCTAGCAGTTTTTCTTTCAAACCTCCAATAGGAAGGACCAAGCCTCTAAGGGTAATCTCACCAGTCATGGCAACGTTCTTATTAACTGGTATCTCTGTTATTGCGGAAACTATTGATGTCACCATTCCCACACCAGCTGAAGGTCCATCTTTTGGAGTTGCTCCTTCTGGTACATGAATATGGAAATCTTTCTTATCGAAGATTGGCGGGATTATACCAAACTGTAAACTTTTTGATCTGATATATGATTTAGCTGCTTTAACCGACTCCTGCATTACATCGCCTAGTTTTCCAGTAATTTGCATTTTTCCCTTTCCTGGCATTACTGCAGACTCTATTTTTAAAATTTCACCTCCCACTTCTGTCCAAGCTAAACCTGTTACTACTCCTACTCTATTTTCCTCTTCTATTTCTCCATAATTAAATTTTTGTACTCCCAATAAATCTTTTAAATCTTTTTCGTTAATCGGATTATTTACTTTTTCATTGTTGTCAATTTTTTTGACTAATTTACGCGCTACCTTTGAAATTTCTCTTTCAAGATTTCTAACACCTGATTCTCTAGTGTAGTGTCTGATAATTTTTCTATTTATATTTTCGTCTATAGTCCACTCTTTCTCTTTCAATCCATTATTTTTGCTTTGATTAGGAATTAGATATTTTTGGGAGATGTTAACTTTTTCGTCTTCTGTATAACCAGATAATCTAATTACTTCCATTCTATCAAGTAAAGGTGGCAGAATATTAAGAGTATTGGCTGTTGTTACAAACATTACATCTGACAAATCGTAATCAACTTCTAAATAATGATCATTAAATTCTTTATTTTGTTCAGGATCTAAAGCCTCCAACAATGCTGAGGAAGGGTCTCCTCTGTAATCATTACCAACTTTATCTATCTCATCTAAAAGAAAAAGTGGATTTTTAGTTCCAGCTTTTTTCATCATTTGAATTATTTTTCCAGGTAATGATCCAATATAAGTTCTTCTATGACCTCTTATTTCAGCCTCATCCCTTATACCTCCCAATGAAATTCTTATAAATTTCCTATTAGTTGCTTTTGCGATTGACTTTCCAAGAGAAGTTTTTCCTACTCCAGGAGGACCAACCAGACATAATATAGGCCCTTTCATTTTTTGGATTCTTTTTTGTACCGCTAGAAATTCAATTATTCGCTCTTTAACTTTTTCCAAACCATAATGGTCTTCATCAAGAATTTTTTGTGCATTATTTAAATCAGAATTAATTTTTGATTTATTTGACCAAGGAAGCTCCGTCATCCAATCTAAGTAATTTCTAACTACAGTAGCTTCTGCAGACATGGGACTCATGGATTTTAATTTTTTTAATTCGGATAAACACTTTTCTCTTGCTAGTTTAGGCATTTTAGCCTCAGAAATTGCTGAAGCGAGAGATGATAATTCATCTTTTCCTTCATCAATTTCCCCTAATTCTTTTTGGATAGCTTTTAATTGCTCATTTAAATAATACTCTCGTTGAGTTTTTTCCATTTGATTTTTAACTCTTCCACGAATTTTTTTCTCAACTGATAATACACTTGTTTCTTTTTCTATAAATTGGTGAATTTTTTCTAATCTTTTCTTTAAATCTAATATTTCAAGTAATTCTTGCTTTTCAAATATTTGAATACTTAAATTTGAAGAAATATTATTAGCGATCTGAGAGGGATCTTTTAAGTTTTTTAAATTTATAGAACTATCATTTAAATCTTTTTTGTTAAGAACTTGTAATCTGTCAAATTTTTTTACTAATCCGAAAGCAAGAGGCTCAAGTTCTTTCGATACATTTTGATCCTCAGCAATTTCAACTTCACAATTTAAATAATTGCTACTATTTTCAATGTGTTTTAAAATTTTAATTCTTTTTTCACCTTCGACTAGAACTTTTACAGTACCGTCAGGTAATTTTAAAAGTTGCAAAACTTTACTCAAGCAGCCGTATTGATATAGATCTTTGCTGCCAGGATCGTCAACTTCAGAATTTTTTTGAGTAACTAAAACTATAGACTTATCTGATTTCATCACTTCTTGAAGTGCCTTTATAGATTTTTCTCTTCCAACAAAAAGAGGAACTACCATTGATGGAAATATGACTATATCCCTAAGAGGTAGAACTGGTTTTAAATAAGAAGCTTCCATTTAGTATTAATATGGCAATTAATGAACTAATTTCAAGAAACAAATTTAACTTAAGCCACTGATGTTGTTGATTTTTTCCCATATGTGACAATGGGTTCTGAAATTCCTTTAACTGAAGAGTTATCTACAGTTACTTTAATTACATTTTCCATATCTGGAAGCTCAAACATTGTTTTAAGTAAAATATTTTCCAAAATTGATCTTAGACCTCTCGCTCCAGTTTTTTTAGATATAGCTTTTCTTGCAATCTCTGAAATTGCCTCATCTTTAAATTCTAATTCTACATCTTCAAATTCAAATAACCTTTGGTACTGTTTTATTAAAGAGTTTTTTGGTTCTTTTAAAATTTTTACTAAAGATTTTTCGTCTAAATCATCTAAAGTTGCAATAATTGGCATTCTTCCAATAAATTCAGGTATTAGGCCGTATTTTATCAAATCCTCTGGTTCTAGCATTTTCATAATTTCAGAAAGAGGTTGTTCTTTGAAGTTTTTTACTTTTGCTCCAAAGCCGATTGAACTTCCTTTGCCTCTGCTATCAATTAATTTATCTAATCCTGCAAATGCGCCTCCACAAATAAATAAAATATTTGTTGTATCTACTTGTAAAAATTCTTGCTGAGGATGTTTTCTACCGCCTTGAGGTGGAACACTTGCAACAGTGCCCTCCATTATTTTTAACAACGCTTGCTGAACTCCTTCACCTGAAACATCTCTTGTAATAGATGGATTTTCAGATTTTCTACTAATCTTATCTACCTCATCTATGTAAACAATTCCTCTTTGAGCTTTTTCAACATTATAATCTGCTGATTGTAGTAATTTTAGTATAATATTTTCAACATCTTCTCCTACATAACCTGCTTCTGTTAACGTTGTTGCGTCGGCCATTGTAAAAGGAACATCTAAAATTCTTGCTAAAGTTTGTGCTAATAAAGTTTTACCGCACCCTGTTGGTCCGACTAAAAGTATATTTGATTTTGACAATTCAATATCTTTATTGTTTCTTGTTTCATGATTTAATCTTTTATAATGATTATGCACAGCAACAGAAAGAATTTCTTTTGCAAATTTCTGACCAATTACATAATCGTCTAAAACATTGCAAATTTCTTTTGGAGAAGGTACTCCCTCCTGATGTTTTACAAGAGAACTTTTATTTTCCTCTTTAATGATATCCATACACAATTCGACACACTCATCACAAATAAACACTGTGGGTCCAGCAATAAGTTTTCTAACTTCATGTTGGCTTTTTCCGCAAAAGGAACAATAGAGTATATTTTTATTATTTTTTTCAGACATATCGAATCAATAAAACTAATATAAATCTACCGTAAATGCTTAGCAAGTTGAAGTTCTATGATAAGCTATATATTGTGTTTTATTTTCGTTTCTCCACAACAGAGTCTATTAAGCCAAATTTTTTAGCCTCATCAGCGGTCATAAAATTATCTCGCTCTAGTGCATCAGATATTTCGTTTAACGACTTACCAGTATGTTTTGAGTAAATTACATTTAATCTTTCTTTTAACGATAAAATTTCCTTAGCATGAATTTGAATATCAGTAGCTTGACCTTGAAATCCTGCTGAAGGTTGGTGAACCATAATTCTTGAATTGGGAAGAGAAAATCTTTTTCCATTTTCTCCGGCAGCTAAAAGAAAAGAACCCATTGACGAAGCTTGACCAATGCAGAGAGTCGAAACTGGTGAATTAATATATTGCATAGTATCATAAATACCTAAACCTGCAGTGACTAAACCGCCAGGGCTATTGATATAAAAATTTATTTCTTTATTAGGATTTTCTGACTCTAAAAAAAGTAATTGTGCGGTTACAAGAGAAGCCACAGCATCGTTAACAGGTCCAACCAAAAATACTATTCTCTCCTTTAATAACCTTGAATAAATATCATAAGCTCTTTCACCTTTGCTTGTTTGTTCAACAACCATCGGGATTAGGCTATTCATCTTTTCTTCCAATTCACGACTCATATTTGGTTTATACAACTATTGATTACTTTTTACTAATTTTTTTTGATTTAGACTTATCTTTTGCAGAAGACGTACTTTTAGATTTCTCAGTTTCTACATTTTGGTTATTAAATTCAGTAATCAATTTTTCAGCTTCTTTAATATTTATCTCTTTAGATAAAATTTTAATTTTTGATTTAATAAGATCTAAAATTTTTTCCTCATACAAAGATCCTTTTAAACTTTGAGATGCACTTGGGTTTTTTTGATAATGCTCAAGTACCATTTTTTCTTGACCGGGCATACCTTTTATTTGCTTTTGTATTTCATTTCTAACTTCATCGTCTGATACTTTTAGATTATTTTTTTCCCCAAATTCATTCAACAACAAGCCAAGTTTTATTCTAGATTTTGCTAATTTTTCATTATTAAACTTATGTTTTTCTTTTTCTTCAAGTTTAAGATTTTGAGTCATAATTGAAATTTCTTGGTCAATCAAGTTTTGAGGTAAATCTACCTGATGGCTTTTTTCAATTTGATCTAAAATTTCTTTTTTAGTAATAGAATTCAATGCCTGGGAGTATTTACCTGACATTTGTTTTTCAATCAAAGATTTTAAATCTTTAATATCTTTCGCGCCCATCAATTTAGCAAAATCATCATCAATTTTACTTACTTTAGGTTTTTTTACATTTAAAATTTTACATTGAAATTTAGTTTTTTTGTTTGATAGTTCTTTTTTAGGATGATTGGCTGGAAGCGTAGCATCTAATATTTTTGTATCATTTTTTTTCACACCAATTAGTTGATCATCAAATCCTTTTAAAAAAAGATCCTTTCCTAACTCAAGCTGGACACCTTTTCCTTCGCTTCCATCAAATTCATTTCCATCAACTCTAGCTGAATAATCAAAGGTAATTTGATCTCCATTAACTGCTTTTTCATTTTCGTTTTTGTCTTCAAATTGTTTATTTTGATTAGCAATTTCTTTTAACTTTTCTTCAATAATTTTATCTTCAATTTTTAAATTAAAACTTGTAGCTTTAAATTTATCAAAACTTTTTAAACTTATTTTTGGTAAACAATCTACCTGAAGCTCATAATTTAAATCTTTTCCTTCGCTAAATTGTTTAAGATCAATTTTTGGTTGTCCTGCAACTTTTAATTTTTTTTCATCTAAAACTTTACTAGTTGTTTCTCTCAAAATCTTATCTACTACCTCCCCATAGATAGATTTACCGAATTGGCTTTTAATTATTTCAGGAGGTACTTTTCCTGGTCTAAAACCTTTTAAAGATATTTCTTTCTGAAGTTCTTTCAATCTCTCGTCCATTTTTATTTGTATTTTTTTTTTGTCAACTATTACAGATAAAATTGTTCTAAGCCCTTTTTTTGATTTTACTTCTACTTTCATAATGTTTTGGTGGGCAAGAAGAGACTCGAACTCTTAAGCCTTGCGGCACTGGTTTCTAAGACCAGCGCGTATACCAATTCCGCCACTTGCCCCTAACTTAATCGTTGCTTTATATATCAAATTAATTTTTTGTAAAATGATAAAGTCTAGAATAAATTATTAGATAAACTAACATCAAGATAAAAAACCAATACCTACTAAGCTGGGGATTGTCTAAGAAATACAACCCAGGAATTATCAAAATTAAATACACAATATTTATGATAATTGCATTTAAATAGTTTCCTTTATCTTTTCCGTAAATATTAGAAATTCTATTAAAACTAAGCATATGTAAATGTTTGTTATCAGGATAAATTGGAGATTTTTTTTGAAAGATTTTTCTGAAAAATGAGAAGAATACCTCAAAAAAAAGATAAAATAGTAGTGTGCAAAAGAAAAATGAAGAAATTTCATAATTTGTATTATTTGTAATGATTGTATTTAAGCCAGTCAAAGCTCCCAAGGTATAAGCTCCGCTGTCCCCTAGAAAGATTTTAGCATTTGGAAAATTAAATAGTAAAAATGACAATAAAATTATAATTTGAGAAATCAGCAAAATTGAAAATTCTAAATTCTCATTATTCATGTTTATATAAGTCAATATTATATTAATGATAATTAAATTTATTGTTAATAAACCATTAAATCCATCTATCAAATTTGCTCCATTAATTACAAATAAAAAACATAATAAAACAAAAATTGAAGAGAACATGTGGCCAGACATTAAAGGAATTAAAAACGGGATATCAATATTTAAAACTTTAATTGGTAAAATATATATAAACACAAAAAGAAGAATCAACATGATAATCAATCTGCTGAATGGTTTAATATTAATCTTTAAATCATCTAAAAAACCCACCAAAAAAACTGAGTAGCTTATAAAAATATAATTGTATAAAATTTTAGAATATAACAAGTAATAAATTAAAAAAAAAATAGTTAAAGAAAGTATTACAGCAATACCTCCGCTTCGTGTTACTGGAGAGTTATGAAAAGCTTGGGGTTTAGAAAAATCTTCATCTAGTAAAGCACCTCTTTTAATTTTTTCTGAAAACTTACTAACGATTAAAAAAATAAAAAAACTTATTAAAGCAAAAATTGATAAAAAACTAGCTTCGATTGACTCTGTTCCCATTAATTAAATCCTTTATTATTTTTTTTAAATATATAAATTCCTAATAGAATTATAACTAATGAGAGTAAAACTCTCCATGTAATAATCTCATCCATTAAAAAATATCCAAAGATAATTCCAAAAATTGGAATTAAGTATGCCACTTGAGTTTGAAAAACCAATCCGTTTATAGTTAAAATTCTAAATCTTATTAGCCACGCTAAACCAGTTGCAATAACACCCAGATACAGTAATGACAAAGTCGATAGTAAAGACGGATTTAACCTCCATGGTTCTTCAATAATTAATGAAAAGGGTAACAAAAAAATAACCGACCATAATGTGGTAGATGTAGTAACGTTTTCATTTTTTTTATATTTTAATTTTAAAGTTAACAAGCCGCCTATGCAGTAAAATGTTGATCCTAAAATAGTAATAAAAGCATAAATATAGTTGTCACTATTTATAATAACTTTGTCAAAGAATAATAATATAATTCCGCTAAAACCAATTAAAACACCAATGGATTTTAAATAGGATAATTTCTCATCTTTTGTAAAAAAGTGTGCAAGTATTGAACCGCTTAAAGGTGTTGTGCTCATTAATATAGCAGCAAGGTAACTATTTATTTTTGCAGTACCAATTGCAATTAAAACAAAAGGTATTGCAATATTAAAAAGGCCTATCAAAGCATACCAATTCCAATTGTTACTAAATGCCTCGATCTTAATTCCATTTATTTTACAAAGGATTAATAAGGGTATGCTTGCAAAGATTACTCTTACTAAAGCAAGTGTGATTGGCTCGTAAGAATATGTAGCTATCTTTATATTAAAGAAAGATGAGCCCCAAATTATAGCTAGTAAAATTAATAAAGATACATCAAAGGTATTTGCTTCTTTCATTATAAATCTATAGTTTGGATATGTGATAAATGCATAGCTGATATTTATATTTAATTATACTATAAAAAACATCCTTATATATGTTCGCACAAATTAAACATAACTCAAAAGGAGCAAAATGAGTTCGAAAGACGTTCTTGCGTTAATAAAAGACAAACAAATTGAATTTGTTGATCTAAGATTCACAGACCCCAAAGGTAAGCTACAACATTTGACTATGGACTCAACTATTGTTGACGAAGATATGTTAAACAATGGAGTGTTTTTTGATGGTTCATCTATAGCAGGATGGAAAGCTATAAACGAGTCTGACATGATTTTAAAACCTGACTTAGATAGACCAATAATTGATCCTTTTAACTCTCACACTACGGTAAATATTTTTTGCGATATTTTAGATGCAGTAAAAAAAGACCTTTATGGAAGAGACCCAAGGGGAACTGCAAAGAAAGCTGAGGCATATTTAAAAAAATCAGGAATTGGAGACAAATCATACTTCGGTCCTGAACCAGAATTTTTTGTTTTCGATGATGTAAGATTTAAAAACGATATGAATGAAACAAGTTTCAACATAGATAGTTCGGAAGGTCCGTATAATACTGGTAAAAAATATGAGAATGGCAACATGGGGCATAGACCAGGAATTAAAGGTGGTTATTTTCCTGTGCCTCCAGTCGATAGCGCTCAAGATATGAGAGGAGAATATTTAAAAGCTCTAAAAGACATGGGTGTAAAAGTTGAAAAACATCATCACGAAGTAGCACCTAGTCAACATGAGCTTGGAATGTATTTTGGAACATTAACCAACATGGCTGATAACGTTCAGCTATACAAGTATGCAGTTCAAATGGTTACTCACTCATTTGGAAAAACAGCAACTTTTATGCCTAAACCAGTAAAAGGTGATAACGGTTCTGGTATGCACTGTCACCAATCAATTTGGAAAGGCAGTACTCCAGTATTTATGGGCAAAGAATACGCAGGCTTATCTAAAGAAGCTTTGTACTACATAGGTGGTATTTTAAAACACGCTAAAGCTATAAATGCTTTTTCGAATGCTACAACTAATAGTTATAAAAGGTTAATTCCAGGTTTTGAGGCACCAGTAATTTTAGCATACTCGGCTAGAAATAGATCTGCTTCATGTAGAATTCCTGTAATAATGAATCCAAAAGCAGCTAGAATGGAAATAAGATTCCCAGATGCTGCAGGAAATCCTTACCTAACTTTTGCATCGATGCTAATGGCTGGAATCGATGGTATTAAAAATAAAATTGATCCAGGCAAAGCCTTTGATCAAGATTTATATTCTCTCACAGAGGATGAAGTTAAAAAATTACCAACAGTTTGTGGCTCTCTCAGAGAAGCAATGCAAAACTTAGATAAAGATAGAAAGTTTTTAACTGAAGGTGGAGTATTTACAGACGACCAAATTGACGCCTACATCGAATTAAAATTCCAAGAAATTTATAAATTTGAACATACTCCTCATCCAATTGAATTTGAAATGTATTACAGTGGTTAGACTTTAAAAGATTCCCCGCATCCACAACGTTCGGATTCATTGGGATTTTTAAATACAAATTGGGACGAAAAATTTTCTTTTTTGTAATCCATTTCTGTACCCAAAAGATACATAATTGCTT
>QBYC01000008.1 GCA_003283025.1 Pelagibacteraceae bacterium AG-325-C03
TATTTTTAACTTCCTCAACTCTTTTATTGAGATAATGCATTGCTATTTTATAGGGTATAAGTTTTCTGCTAATTTTAATTTCTATACTCATTTAATTTGAATTTTATCATTATATAGACTAATAGTCTCAAAAAAACTTTTAGAGGTATTTATGACTTTACCAAAATCTAGAGAAGCAAAAAAAGTCAATTTAGATTTTAATAGGGAATTTATCAATACTTTCACTCAAAATATTGAGAGTGGAAATGTTGAATTTATCAACCAAACGCTAAAAGATTTGCACGAAGCAGATGTTGCAAATTTAATTGAAAATTTAAATCCTGACACAAGAAATAAATTAATTGAAATTGAATCTTTTAATATTGATCCAGAAATTTTTATTGAATTAAACGAGTCAATTCAAAGTGATGTTTTACAATTACTTTCTATAGACTCACTTATAAAAATTATTAAACGTTTAGAGTCAGATAACGCGATAAAAATTCTCGAGAATTTATCAAAAGAAATAAAAGAAAAAGTTTTAGAAAAACTTCCACCAAAAGATAAGTTTCTATTACAGGAGGGTCTAAGTTACCCAAAAGACTCAGCAGCAAGAATAATGCAAAGAGAATTTACAGCTGTTCCTAGTAATTGGACGGTAGGACAAACTATTGATTATCTAAGAGAAGATAAAGATCTTCCAGAGGAATTTTTAGAAATATTTATTGTCGATAATGATTTTAAACCAATTGGAACAGTTCCTTCATCAAGAGTCTTAAGAACATCTAGGGATTTAAAAATGAATTCTATTATGAAAGAAATGTCAGTTTTAATTTCAGTAAATATGGATAAAGAAGAAGTTGGTCTTACTTTTGAAAATTATAACTTAGTATCTGCTGGTGTGGTGAACAAAGAAAACAAATTAGTTGGTATGATTACAGCGGATGATGTCGTAACAGTCGTTCAAGAAGAAGCGGAAGAAGATACGTTACGTTTGGCAGGAGTAGGTGATGAAGAAATCACTGATAGCGTAATGCTTAAAACAAAAAGGAGATTTAACTGGTTATTATTAAATTTATTTACTGCCTTACTTGCTACTTGGGTTATTAGTTTCTTTGGAGCTTCAATTGAACAAATGGTCGCTTTAGCTTTTCTTATGCCAATTGTTGCATCGATGGGGGGGAATGCAGGTATGCAAACTTTAGCAGTTACTATCAGAGCAATAGCCACCAAAGAACTGTCGAAAAGTAATTTTAATCGAGTCGTTGGAAAAGAATTTTTAATTGGAATTTTAAATGGTATTATTTTTGCAATAATTACAGCGATAATAGTTCAATTGTGGTTCGAAGAATTAAATCTTTCTTTATTAATTGGGGTTTCAATGATTTTAAATATGATTGTTGCAGGTTTATTTGGAATTTTAGTCCCAGTATCATTAAAAAAATTAAATATCGATCCTGCTTTAGCTTCAAGTGTCTTCGTTACGACTATCACAGATGTTATTGGTTTCCTTTCATTTCTAGGCTTAGGATCTTATTATTTTTTAAATTAAATATTGTCAATTAATCTTGTGTTTTTGATATAGTATGCAAAAAATATATTGAATTTTTCATTTGATTTTTTAACTTTTTTAAAACTTTTAATATTATAATTTTCTAAATAATCTATTTTATCTGCACCTAGATTTATTAATTCTTTTTTTATTTTATTTATATTAAGTAAATTATAATTTTTTTTTATTTTTTTCTTTAAGTTACTGAGATAAAAAAAAATATTAGACGCGATCTTCATTTGATTCTTATCAAGATTTAAATTTCTTGAAGAGCAAGCTACACCATTATTTTCTCTTATAGTTTTACATTCAATTATTTTAGATTTAATCTTTTTTTTTTCAATGTGTTTTTTAATTAGATAAAGTTGCTGATAATCTTTTTTTCCTAAATAGATATATTTAGGTTTAATTATTTCAATAAACCTATTAACTACATTTAAAACTCCCTCAAAATGACCTTTTCTAAATTTACCACATAATTTTTTTGAAGCATTATCTAAGAAAATTTTGTTCTTTGGCTTAAATCCATAAATGTCTTTAAATGAAGGCATATATAAGTAATTAATTTTTAATTTTTTTAATAGTTTTATGTCTTTTTTGGTATTTCTAGGATAAGACATAAAATCGCTTTTTTTATTGAATTGTTTAGGATTAATAAAAATAGAGACTAAGATTTTTAACTTAGATTTTTTAGAATGTTTAATCAGTGAAACATGCCCTTTATGCAATCCACCCATTGTAGGTATAAATGATATCCCATTATTTTTTAAAATTTCTTTATGTAAGGTATTTTTATCTTTAATTATTTTCATTTCTTTAAAGCAATGATAATAATTATTATAAGAATCATATGATAAAACAAGCCATTATTCCATTAGCGGGATTAGGGACGAGAATGCTTCCTTTGACAAGTATAATGCCAAAAGAGTTAATGCCCATTAATGGTAAACCAAATTTACTATATATTTTAGATGAATGTATTGATGCAGGTATAAAGGAATTCATATTCATAATTTCTAAAAAAAAACTATCTATTAAAAAATTTTTTTTTAACGATAATTTATATAAAAAAATAATAAAAAAGAAAAAAGATAAAAGAGTATTTGAAGAATATAAAAAAATAAAAAAATATCAAAAAATGATAAAATTTGTTTATCAAAATAAGCCAAAAGGCACAGGAGACGCAGTTTTAAAGTGCCAAAAATTTATAAAAAGTAAATACTTTTTAATGCTATTACCTGATGACTTAATAATAAGAAATAATTGTTCGAAAGAAATGATAAAACTACATAAAAAAACTAATGGATCTATAATTGCTACAAAAAGAGTAGAAAGAAAAACTGTACCGAGATGGGGAATTTTATCAATTAAAAATAAAAAAAAAAGACATTTTCAAATTAAAGATGTTGTAGAGAAGCCTAGTATCAAAAAAGCTCCATCAAATTTTGCAATAATTGGTAGGTATATATTGCCTAAAAAAATTTTTAGTGAAATTAAAAAATTAAAACCCGGTCAAGGAGGAGAGATACATATTACTGACGCAATTAGAAGTTTAATTAGAAAAGAAAATAAGTTTTATGGAAATATTTTTTTAGGTAAATATTTAGATTGTGGAACTTTAAGTGGATATATTAATTCAGGAATTCAAATATTTAAGGAAAAATAAATGAAACTATGCATGATAGGAACTGGTTATGTTGGATTAGTTAGCGGAGCCTGTTTTGCTGACATAGGAAACGAGGTTGTTTGCGTTGACAAAGATAAAAATAAAATAGATAAACTTAATTCTAGTATTTCTCCAATCTATGAACCAGGATTAGATGAATTAATAAAAAAAAATTTTTTAGCTAAACGTTTATCATTCACTACAAATATTCATAAAGCTATAAGCACATCAGATATAATTTTTATATGTGTAGGAACGCCTACAAAAAAAGGGACTATTAAAGTTGATTTATCTTTTGTTTATAAATGCGCAAAAGAAATATTAAAGTATTCAAAGAGAAAAAAAATTATTGTAACTAAGTCTACTGTACCAGTAGGAACAGGTGATGAGATCGAAAAAATTTTAAAAAAAAAGAAAAAACTTTTTATAACAATCTCTAATCCTGAATTCTTACGAGAAGGTGAGGCAATACGTGATTTTAGATACCCAGATAGAATTGTAATAGGATCTAACGAAAAAAAAGCCTTTGATATTATGAGAAAACTTTATGTACCATTAACTAATAAAGGTTCAAAATTTTTTACTACATCAAGAAGAGGAGCTGAGCTAATAAAGTATGCATCAAATGCCTTTCTTGCGACCAAAATTACTTTTATTAATGAACTTGCTAACTTATGTGAAAAATCTGGAGTAAATATAGAGGATATATCTTTAGGCATGGGTTATGATAGTAGAATAGGTGGTAGGTTTTTACGTGCTGGCCCAGCTTATGGGGGCTCATGTTTTCCAAAAGATACTAAAGGTCTCGTATCAGCTGCAGATAAATATAAAATAAATCTATCAGTTGTTAAATCAGTTATTAAATCAAATCAAGAAAGAGTAAATTTACTGACTCAAAGAATCCATAAAATTTTAGGATCAAATTTAAAAAATAAAAAGATTTCTTTCTTAGGCGTTACATTTAAACCTAACACTGATGATATGAGAGATTCTACTAGCCTCAAAATGATACCTTATCTATGTAAAAAAGGAGCAAAAGTTAATTATTATGATCCTTCTGGAGAAAAGAATGAGTTTAGAAAAATTAAAAGTTGCTTTTACAAAAACAATATAAAATCTAATTGTTTTGGCGCAGATTTAGTAGTTTTACTAACTGAATGGGATGAATTTAAATCAATAGATTTTAAAAAAATTGTTAAAAATAAGAAATTTAAAGTGTATGATTTAAGAAATCTTTATTCTGCAGGAGAAATGAAAAAAAATAAGATTAATTATTACTCAGTAGGTAGGCCAAATATTAATTAAGCTCAAAAATAGCATCAATTTCTACCGCAACTTCTAAAGGTAAAGCATTAACACTTACTGCTGCGCGCGTATGCTCACCATTTTTTTCAAAAATTTTAGCTATTATATCTGATGCACCATTAATTATTTTTGGCTGATCTTTAAAATCATCCGTTGAATTAACATAACCAGTTAATTTTACACAAGATTTAACTTTATCCAAATTTCCTTCACAAGCATTTTTAACATGTGCAACAATACTTAAACCACATCTCTCAGCAGCTTTATAACCTTGATCTAAATCTAAATCTTTTCCGATTTTACCTTTTATAAGTTTTGCATTTTCATCAATAGATATTTGACCAGAAATATATAATAGTTTGCCAACAATTTTGGTTGCAACATAAGCTCCCACTGGTGATTTTGGTTCTGGTAATTTTATATTCAAACTTTTTATTTTATTTTCTATATCACTCATTTTCTTTTAACTTTTTTTTTATTTTTATCGTATTCTTTTCTTTTTTCAATTAATATAAGTGCTTCTTCCATAGTAAGTTCGTTTGGATCTTTTTCTTCTGGGATAGTTGCATTTAACGACTTGTATTTAATATACGGACCGTATTGCCCCTTCATGACTCTAACTGGTTTTTTATCTTCAGGATGTTCACCAAGGTCTTTAATTAGTGAAGAAGAAATTCTTCCTGGTTTAGCTTCAGAGATTAAAGTAATTGCTCTATTAATTCCGATAGAAAAAAGATCTTCAATATTTTCTAATCTTGCAGATTTATTTTCACATTTTAAATACGGACCAAATCTTCCAGAATTTAAAGTTATATCTTTTCCATTATCTGGGTGTTCTCCTAAAACTTTAGGAAGAGAACATAGATATTTTGCTTTATCTAAATCAACACTGTCAACATCAATGCCTTTTGGAATTGATACATTCTGGAGATGTTCATTCTCATTTTTTTTCTTTTTACTTTTTTTCTTTTTGGTTTTTAACTCTTCTTCTTTTTCATATTGCAAGTAAGGGCCAAATCTTCCGTTTTTTAAATATATATTTTTACCTTTTTCATTTTGACCCAGTAACCTAGGCTCTGCTAAATTATATTGAGTTGCAGCTTTAGCTTTAGATAAAGGTCTAGTAAATTTACATTCTGGATAATTTGAACATCCTATAAAAGCCCCACCTCTAAAACTATTCTTAAGACTTAGTTCTCCATTAGAACATAACTTACACTTTCGATCTATGTCGTCTTTATCATCCCTTTCAAAAATTAAAGCTCCTAAACTTTCATTTAATAAATCTAATACTTCTCTAGTTCTTTTTTTCTTAACCTCTCCAATATTTTCATAAAAATCTTTCCAAAAATTACTTAAAACTTGAACCCATTCAATTTTACCACTAGTGATTTCATCTAGTTGGTTTTCTAGGTCCGCTGTGAAATTATAATCCACGTATTTAGAGAATAATTTCTCTAAAAAAGCTGAAATTAGCTTACCTCTGTCTGTTGGATTAAACCTTTTATTAATTAATTCGACATAATTTCTCGTTGATAATACTGAAATAATGCTTGCATAAGTGGAGGGTCTTCCTATGCCTAATTCTTCCATCTTTTTTACCAAACTAGCCTCAGAGTAACGAGGTGGAGGATCTGTAAAGTGTTGTTCATCATTTAATTTAAGTATATTAATATCCTCTCCAACTTTGACTTCAGGCAAAATATTCTTCGTATCTTCGTCAGTTTCTTGAACTTGATAAACTTTAAGAAATCCATCAAATTTTACAACAGAACCGCTAGCTCTAAAATTGATTTTATTATCATTTGAAGAAATAATTATCGTATTTCTATCAAACTCTGCTGGAGTCATTTGAGATGATAAGGCTCGACTCCAAATTAGTTCATAGAGTTTAAATTGATCTGCATTCACATATTTTTTGATATCAGAAGGTTTCATACTTATATTAGTTGGTCTAATAGCTTCATGAGCTTCCTGAGCGTTTTTTGCTTTTTTTCCTGTATAACTATTTGGTGCCTCCGGTAAATATTTGTCACCATAATCATAAGTAATGAATTTTCTAAAGTCATCAATTGCTTCTTTTGAAATATTAGTACCATCAGTTCTCATATAAGTAATTAATCCGGTACTTTCACCCTCGATATCTATTCCTTGATAAAGTCGTTGTGCAATTTGCATTGTTCTGGAAGCACCAAAACCAAATCGTCCTGAAGCGGTTTGTTGTAAAGTTGAAGTTGTAAAAGGGGCTAGAGGGTTTCGTCTGAATACTTTTGTATTTACATCAGCTATTTTAAATTTTGTTTTATTGATTACATCAACTGCTTTTTTAATTTCTTCTTTATTTTTAAAAGAAAATTTTTCAATTTTCTCTCCATTAAATAAACTTAATTTTGAGAAAATATTTTTATTATCTTTGTTAGTAAAATCTGATGCAAGAGTCCAATATTCTTCTGGTTTAAATAACTCTATTTCTTTTTCTCTTTCAGTTATAAGCTTTAAGGCTACAGATTGAACTCTTCCTGCTGATTTTGATCCAGGTAATTTTGTCCAAAGAATTGGCGAGATATTAAATCCCACAAGATAGTCTAAAGCTCTTCGCGCCAGATAAGCCTCAACCAAAGGTAAATGAATTTCTCTTGGATTTTTAATAGCATTCAGAATTGCTTTTTTGGTAATCTCATTAAAAACAACACGCTCTAGATGTTTATCTTTTAATAATTTTTTTTTATCTAAAACTTCTTTAACATGCCATGCAATAGCTTCACCTTCACGATCAGGGTCCGTAGCTAAAATAATTTTATCAGAGTCTTCAGCAGCCATTGTAATTTCTTTTAAATATTTTTTTGAAAAAGAGTCTATTTCCCATTCCATTTGAAACTTATTTTCGGTATCTACAGATCCATTTTTTGAAGGAAGATCCCTTATGTGACCATAACTAGCTAAAACCAAATATTCTTTACCTAAATATTTATTTATTGTTTTTGCCTTTGCTGGACTTTCAACAATTACTAAATTCATTATTTGTTTATTTTCAAAATTAAACGAATTTGTCAAATTTATTATTTAAAAACTAGAAAAGACAACACTTATAACTTAATTTTGCTTTCTTCAGAATTTTTTAATCGAACTATATTTTTCCGATGTGTGTAAGTGATAATTATAAAAAAAATAAAAAGTATTAAAGAAAAATTATTACTAAAAAAATATGAATAAACAAAAACAATTAAAGGTGAAATGATCGAAGATAATGATGAGTATCTAAATAGAAAGGATAAAACAAGCCAACTAATTCCAAAGATTAGAAAAAATTTATATGAAATCGCCAATATAACACCAAGGTAAGTCGCAACTCCCTTACCTCCTTTAAATTTTAACCAAACAGGAAAAATATGACCGATAAAACAAATCAAAGCTGAATATGAAATTAGATTTTCAAAATAAGTAAATGTTATAAATATAGAAAAATATCCTTTTAACAAGTCAAGCACGAGTGTAGCAACTGCAAGAGATTTCTTTCCAGTTCTTAACACATTTGTAGTCCCAATATTTCCTGATCCTATTTTCCTAATATCTTTTTTTAAAAATATTTTTGTTAAAACTAATCCAAAAGGAATAGATCCTAATAAATAAGAGTACACCGCAACTATTATTAAATTTATATTCATCAGTTTGAATAAACTAGTTCACCATTAAGAAATGTCATTAAAATCTTTCCTTGAAGATTTCTATTTTCTATAGCTGTATTTTTTGATTTAGATTTTAGTTTAATAGCATTTACTTTCCATGGAGCTTCTAAATCAAATATACAAATATCTCCGTCAGATCCTTTTGTTAAAGATCCTTTTTTTATTTCTAAAATCTTTGCAGGATTTATTGTTAAGGTTTCTATTATTTTATTCAGAGGAAGAGATTTATTGTGATACATTTCTAATGAAAGAGGTAGAAGGGTTTCTACACC
This sequence comes from Pelagibacteraceae bacterium AG-325-C03, assembly GCA_003283025.1. Classification (GTDB taxonomy): domain Bacteria; phylum Pseudomonadota; class Alphaproteobacteria; order Pelagibacterales; family Pelagibacteraceae; genus Pelagilacustribacter. The sequence goes on from QBYC01000008.1 coordinate 8,461, forward strand.
AATAGCACCAGTAGCTGCTTGTGCGAATGGCAACCTTTTGCTTTCCTCATCTTCAGGAAAATGATCTGAAACTATTACATCTATTAATCCTTGCTTGATACCTTGAACAAGTGACAATCTGTCTTCTTCAAGTCTAAGAGGAGGAGATAATTTTAAAAAAGTCTTAAATTCACCAATATCATTCTCATTTAATGATAAATTATTTATTGAAACACCTACACTAAATTTTTTACCATTATTCTTATTTCTTCTAATAACATTCAATGATTGTTTAGATGAAATCTGATTTATGTGATATCTACAAGGATATTCACTAAGCAAACTTAAGTCTCTTTCAATTATTATTTTTTCTGCTATATCTGATACACCTTGCAGTCCGAGTCTTGTAGCTATTTCTCCATCGTTGATACAAGCTTTTTTTGACAACTCATAGTCTTCAGCATGTTGCATTATCAAAACCCCAATATCAGAAGCATAATCCATTATTCTAGACATCAGCTCTGTATTTTGAATAGTTTTATTTACATCGCTAAAACCAATTATTCCTCTTTCAGAGAGCAAACCAAACTCAGTCATTAATTTACCTTCGCATTGTTTGGTTATTGAAGCACAAGGAAAAAGATTAACATTGGCTTTGTCTCTTCCTCTCCTAATAATAAAATCTACCATTGAAACGTTGTCAATAATGGGTTTGGTGTTAGGCATGGTCACTATAGACGTAACCCCACCTGCTAGTGCGGCTTGGCTAAGTGTTCTAAAGTTTTCTTTGTATTCATATCCAGGCTCACCAACAAAAGCTTTCATATCTACTAACCCTGGAATTAAAACATTATGTTTTAAATCAATTATTTCAGCATCTTTACTAGCATCAGTTGTTTTTACATTTTTTCCTATAGCTTTAACTTTTCCTTTATCATTTAATACTAACGAGCCTGTCTCATCCATATTTTGTGATGGATCTATAATTCTTGCATTAATAAAAATTTTTTCTTTCATTTACTTACAATATTTTTTTAAACAAGCCATTCTTACTGCTACACCTAGTTCAACTTGTTCTTTAACTAAACTTACATTTATGTCATCCGCGAGTTTAGTATCTATTTCTACACCTCTATTCATTGGACCTGGATGCATGATCAATGCATCTTTTTTTGCAAATTTTAATTTTTCTGGGGTTAAACCATAAAATTCATAATATTCTCTTTTCGATGGTAAGAATGAACCTTGCATTCTTTCATTTTGTAATCTCAGCATCATTACAATATCGCAATCATCAAGACCTTTTTTCATATTTGTAAAAGATTTTACTCCCATTCTTTCTATTGATTTTGGCATCAATGTTTTAGGTGCAATAACATTTACTTCAGCACCCAACATGTTCATTAAATAAATATTTGATCTTGCTACTCTTGAGTGAAGTATGTCACCACAAATCGCTATTTTCAGTCCCTCAATTTTACCTTTTCTATTTATGATTGTTAAAGCATCTAGAAGTGCTTGAGTAGGGTGTTCTCGTCTTCCATCACCAGCATTAATAACCGCACAATTAACTTTTTGAGATAATAAATTTGGTGCACCAGACTCTCGATGCCTGATTACAATTAGGTCAGGGTGCATCGCATTTAAAGTCATTGCAGTGTCAATTAAAGTTTCACCTTTTTTAAGCGCCGAGTTCTCCATATTCATTGACATTACATCTGCACCTAACCTTTTACCTGCTAAATCAAATGAACTTTGAGTTCTTGTCGATGGTTCAAAAAATAAATTAATTTGAGTTTTTCCTCTCAAAACATCTAATTTTTTTGAGCTACTTCTGTTTAATTCTATAAATTTTTTTGCTTCGTTTAATAATGATTTAGCTTCTAAAATTGAAAGGCTTTGAATACCAAGAAGATGTTTGGGGGAGTTTTTAATAGCTGTATTGTTTTTCTTAACTGCCATTAAAATCAACTCTATAGGCCTTTTATAATATTAGATCAAGTATTTTTTTTAGTTAAATAATCTAAAGCTCCTTGAAGTATAAATTGAGCAGATTTCTCATCTAATTTGCTAATTTTTTTTGAGGCTTTTGATGCTAAATCATCAGATAAATTAAAAGCCCCTTGACTGGACAATCTTTCGTCCCATAAAGTGACATTTTCAGTAACATCTTTTGATAGATTGATAGCTAAATTTTTAGCTGATTGTGATGATCTACCTGATGTCCCGTCCATATTTATTGGATTTCCAACCACAATGCCTTTTATTTGATTTTCTATAAAAATCTCAATTATTTCTTTAACAAAATCTGAATATTTATTTTTAATAATTGTAGTATAAGGAGTAGCAATAATTTTATTTTCGTCTGAAATAGCTATACCAACTCGTTTTTTACCAGGATCAATTCCCATTAACCTAGACTTTTTATCAAGTTTTTTCTTAAAATCTTCAATATCGAGCATGATTATGTTATATTTTATTATATTAATTTCCTGTAAAATTAACATAATTCACTAATGTCCATAGATAAAGATAAAATTAAGCATGTTAGCAAACTCGCAAGAATTTCGGTAGATGAGAAGAAAATTGATGATTTGACTAAAGATCTTTCCTCAATTTTTAAATTCATTGAACAACTTAATGAATTAAATACAGATAAAGTAAAACCTCTTTCCTCCATATTAAATGAACCTTTGCGATCTAGAAAAGACGAAATAAACGATGGAAAAATAAGGGACAAGATTTTAGAAAACTCACCCAAAAAGAATGAAGAATTTTTTGTTGTACCCAAGGTTATTGAATAATGTCAGATCTAACAAAAAAAAGTTTAACCGAAATAGTAAGTTTAATTAAAAAAAAAGAAATTAAATCTGAAGAGGTTACAAATTTATTTATAAAAAATATCAAAAATGATAAAAAATTAAATTCATTTATTACCAACTGCAATGATAATGCGGTAAAAAAAGCAAAAAATTTTGACAAAAACCCTAAACTTGACACTCTTTTACCAGGTATACCGATAGCTGTTAAGGATTTATTTTGTACTAAGGGTGTGAAAACAACTGCTGGAAGTAAAATGTTAAATAATTTTATTCCTAATTATGAATCTACTATTACAAAAAATTTATGGAATGAAGGAGCTTTTTTATTAGGTAAATTAAATTGTGATGAGTATGCTATGGGTTCATCTAATGAAACAAGTTTTTTTGGTAATGTAATGAATCCTGTTGCAGAAAATACTGTACCGGGAGGCTCCTCTGGAGGTTCAGCAAGTGCTTTAACTGCAAATCTTACTCCGACTACTATTGGAACAGATACAGGAGGATCCATAAGACAACCAGCATCCTTTACTGGTACAGTAGGCTTAAAACCAACTTATGGGTTGTGCTCAAGATGGGGAATAGTAGCTTTTGCTTCATCATTAGATCAGGCTGGTCCTATGACTAAAACCGTAGAGGATTGTGCATTGATGTTAGAAGCAATGGCTGGTTTTGATGAGAAAGATTCTACCTCCATTAATAAAAAAAAAGAGAATTACTCAAAAAATTTAACAAATAATATTAAAGGTTTAAAAATTGGTATACCAAAAGAATATAGAGTAGATGGTATGCCTAAGGAAATAGATAAACTTTGGGAGAATGGAAAAAAAATATTAAAAGAGTCAGGCGCAGAAATTATTGATATTTCCTTACCTAATACAAAATATGCATTACCTACCTATTATATTGTTGCACCTGCTGAAGCTTCTTCAAATTTAGCTAGATACGACGGGGTTAAATATGGATTTAGATCTAATAAGGGAACTAATTTAATAGAGATGTATGAAAATACTAGGTCTGAAGGTTTTGGAGATGAAGTAAAGCGCAGAATTTTAATAGGCACATATGTTTTATCATCTGGTTATTACGACGCTTACTACATTAAAGCTCAGAAAGTTAGACAATTAATAAAAAACGATTTTGATGAGTCTTTTAAAAAAGTTGATGCTATCCTTACACCATCAACACCAAGTACCGCTTTCAAAATAGGCGAAAAAAAAAATGATCCAATTTCAATGTATTTAAACGATATATTTACTGTACCAGTAAATTTAGCAGGTATACCTGCAATATCAATCCCAGCAGGAACAGACAACAACAATTATCCTCTTGGTTTACAGCTAATAGGTAAAACTTTAGATGAACAAAAACTTTTAAATATCGCTTTTGCAGCTGAAAAAAAAATAAATTTTAAACAAAATCTTAATAGATGGTGGGAAAAGTAATGACTAAAGAAAAAGAAAAATATCTAATCGATGGAGAAAAAGGGAAATGGGAAGTAGTTATTGGTTTAGAGGTTCATGCACAAATATCATCTAATTCTAAACTTTTTTCAGGATCTTCTACAAAATTTGGAGCTGAACCGAATACTCAAGTCAGTCTTGTTGACTCTGCTTTTCCGGGGATGTTACCTGTTATAAATGAATTTTGCGTTCAACAAGCAATTAAAACTGGGTTAGGCTTAAATGCAAAAATTAATTCCTATTCAGTTTTTGATAGAAAAAATTACTTTTATGCTGATTTGCCTCAGGGTTATCAAATTTCTCAGTATAAGAATCCAATAGTAGGTGAAGGCAAAATTACTTTAGATTTACCCAATGGTACAAAGACCATAGGTATTGAGAGGCTTCATCTAGAGCAAGATGCGGGTAAAAGTATTCATGATCTAGATCCGAGTAATACATATGTTGATCTAAATAGATCAGGTGTTGCACTTATGGAAATTGTTAGCAAACCAGATTTAAGTTCTCCAGATGAAGTAAACGCTTATATTAAAAAATTAAGATCAATAATGAGATATTTAGGAACTTGCGACGGAAACATGCAAGAGGGTTCATTAAGAGCTGACGTAAATGTTTCTGTTAGAAAAGAGGGTAATAAGGAATTAGGAACCAGATGTGAGATTAAAAATGTTAATTCTATAAAGTTTATGCAGATGGCTATTATTTATGAGGCTCAAAGACAAGTAGAACTTTTAGAAGCTGGAAAATCAATTGATCAAGAAACAAGATTATTTGATACAAAAAAGAACGAGACAAGATCCATGAGATCAAAAGAAGATGCTCACGACTATAGATATTTTCCTGATCCCGATTTGTTACCTTTAAACTTAAATAAAGAGCTAATTGAAAATATCAAGAAAAATTTACCTGAATTACCAGATCAAAAAAAAGAGAGATTTATAAAGGACTATTCCCTCACTGTATATGAAGCTAATGTTTTGGTTTCAGAAAAAGAAATATCAGATTATTTTGAAGAAGTAGTTAAAACCTCAGATATCAAATTATCAAAAAATTGGATTATGGGAGATCTATTTGCTTCATTAAATGAAAAAAATATCTCGATTTCTCAATCACTAGTTACAGCAAAAAAAATGGCTCAATTAGTTGACGCAATAAGTTCTGGAATTGTATCCGGAAGAACAGCTAAGGAAGTTTTTGAAATAATGATAGAATCAGGCGAAGAACCTAACAAAATTATAGAGAGTAAGGGATTGCAACAAAAAAGTGATCCAAAAGAGTTAGAAAAAATTATAGAAAAAATACTCAGTGATAATAAAGACAAAGTCGAGCAATATAAATCTGGCAAAGATAAACTCTTTGGTTTTTTTGTGGGTCAGGTTATGAAAATTTCAAGTGGTAAAGCCAATCCACAATTAGTTAACCAGATACTTAAAGACAAATTAAAGAAATAATGGGTAAAGATCTTGATATTAATTTTAAGATACAAAACTACATTAAAGACTTTAGTAAAAAACTTCATCCTGTCCAAAGTGAAATTATTTCATATAATGATAGCCTAGGTGACATTAAGAGAATGCAGATTGCAATCTCTCAATGCTACTTTTTAGAATTAATTACAAAAATTTCAAAATCTAAAAAAGTATTAGAAATTGGAACCTTTACAGGTTTGAGCACCCTCTCTATTGCTTTAGGATTACCCGAAGATGGTATGATTATCGCTTTGGATAAAAATAGTGAAACAAATACCAAAGCAAAAGAATTTTTTAAAAAAGCTGAACAAGATAAAAAGATTAAAACTATAGTAAATCCAGCTTTAGATACACTTAATGAATTAAAAAATGAAAATTTAATATTTGATATTATTTTTATTGATGCTGATAAAGAAAATTATAAATATTATTACAATAAGAGCTTTGATTTACTCAAGAGAGGTGGTTTAATAATAATAGATAACGTTTTATGGCATGGCGAAGTTGCAGATGAGAAAAATAATCGAAAATTTACTAATATAATAAGAGATTTTAACACTATTGTTAAAAACGATGAAAGAACAGAGCAAATTATTCTGCCACTGGGAGATGGGTTTACCATTTGTAACAAATTATAATGTTTATTATTTTAGGCTTTTACAAATTTAAAAATTTAAAGTCCTTAAAAAGACATAAAACAATTCTTGAAAACCTGTTTTCTGAAAACGATATAAGAGGAACTCTTATTATTTCTAAAGAAGGTCTTAATGGAACCCTATCTGGCACATCAAAAAATATTTCCAAAATTAGTAAGATAGTAAAAAATTCATTTAAAATTAAAAAATTTGATAGTGAAAATTTATCAAAAAGTAAATTACAGCCATTTCACAAACCAAAGATTAAAATTAAAGAAGAAGTTGTACCTATGGGTATAAATATTAATTCAAATGACAAAAAAAATAATCATTTAGATCCATCTGAGTGGAATGATTTAATAAAAAAAAAAAATACTTTTGTTCTTGATGTTAGAAAACCTTTTGAATATGAAATTGGAAGTTTTAAAAGGGCAGTTAATCCAAAAGTGAAAAACTTTAGAGAATTTCCTAAATATTTAAGAAAATTGGGAAAAAAAAAAACAGTTGCAATGTTTTGTACTGGTGGAATTAGATGTGAAAAAGCCTCAATTTATCTTAACCAGAGAGGTTTTAAAAACGTTTTTCAACTTAAAGGTGGAATCTTGAATTATCTAAAAAAAATAAAAAAAGAAGAAAGTAAGTGGAGTGGTGAGTGTTTTGTTTTTGATAATAGAGTTTCGCTCAAACATAATTTACGAAAGGGATCCTATATAGTTTGTAGCGGTTGTAGAATTCCAGTTTCGTATAAAGAGAAAAGATCTAAAAAGTATGAGGAAGGAGTTTCTTGTCCAAGATGTTATGACACATTAACAAAGTCACAAATAAATAGGTTTAGGATGAGGCAAAAGCAAATTCTTCTTGCTAAAAAAGCTGGAAAAAAGCATAAGTTCCAAAAAGAATATCAAAATTTTTAAATGAATTTAACTAAAGATCCAATTTGGTCTCTTCTGAGAAAAGTAACAATACCAGCTAGCACAGGTTCACTTTTTATGACTTTCTATAATTTAGTAGATAGTTTTTTTGCAGGTAAAATTTCACCAGAAGCTTTAGCAGCAGTGGCTAAATCTTGGCCTATTACTTTTATTGCCTTAGCTATATCAATTGGTATTCAGGCTGGTACTCAGGCTTTAATTAGTAATTCTATAGGAGCTAAAGAAAATAAAATTGCATCATTATATGTTGCTCAATCTATTGTATTTGCAATTATAACCTCATTTTTTGTCACTTCATTTGGTTTAAATTTTTCAGATGAATTATTAAAAATAATGGGATCTACTCAAGAAAGTATTATTTTAACTAGAGAATATTTAGATGTAATTTTTTATGGCTCAATAATTATTCTCGTTCAACTTTCTCTGAATGGCACTTTATCAGCTCAAGGAGATACAAAAAGTTACAGAAATATATTAATATTTTCTTTTTTCATAAACATTTTTTTAAACCCTCTATTTATTTTTGGATATGGAGTTATTCCTGGATTTGGTATTGCTGGATTAGCTATATCAACTTTAATAGCTCAGTCTTTAGGAGTTTTTTATTTGCTTTACAAAGTTTATTGTTGTGAATTAAAAAAATTTTTATATTTTGAGTGTTTTATTCCGAAATTAGATTTATTACTAAATATTTTTAAACAATCAGTTCCTATCATGTTCACTATGCTCATGATAATGTTTGGTGTATTTAATATATTTTACTTTGTAGGACAATTTGGCGAATTAGCAACAGCTGGATATGGAACTGCTGTAAGGATAGAACAAGTATTACTGTTACCAGTAATTGGTTTAAATACAGCTGTATTGTCTATAGCTGGTCAAAATTTTGGAGCTAAATTTTATAACCGTATTAAGGAAGTATATTTTAAAGCGTTGATGTTCGGTTCAGGTTTCATGATTTTTGCAGGAATAATTATTTATTTGTCTTCAAATTTAGTCATTTCCCTTTTTACTGATAATTTGGAGGTAATAAATAGTGGAGCTCTTTACTTACAAGTTGCAGCTTTAATTGGACCTATTTATCCAGTTTTTTTTATAACTTCTGCTTTATTTCAATCCTTAAAATTACCAATCTTGAGCTTGTATATGACTATCTTAAGGTTAACCCTAATTCCTTTTTTATCACTATGGTATGTTATCAACATAAGAGGAGGCGAATATCAAGATATTTTTTACACAATAATGTTTACTAATTGGTTAATGGGTGTTGTTGTTTTAGCGTTTGTGCCATTTTTCTTAAGAAAAAAATTGAGCATGAGTTTTAAAAAATTATTTATATTTTAATTTATTTTCTAGCTTCCTTACGAAATAAGATACAAATAATATTAAGACTAAGTATTCTAATATTAAAAAAGTATAGATTTCTAAAGGCCTATATGTTGTCGTTACAAGCTCGTTAGCTTTTCGAGTTAAATCAGCAATTCCTATAATTGAAACTAATGAAGACATCTTTAATACATAAACAAATTGATTTCCCATAGCCGGTAAGACAACTTTTATGGCTTGAGGTAAAATAACAAATCTCATTTTTCTCCAAAAATTCATTCCAAGGGACTCTGATACTTCATGTTGACCTTTATGTATTGAATTGATCCCTGCTCTAAAAATTTCAGCCTGGAAAGCACTTTCACTTATAGTTAAAGCTATTATACCTGATACAAAAGGAGAGAAACTAATTCCTAACATAATTGGAAGACCGTAATAAATCCAAAGTATTAATACTAACAGTGGAATTGCCCTTACAATTTCTACATATCCAATATTAAAGTAAGTCAGAAATTTATTATTTGATAGGGAGGGTAATGCAACAATTAATCCAATAATCATTGCTAAAATTATTGAAATTACTGAGATATAAATTGTTGTTGTAATTCCACTTATTAAAAATTTTATATTAGTTAATCCCTCAACATTATTTGGACTAAGTATATACCAGCCCCATTCGTAATTTGAGCTACATCCTTGTAGTAAAAATAGAATAGTGATAAATTTAAAAAAATTCACTAATTGACTATATTTGTTAATGAAATGTTTTGAAACTTAAATTATAAGCTTTTCAGATTGTACTTTGCTAATAATTTCTTAAAAAATCCTGATGATTGTTTGTCCTTAATCCAATTGCTTACATAATCATTCCAAACTTTGTCTCCTTTTGGAACCATCATAGCTAAGAAAGCCGGATTTTTTTCTCCATCAGGCACTATTGCTAATTGAGGATACTTAATTACTAATTTATTTGCTTCAGTTGAACTTGTAATGTTTCCATCAGCTCTTCCTGCTAAAACCTCTTGGAAATCTCTTGCTGGCGCTTCAACAGATTGAAGTTTTGATTTTGGAAAGAATTCTTTTGCTTTTTCTTCTTGAGATGTCCCTAATGTCGTAGCTATTGTAACACCGTTTTTATTTAGTGAGTCCCACGTAGAAAACCTTTTTAAGTTTTTTTTAAGAACCAAAGGAACTGTTCCGTATTTATAGTACGTAGTGGTAAAACCAGCTACTTCAGCTCTTTTAGGTGTCTTAGTTACACTAGTAGAGATGTCATATCTGTCAGCTGTTATTCCTGCAACAATAGTTTTCCACTCAGTTGGTACAAATTTTACTTTAACACCTAAATCTTTTGCTAACTCATTCATTACATCAATATCGAACCCTTTATACTTATTAGTAGCAGGGTCTTTCATTGACATTGGATCCCAATCTCCTGTTGTTCCAACTCTTAATTCACCATTTTTTTTAATTGCATCTAACTTAGATGCCGCGTGAGCATATGCTGCGAATAATGTTATTATTAATATTGTTAAGATTTTTTTAATCATTATTCTTTTTCTAACCAATCCTTATTCTCATTACGAATTGCAATTTGACCCAGTTTATTAACTAAAATTAAAAGGGTTGACTAAAGAGTATTTTATCGACTATAAAGAACAAAACAAGAACATTTATGAAGTTAACAATACCATTTTATTTACACAAAGTAGGGGCTGGTTTCCCATCTCCGGCAACTGATTATATTGAAGACGATATAGATCTAAATTCACATTTAATAACAAATGCTCCAGCTACATTTATTATAAGAGTTCAGGGAAAATCTATGACTAACGTTGGTATATATGATGGAGATTTATTGATAGTAGATAAAAGTTTGAATCCAAAAAATTTTTCAACAGTTATAGCAAATGTCAATGAAGAACTAGTAGTAAAAACTTTAATTAAGAGCAAAGAAGCTAATTACTTAACATCAGGATCTAAAAATACATCAGACAGAATTAATTTAACAGACAATCCAGAAATAATAATTTGGGGGGTAGTGACATATGTCATTCATAAACAGTAATAAGAAAAAAATTGCTCTAATTGATTGTAACTCATTTTACGTTTCATGTGAGAGGCTATTCAATCCAAAGATTAAAAATACACCTGTTGTGGTGTTATCAAATAATGACGGCTGCGTAATATCAAGATCTACAGAAGCAAAAAAACTTGGAATTAAAATGGGAGAACCTTATTTTAAAGTCAAAGAATTAGTTAGAAAAAATAATGTCCAAATATTTTCATCAAATTATTCACTATACGGAGATCTCTCAAGAAGAGTGATGAAAGTCTTGAAAGGATTTTCAGATAAAATTGAAATCTATTCAATAGACGAAGCATTTATAGATTTGTCACACATTAAAGATGAAAATATTAAGGACTATGGAAAAAGAATAAGAGAAAGAGTTCTTAAGTGGACAGGAATTCCAACAAGTGTCGGCATTTCATGCACTAAAACTTTAAGTAAGGTCGCAAATCATGTGGCAAAAAAAAATAAGACTGGAGTTATTTTTCTAAAAGACAATATAGATGATGTGCTAAAAAATTTTGATATTTCAGACATATGGGGAGTAGGCCGTCAGCTATCCAAACTTTATATAAAAAATGGAATTAATAATGCATACAAATTGAAGAATATTTCAAATAGTTGGGTGAAAAAAAGTACTAATGTATTGGGAGCTAAAACAGTAATGGAATTAAGGGGCATTCCTTGTATTAATTTGGAAACAGAAGAAACAAAAAGAAAAAGTTGTTGTGTATCAAGATCTTTTGGAAGAAAAGTTGAGAGTTTAAATAAATTAAAAGAGTCGATTACCACCCACTGTTTAAATGCAGCTGAAAAAATTAGAAATGATAATCAAACAACTAGATCTATAACTGTATTGATTAGAACAAGTCCCTTTGATAAAAATAGAAAATATTATTCAAATTCGCTAACTATAGATTTGCCTGTTGCAACGAATAACAGTTTGGAATTAGTTAAAGTGGCTATAGAAGGGTTAAAACAAATATACAAATATGGATATTTTTATCAAAAGGCTGGTGTAATTTTATCTAAGCTAAGTGAAGCTGGTGAAAAAAATTTAAATTTATTGACACCAATTTTAGAAAATAAGTCACAAACATTAATGAAAGCAATAGATATGACAAATGCCAAGTATGGTAGAAATGTAATTAGCGTGGCTCAAGCTGGAATAAATAATAGCTGGAAAATGAGAAGAGAACACTCTTCAAAAATTGATACGGCTTCATTTGACTATTTGCCAAAAATTAGTATATAAAAGAGAGAACGGGGTGTCTAAAAGACTGAGATTATACCCGAAGAACCTGACCGGTAATTCAGTAAGGGAAATATGGAAAAAACATACTTATCAATTCAGTCATCTTTAGCAGTAATCATTCTAGTTGGTATATTCTTTATATTACTTGGATATTTAAACTCGAAAAAATTCGTCAATAATAAAAATTATATTGTTGGAGATAGAGACGAAAATACTTTTTCATTAACAGCTAGTTTGACAGCTTCAGCTTTAGGAGCCTGGATTCTGTTTGGACCTGCTTCTGCTGCCACATGGGGAGGTATTGGAGCTGTAATTGGCTATGCTTTAGGAACAGCGGTACCGATGCTTTTTTTATACAATTTTGGACCCAAAATAAGAAAAGAATTTCCTAATGGTTTAACATTAACTGAATTTATAAAAAAAAGATTTGGCACAGGCATACTTAAGATTTGTTTATTTTTAATACTTTTTTATTTAACCATATTTTTAATAGCTGAGGTAACAGCTATAGCAGCTCTATTAAAATACACCTCCCAAGTTCCCTTATGGATTACTGCATCAATAACTTTGATTATTTGTTTAATATATATTTTAAGAGGTGGTTTTAAACTTTCAATTATAACAGATAAATATCAATTTAGTTTTATAGTAGTAATTATTTTATCATCATTTGGTTTAATATTTGGAAAGGTAGATATGCCAAGTTTTGAAATAATTAAACAAAATTCACCTAATTTAATTGATAAAAATTATTTACCAAATTACACTGCTGGATTAACTTTTTTTATTGCAGTAGCAGCCACTAATTTGTTTCATCAAGGAAATTGGCAAAGAGTATTTTCAGCTAAAAACAATAAGATACTTAAATCTAGCTTAATTTATTCTTCAATAATTATTTTTATAATTGTTTTTTGGATGGGGTATACTGGATTAATATCTTTCTCTTTAAATTCAAAAGTAATACCAGATCTAGCATTCTTTGATTTAATATTAGATAAAAAAAATTCTGCAGTATTAATTATCATATTAATTTTAGCAATGTCTTTAACTTTAAGTACTATTGATACATTAATTAATGCTATTTCTAGTTTAATTATTGTTGATGGTAAATTTGTAAATAAATCTTTGAGAGGTAAGGAAGTAAAAAATAAAGCAAATATAATAATACTTTTACTCTCTATTTTAGTTTTTATGCTAGCTTCAAGAGGTTTTAGTATACTGTATTTATTCCTATTAGCAGATCTATTATGTAGTGCAGCAGTTATTACAATTTTTTATGGTTTTTTTAATAAAAAAATTAATACGAAATTAGCTTTTAATACAATATTTATTGGATTGTTTTCTGGGTTATTATTTTTTCCGAGTCAAAATTTTCAATCAAGTATTTTAGTAGGTAATCTTATATCTATAGAATACTTCACTCCTTTAATAACTACAAATTTACTATTTCTTTCATTTGCAATTTCAATAATTACCCCACTAATAGTTATATCAATTTATTCTTTACGTAATTCATTTAGATAAATTATAACTGCTATCCAAATAAAAATAAATGCTATTAGTTCGTCTATTATTAATGGCTCATTAAAATAATATAAACCCAAGAAAAATTGAGCTGTTGGAGTAAGAAAAAAAATCATACTTGCTGGACCAATACCTATTAGCCCAAATCCTTTTGTGTACCAAAAAAGAGGGATTAAAGTCATGAGACCTGCCCAGAATAAATAAAATGATAGAACAGGCTCATTTAAAGAAAATACATTTTGATTATTTTGGACTAAAAAAACAAAAATTAATAGAGCTATAGGAGTAAGTATTAAAGTTTCTATCAGCAATCCTATATCAGAGGATACTTTGACTTTTTTCCTTATTAATCCATACAAGCTAAATGTAAGAGCAACCGTGATTCCTATCCAGGGTATTTGACCAAGTTTAGTTAAAAAATAAACTAAAGCTAAAATAACTAAAAAAACTGAAATAATTTTATTTCTATTATATTTTTCATTTAAAAAAATTATTCCAAGAAAAACACTCAATATTGGAAAAATATAATAACCTAATGCTGAGTCCAATAGATTGTTGGTTTTAACTGCGTAAAGCCATGTAAACCAATTTAAAGAAACAAGTAGTCCAGTTATAAGCAAAATCAGTATATTTATTTTTTTTTTGATTACTTTTTTAAATTCATTCCATTTCGAATAATAAGACGTAGTAATTAACAATAGTAAGGCAGTCCAAAAAGTTCTATGAATGGTTAACTCTATAGCAGAAGCAAATGACACAAATTTAAAATAAATTACCCCAATAACTCCCCACCATATGGATGCTCCTACCGTAAATGAAATACCTTTGAATAAATTTTTCTTCATTTGATTGTTTTTTTGATTGATTTATAAGATAATTAATTAATAATTAGTACTTAATTAGCTTATTTAAATGGAAGAGTGGGTGAGCGGTTTAAACCAGTTGGTTGCTAACTAACCGTACGAGTAATATCGTACCGAGAGTTCGAATCTCTCCTCTTCCGCCAGAAAATTAATTAAAATAATTGTCAATTTTGACTGGCTCTTTACTCAAAATATATTTGTAAACATTTATATTTTCTAAAACTCTTTGTACATAGTTTCTAGTTTCTTCAAATCTTATCTGCTCAATCCAGTTTATATATGATAGTTGTCCTTTAGATGGATCTCCATTCACTCTTCTCCAGGTTTTAACTCGATTAGGTCCAGCATTGTATGCAGCTATAGCAAAAGGATAAACGCCATTATAATCCTCAATTAAAGAATTAAAATAATACGAACCTAACTTAATATTATATTCAGGATCCCTAGTTAGACCACTAATACTGTAAGGAAGCTTAGCCTGTTTAGCAACAATCTTAGCAGTGTATTTCATAAGCTGCATCATACCTCTTGCTCCAGCCCAGCTATTAGCACTTTTATCAAATTCACTTTCTTGTCTAATAATAGCTAGAATAACTTCTGATTTAGGCATAGTTTTGTTATTGATTTCTTTAGGCGTTGCAATAATTGGATAATTATATTTATTATAAAATCTTTTTTCATAAGATGCTTTTTTTGAAATCTGTATAGCAAAATCGTATCTTTCTAAACTTGAGGCTAAATCTGCAGCTAAAACTTCACTACCTTTTTCAATATTTAAATCAGCTAAATGTTTGAAAATATCTTTTCCTAATTGAGTAGCATTAAGCTCTTTCAACAAAACTAAATGTCTAATCAATTTATTTTTTTTAAATTCTTTTTCATATTCTTTATCAAAAAAGCTTTGATCTTTGAGTTCAAAATTTCCTCCTGGATAAATTTTGTTAAATGCTAGTTGACCATAATACGTCATTGGAAATTTGGCTGCTTCGGAGTAAAATTGTTTTGATAATTCTGTTTCACTGAGCAATTCGTAAGATGCTCCCAACCAATAAGCTCCTCTAGCTAAGCTAATTGGATATCCAACATTATTATAAAAATTTTGAAAATGATTAATTGCATATTCAGGTGCATTTAAAAAGGTTAAAGCTATCCATCCTGATAACCATTCGGCTTCGGCAAAAGAAGAACCTGCAGACAATGCATGTTCACTTGAAATTTTATAAGCAGTTTTATATCTTTTTTTGTAGATTAAACTTCTAACGACACTTTCTCTTTGATCCCACCATTTATCTGGACGGACCATTTGATTTTCTGTTTTAAGTGAATTTCTATATAATATTTCTAAAGATCCATCTAATCTGCCTCTTCGATTTCTCCACCTAAGCCTATCAAATTCAAGACCAGGATCTTCTTTAAGATATTGAGGTACTTTTGAAATCGCGTTATCAACTCCGTAAGAATTACTCATTAATATTTGTCTTGCATTGTAAAGAGCTCTTTGATCTTTAGGTAAATATTTTAACATTCGTTTTAGATCCCAATATTTTTTTTCCCATGCTAAATAATCCGCTCTTTTAACATGATCATCAGAGTCAATAAATTTTTTAAATTTAGCTCTGTAATATCCTAAATCATTTTTTCTTATTGTAGCCTCAACCCAACCTTGTTTTATTAATTCTTTGACTTTATCTGTTTTGCCTTGCTCAAGATAAGCCTCAGCTAATTTTATTTTTCCTAATCCACCAACAGGAGGGTATTTCTCAAACCAATTAACAATGTAAGTAGGTGAGTTATTTCGTAAATAAATTTTTTCTTCAGCTAAGTACCTGATTCTGTTTATTCTAGGATAGTCTTCATTTTGTTCAATAAATTCTTTATATTCAGCAAAAGAAGCCGCGTTTCTAGTCGTTTTAAGATACATCCAAGTAATTAGTTTTCTAAACTCTTTATCTTTTACTCTTGCTGCACTTTTAAGAGCACTATTCCATTTTTTATCTTTAATGAATTGAATAGTTTCTTTAGCTTTATCGAAATCTTTTTGATTTAGAATTGATGATTTTTCAGTAGTTTTAGTATTTGTTTTATAAATTGAAGGTTTTTTTTCTGGAAATATAAAAGAATTTTTCTTTTTAATTTTCTCCACTTTTTTTACTTCTTTTTTTTCTTTAACTGGCACTTCTTTTTTTCGATCTTTATTTTCTTCAATTAAAGGTTTTTTTTGAGGCAAATTACTCGAAAACCTTTCTCCTGGGTCTTTATTAATTTTTTTAAATATTGAAGGTTTTTTTTTAGGAAAAAGGAATTGTTCGTTTGAATAACTATGACAAGTTGATAAAATGACTATTATTATTACTAGACTAATTAATTTATTGGTCATAAGTTAAGACTTATTTATCTTATTTTGTTTTATGCTTAAAGGATCAATTGTAGCTTTAATTACCCCATTTGATGGTGACCGCCTAAGTGAAGATAAATATATAAAACTTGTTAATTATCATTTAGAAAATGATACTAATGGGATTGTACCTGGGGGAACTACTGGAGAGTCGCCTACATTATCTCATAATGAGCACAAAAAAATTATTGAAATTACCGTAAAGGAATGTAATGGAAAGATTCCAGTGATAGCTGGAACAGGATCTAATTCTACAGATGAAGCCATCGAGCTATCTAAATTTGCAGAAAGAGCGGGATCTGACGCATTACTTGTTGTAACACCTTACTATAACAAACCAACTCAGGAAGGTTTATATCAACATTATAAAAAAATTAATGACAATGTAGGAATTCCAATTATTATTTATAATATACCTTCCAGATCTGTCATCGATATGAGTGTAGATACGATGTCTAAACTTTATGAGTTGAATAATATTAAAGGTGTTAAGGATGCTACGGGAGATCTAAATAGAGTTGATCAACAATTAAAAGCAATGGGAAAAGAATTTATACAGCTTACTGGTAATGATGATAACGCATTAGAATTTAATAAACGTGGGGGGGTTGGTGCTATTGGTGTTACAGCAAATGTTGCAGCTAAACTATCATCTGATTTTCAAAAGGCATGTATAAAAGATATTAGTAAAGCTACTGAATTAGATAAATTGCTTCAGCCATTACATATTTCATTATTCATTGAAAGTAATCCTTCACCAGTAAAATACGCAGCTTCATTATTAGGTATGTGTAATCCAACTGTTAGATTACCATTAGTCGAAATTAGAGAAGAAACAAAAAAAAAAATTACTGAAGCCCTTAAAGTAGCTAAATTACTTTAATGAAACAAAAATTAGGACCTGGTCGGAAAATCATTTGCCTTAATAGAAAAGCAAGTTTTAACTATTTTTTTATCGAATTATTAGAGGCGGGAATTGTTTTAAAAGGATCTGAAGTAAAATCATTAAGAGATGGAAAAGGTAGTATAGCAGATTCTTATGCAGTAGAAAATAATGGTGAAATATATTTGATAAATTCGCATATTCCACTTTACCGACAATCATCATATAACAATCACAATCCAAAAGGACAAAGAAAACTTTTATTAAATAAAAAAGAAATAAATAAACTTACTGGAAGAATTAACCAAGAAGGTTTAACTGTAATTCCTACAATGCTATATTTTTCAAAAGGAAAAGTTAAAATCGAAATTGCTGTAGCAAAAGGAAAAAAATTATACGATAAGAGACAAGTAAAGAAAACTAGAGATTGGAATAGAGAAAGGGCCAGGTTATTAAAAAAAAATAATAAATGATACATTTAAATATTGGATCAAATTTAAATTCAAAATATGGCTCAAGATTTGATAATATATCTATTGCCATTAATTGTTTGATTAATTCAAAAATTAAAATTAATAAAATTTCAAGTTTTTATGAAACACCATCTTATCCAAATCAAAATTTTCCTAGATTTTTAAATGTAGGACTTACTATTAGTTATATTAACGATTATTTAGATCTATTAAAAAGTATAAAACTAATTGAAAAAAAATTAGGTAGGATTATAACAAAAAAAAATGACCCTAGGATTATTGATATTGATATAATTGATTTTAGAAATATTGTAAAAAAAAGTAAAGAATTAACTTTACCTCATCCAAAATGTCATTTAAGAAATTTTGTTTTATTCCCTATTTTGCAAATAGATCCAAATTGGTCTCATCCTATATTAAAGAAAAATGCAAGATTTTTGATAAATAAACTTAAACAAAAATTAAGGATTGAGATTACAAGATTGAAGAAAAATGTTAATATTAAAATATGATTAACAATAATGAATTAATTGATCAAATTAAATTATACAACAAATTTTTAAATTCTGAATCTCTAAGCAAAGCATACAACTTCGCTCTTAAAGCTCATCAAAATCAAAAAAGAGATGAGGGTGTTCCTTATATAATACACCCAATTGCAGTTGCAAAAATTTTAACAGAATTAAAGTTAGATAGTGCCACCATAACAACAGGTTTGCTTCATGATACAATCGAGGATACGAAAGTAACTTATGAAACTGTTAAAAAAGAGTTTGGCGAGGAAGTAGCAAATCTTGTAGAAGGTGTTACAAAAATTTCAGCTTTAGAAGATAAAGCATCTAGCGATTCAAAAGCTGAAAATTTTAGAAAATTAATTCTCGCTACATCAAAAGATATTCGAGTTCTTTTAGTTAAATTAGCAGATAGACTTCATAATATGCGTACAATCCAATTTGTAAAAGATAAAGATAAAATAATAAGAAAAGCAAAAGAGACAATGGAGATTTATGCTCCTTTGGCTGATAGAATGGGAATGAATAGAATTCGCGATGAATTAGAAGATTTATCTTTTTCTTTTTTAAATAAACCAGCAAGAGATTTAATATTAGAACGATTAGATTTTATTAAATATAATACAGATGATACGTTTAAATCTACCTCTAATGAATTAATAAAAATATTAAAAAGTAATGGTATTACAGCCACAATTACTGGTCGTGAAAAGACACCGTTTTCAATTTGGAGGAAAATTCAAAATAAAAAAATTTCATTAGAACAACTTACAGATATAATTGGTTTTAGAGTAATTGTGAACAATACAGAAGATTGCTATAAAGCATTAGGAATATTTCATAGCAAATTTTCTGCAATTCCAGGAAAGTTTAAAGATTACATATCAACCCCAAAAATAAATAAATATAAATCAATACATACTGCAGTAATAGGTCCAAAAAAGAATAGAATTGAAATACAGATTAGAACTTATGATATGAATGAGTTCGCTCAAAGAGGTATTGCTTCTCATTGGAAATATAAGTCCTCTGAAAAGTTTTCCGAATTATCATTGAAAGAATATGATTGGTTACGAGATCTTGTTGAAATTATTGAAGCTGGAACCAGTCCTGAACATTATTATGAATTTACAAAATTACAAATGTTTCAAGAAAACGTTTTTTGTTTCACACCAAAAGGAGCTGTTATAAAATTACCAAAAAAAGCCACACCGATTGATTTTGCTTACGCCTTACATACAAAAATAGGAAATAGTGCAATAGGTTGTAATGTTAATGGTCGTCATACAACACTTCAAACTATTTTAAAAAACGGTGATCTTGTAAAGATAGAAACTTCTAAGAATGCCTCTCCTTCATTACACTGGCTTTCTTCATCTGCTACAGGAAAAGCTCGTTCTGCAATTCGGAGATATTGGCAGGATAAATCGACTGAAATCTCAAAAACTGCTGAAAAGAATTATTCTAGTACAATTGAAGTTGATTTGCCACATAAGCCAGGATTTTTAGGACATATCACCTCTCTTATAGGCCTCAATAAAGGAAATATTGTAAATTTGGAAATTATTAAAAGAAAAAAAGAACATTTAACTTTTTCATTTGACCTCCAAATTAAAGATTTGAAAAATTTTACAAACTTGATAAGTCAAATAAAGCAAAGTAATTTAAATTTTAAAATTATTCGACATAAACAAAAAAAAAATGCTTTCATTAAAAGAATCTTTGAAAATTTTAAAAGAAACTAATGCATTAATTGAAGGTCATTTTATTCTTTCCTCTGGTTTACATAGTCCAAAATATATTCAATGCGCACAATTAATGAGCAAACCTAAATATGCAATTAAAATATGCCAATCTCTTGCAGAAAAGATTCAGGATGAGTTTATTAATTTTAATTTAATATTATCTCCGGCAATGGGAGGAGTTATTGTAGGGTATGAATTAGGAAAAATTCTAAATGTTAAAACTATATTCTCTGAAAGAGTTAATGGCGAGTTTAAGTTGAGAAGAGATTTTAAAATTAAAAAAGAAGATAAGGTTCTAATAGTTGAAGACGTAATTACTACAGGTAGGTCTAGTATGGAGTGTTCTAAAATTGTATCATTAAATGGTGCTAATATTGTTGGTTATGCTTGTATTATAAATAGATCAAATGGAAAATCTGAAATTAAAGATAAAATAGTTTCTCAGGTAGAATTAAATATACCAACTTACAGTAAAAACAATTTACCAAAAAAATTGTCATCTATAAAAGCAATTAAACCTGGAAGCAGAGATCTTATATGAAAAGAATTAGACTCGGTGTCAATATAGACCACGTTGCAACAGTGAGAAACGCTAGGGGAGAAACTTATCCCAGTCCATTAAGGGCAGCGTTAATAGCCGAAAAGAATGGAGCAGACTCAGTAACAATTCATTTAAGAGAGGATAGAAGACACATAAATGAACAAGATTTAAAAAAAATTAAAAAAAAATTAAAAATACCACTAAATTTAGAAATTGCTGCCACTAAAGAGATGCTTGGAATTTCAATCAGAAGCAACCCACTGTTTATATGTATTGTCCCTGAAAAAAGGAAAGAAATTACCACAGAGGGTGGGCTTAATTTAAATCACAATAAAAATTTTTTAAGAATTTTAATTAATAAGCTAAAACAAAATAAATCTCGAATAAGCCTTTTTATAGAACCAAGTTTAAAGGATTTAATTCAAGCAAAAAAACTTAATGCTGATTGTGTCGAAATACACACGGGTAAACTTTGTAATTTGATTAATAAAAAAAGATATTATCAAAATGAATTAAGGAGAATTAAAAATGCAGTTATGAAAGCAAAAGAATTAGGTTTAGAGGTTCATGCAGGACACGGACTCACATTTTCATCTGCGAGGATTTTATCAAAGATTACAGGTATAAAAGAGTTTAATATAGGTCATTTTTTAATTGGAGAGTCTATATTTGAAGGCATGCCTAAGATAATTAGAAAATTTAAAAAGATTTTAAAAAAATGAATATTTTTGGTGTTGGAACGGACATCGTCAGCGTTGATAGGATAAAAAATTCCTTAAAAAATAAAAAATTCCTAATGCGTGTTTTTAATGAAAAAGAAATTTCAAAATGTGAAAAAATCAAGAGTTGCATCAACTGTTTTGCAAAAAGATTTGCAGCAAAAGAGGCATTTACAAAAGCCTTAGGTACAGGAATATCTAGCGGTATAAATTTTAATGAAATTGTTGTTCTAAATAATAAATCAGGAAAACCTTATTTTTATTTAATTGGTCAAACTAGGAAAAAATTGAATAAAAAATTTAGAGGAAAAAAAACAAAATTTTTACTATCTCTTTCGGACGAAAAAAAATATGCGGTAGCATTTGTAACAATTTTAATATGATCAAAAAAAAATTAATTAGTAAAATATATGATAATGTTAAAACTTTAGTGGGAGCATTAATAATAGCAATTTTGATTAGATCTCTCTTATTTCAACCCTTTTATATTCCTTCTTCATCTATGGAACCTACTTTACTAGTAGGGGATCGTATATTTGTATCTAAATATGTGTATGGTTACAGCAAACATTCATTTCCATTTAGTCCAAATATTACTAATAAACGTTTTTTTTCAAAATCGCCTAAAAGGGGTGATTTAGTTGTATTTAAAACACCATCAGATAATAGAACAGACTATATTAAAAGATTGATAGGCATGCCTGGGGATACAATTCAATTCATAAATGGAGAATTATTGATTAATGATACAAAAATTTTGCGAAAAAAAATAAAGAATAAATCGATAATAAGATGTGGAAATTTCTTGATAGAAACTAAAACATTTATAGAAACATTACCGAATGGGGCAGAACACTTAGTAACATATAAAAAGAGGGGCTCATTACAAAATTCTAGAAAATTTAAGGTACCATTAAATCATTATTTTTTACTCGGTGATAATAGAGATTGTTCGAAAGATAGCAGATATCTTGATAGTGTTGGGTACGTCAGTTACATAAATTTAGTTGGTGAAGCTAAATTAATATTCTTTTCAAATGACAGTAATGTAAGTAGTTTATTAAAATTCTGGAATATAAACAATTCATTTAGATTTGAAAGACTTTTTAAATTATTATAATGGAAAAAAAAATCAAAGAACTTGAAAAAATTATTGGGTACAATTTTAAAAAAATTTATTTGTTAGAAAGAGCTTTAACTCATAAAAGCTATAATAACGAAATAAATAATGAAAAATTAGAATTTTTAGGTGATAGAGTATTAGGTTTAGTTATTTCAGAAACTTTATTAGAAAAATATCCTGAAGAAAAAGAGGGCATTATAGATAAAAAATTTGCTAATTTAGTTAACAAAAAAACATGTACTCTCATATCTAAAAGAATTAATTTAAAAAGATTTATCTTATTAGGATCTTCACATAAAAAATTAGAAAGATCGGCAGATAAAATTAGCAGTGATTGTTTAGAGGCAATTGTAGGGTCTATTTATTTAGATAGTGGACTTAGAAGCGCAACAAAATTTATACTTAATTTTTGGGAGGAATATTTGTTAAAATCAACAATAACATTAATAGACTCAAAAACAAAATTACAAGAATATAGTCTTAAAAAATACAAAGAGTTACCAACATATTTTTTTTTTAAAAAGTCTGGACCACAACATAGACCATTATTTAAAACTCAAGTTCAGATACCGAATTCAAAGAAAATTATAGGCGAGGGATCTTCAAAAAAAAATGCTCAACAAAATGCAGCAAATAAACTTTTAAAGCTTTTAGGCATATGATTTGGGAAGATGAATGTTATCTATTATCCAAAAGAAAATTTAAAGAAAATGCAATTATAATAAATATATTTACAAAAGAAAAAGGCAGAATTGATGGTATAGTATATGGAGGCACCTCTAGAAAAGTAAAAAATTATTTACAAATCTCAAACAAATTATTTGTATCTCATACATCTAAAAATGAAAACCGTATTGGATATTTCAAAACAGAGTTAATTAAGCCTGTTTCACCTTTATATTTTAATGATAAAGAGAGAACCTCAGTGTTAATGTCGATTTGCTCTTTATTAAATATTTTGTTGCCAGATTCACAGCCTAATCCAAAAATTTACGATTCTTTTGAGAATTTAATAAATTCTATTAATTTAGAAAACTGGATTTTTTTATATATTTTTTTTGAATTAAATTTAATCAAAGCTTTAGGTTATGATACAAACTTATCTGAGCATCAAATAAATAAAAGTAATGAACAAACATTAAAAAAAATTAAGATTGATGGATATATTTATGAAATACCTAATTATTTAATAAGTAAAAAAATACCTATTAATCTTACAAATGATCTTATTCGAAAATCTCTTTATTTTACAAGGCAAGTAATGTTGAATAAATTTTTTATTCCTAATAATCTACTTTTTCCAAAATCTCGCTTAATATTAGAAAATTATTTTAATTAGATCTTAAGTTTTTTTGCTAAATCTAAAGCAAAGTAAGAGACAATTGCTGATGCACCTGCTCGTTTAAAACACATTAAACTTTCAAGAATGGATTCTTCATTTATTAATCTACTTTTTATACCATTCATTATTAAGCTATATTCTCCCGAAACTTGAAAGGCTAAAACCGGAATTTTAAAATTTTCTTTTACATTTTTAATGATATCTAGATATGGCATACCAGGTTTTACCATCACCATATCCGCTCCCTCTTTAATATCAAGTTCTACTTCTCTTAATGCTTCATTACAGTTTGCAAAATCCATTTGATAATTTTTTTTATCACCTTTTAATGATTTTTTTGATCCAATCGCGTCTCTAAATGGTCCATAAAAATTAGATGCATATTTAACTGCATAAGATAATATTTGAACATCTTGATAAGCATTTTTGTCTAAAGATTTTCTAATTTTACCTATACGTCCATCCATCATGTCAGATGGAGCTATTACATCACAACCCATTTGCGCCTGTAATAAAGATTGTTTAATTAATATTTCAATAGTTTCATCATTTAATACATAACTATCTTTTAATAAACCATCATGACCGTGTATAGTATAAGGATCTAAAGCTACGTCACACATTATACCAATATTATTTTTAAATCTTTGCTTTATAAATCTTATAGCCCGACAAACCAAATTATTTTCATTTAAAGCTTCTTTTCCAGATTTATCTTTTTTGCTTTTTGGAGTAGATGGAAAAAGTGCTATCATTGGAATTTTATTTTTTAAAACTTTATCGATAATCATTCCTAACTGGTCAATTGTATACCTATAGACCCCAGGCATTGACCTTATTGGTTTTTTTTTATTTGTACCTTCAATGACAAATATCGGATATATTAAATCATTACTCGATAACTTGTTTTCTTGAACTAGTTTTCTAGACCAACTGAATTTCCTTGTTCTTCTTAGTCTCAAATTGGGATATTTACCAGTTATCATGATTTATTTAATGTATTATGCGACAAATGTATTATACAAATATATAATACAAAAAGATAAATAACAACTCATGACTGTGAACTTTAAAAATATTATTAATTTTAATTTAAAAAAAGAGGAAAAAGTTTTAAATTTTTCAGATTTTCAAAAGCAAAGTTTAAAATTTGACATTGTAAAACTTCAAGAAGCTTACATGCAAATCATTCAAACTAAAAAATTTGATGATGGCGGCGGAGTTTCTCACTTTGGAGCGATATGTTTAACAAGAAAACCAGGAGACCCAAATTCTATAAAAGGACATAGAGCTAGGGGAATATATTGGACCAAACCAAATAAATCAGGAAAAGAAGTTACTAGAGATGTAAATATAGAAGAAGCTGAATATTCGGAGTTTATACCAGATTATGAAAATACTTATTTTAAAGAAGTATTCGATACTCTATCGTCAAAATATAAACTTGGTAGAATAAGAATTTTATTAAAAGAACCAAGGTCAACTTTAAGTTGGCACAGAGATCCTGAACCAAGATTGCATATTCCAATAATAACAAATCCAGGATGCTTAATGGTTATAGATAATGTTGCAAAACACATGCCGGCAGACGGATCTGTTTGGATTACAAATAATACCAAATATCATAACGCATTTAATGGAGGTGAGGAAAATAGAATTCATCTTGTTGCATGTGTATTAGATTATAAATTTAATTAAATTGAGTTTTTTATTTAAAAAAATTTGTATTGCTTCTGACCACGCCGGTTATAATTTAAAAGAAATAATTAAAGATCACCTAATAAGTAAACACATATCAATTTTCGATTTAGGACCATTCGAAAATAAATCGGTAGATTATCCGGATTACGCTAAAAGACTAGCTAAACGGGTAAAAACTAAAAAAAGTGATATTGGAATATTAGTTTGCGGCTCTGGTACAGGCATGGCCATAAGTGCTAATAAAATTAAAGATATAAGGGCAGCAGTTTGTTATAATCCAAAGTCTACTAAATTGTCTAGACAACACAATAATGCTAATATAATTACTTTAGGAGCTAGATTAACAAAAAAAAGTTTATCTTTAAAATTAGTTGAGTTATTTTTAAAAACTAAGTTTGAAGGTGGTAGACACTTAAGAAGGGTTAAAAAAATATAATGTCAGTAATTAAGTTAGATAAATATTTAAACAGTTTTTTTAAATTAAAATTGCAAGAAGCTGATAAAGATCTTTATAATTCAATCAGAGATGAATTTAGTAGACAACAAAATCATATCGAATTAATTGCTTCAGAAAATATTGTATCAAAAGCTGTTTTAGAAGCACAAGGTTCGGTTTTAACTAATAAATATGCTGAAGGCTATCCTTCAAAAAGATATTACGGAGGGTGTGAGCACGTCGATGTCTCTGAAAATTTAGCTATCGAACGTGCAAAAAAACTATTTGATTGTAAATTTGCAAATGTACAACCACACTCTGGTGCTCAAGCAAACGGCGCAGTTTATTTGGCACTTTTAAAACCAGGTGATACCACTCTAGCGATGAGTTTAAATTCTGGAGGTCATTTAACTCATGGAGCAAAACCAGCTCAATCTGGTAAATGGTTTAATGCACTTCATTATGACGTTGAAAAGGAAACAGGCTTAATTGATTATAATGCTGTCGAAAAACTTGCAAAAGAAAATAAACCAAAAATTATTATTGCAGGAGGTAGCGCCTATTCAAGAATAATTAATTTTAAAAAATTTAGAGAAATTTGTGATAATGTTGGTTCATATCTTTTAGTTGATATGGCTCATTTTTCCGGCTTAGTAGCTGGAGGCGTTTACCCTAATCCTACTAAATACGCTGATGTTGTAACTTCTACAACACATAAAGTTTTAAGAGGACCAAGAGGTGGAATAATTTTAACAAATAAAGAGGAGTTAGCCAAAAAATTAAATAGCGCAATCTTTCCTGGTTTGCAAGGTGGACCATTAATGCACGTAATTGCAGCTAAAGCAGTTTGTTTTAAAGAAGCTTTGTCAGATGAATTTAAAACATATACGAAAAAAGTAATTAAAAATGCAAAAGTTTTATCAGAAAGATTATCTGAAAAAGGTTTTAAAATTTTTTCCGGTGGAACAGATACGCATCTAATGCTTCTTGACTTAAGATCGTTTAATGTTACTGGAAAAGACGCCCAAGCCACTCTTGGAAGGGCTAACATAACTTGCAATAAAAATGGAATTCCATTTGACACAGAGAGTCCATTTATAACTTCAGGAATTAGACTGGGTACGCCTGCTTGTACGACTAGAGGTTTTAAAGAAGAAGAATTTAAATTAGTTGCCGATTTAATTCATAAAATAATTAAAGGTTTAAGTGAGAATAAATTAGATAATTCAAAAATAGAAAACGAAGTAAAAAAAGAAATCATTGATCTTTGCTCTTCTTTTCCTATATATGGAAATTAAATAAATTTATGCTTTGTCCATTTTGCAGAGAAAAAGATACATCAGTAGTTGACTCAAGGCCAACCGAAGATGGTACGGCTATACGAAGAAGAAGATTATGCGGTTGCGATAGAAAAGAGAGATTTACTACCTTTGAAAGAGTTCAGTTTCAAGAATTAACAGTAATTAAGGGTAATGGTAAAAGAGAACCATTTGACAGAGATAAAATTTCAAAGTCTATAAGAATAGCTACTAGAAAGAGGCCAATTGACTCTGAAACTATTGAAAAATTTATTTCAAAGATAGTTAGAAATCTAGAGGGTTTAGGTGAAAGCGAAATACCTACTCCAACAATAGGGAAATTTATTATGGATGGACTTTCTTCTTTAGATAAAGTTGCTTATGTTCGATTTGCTTCAGTTTATAAAAACTTTAAAGAAGCAAAAGATTTTGAACAATTTGTTGGCAATTTAGATGACAAAAAAACATAATTATTATTTAGATTTAGCATTTCAAATAGCAGAAAAAAATTTAGGTAAAACTGGCACAAATCCTTCTGTAGGTTCCATTGTTGTTAAAAAAGAAAATATTTTATCTACTGGAGTAACTTCAATAAATGGAACCCCACACTCAGAATTTAATGCATTAAATATAAATAAAAATTTTAACGGTGCAACATTATATACAACATTAGAACCGTGCACACACTATGGTAAATCTCCACCTTGTACTAACATAATTATCAAAAAGGGAATTAAAAATGTAATTTACGCCTTTGAAGATCCAGATAAAAGAACCTTTAAAAAAGGCAAAAAAATATTGTCTTCAAATGGTATTAATACAAAGTTAGTCAAATCGATTAACTACAGTGAATTTTATAGAAGTTATTTTTTAAATAAGAAATTGTTAATGCCATATATCTCAGCAAAAATTGCAATTTCTTCGGATTATTTGACAATTAATAAAAAAGAGAAATGGATTACAAATGAATTTTCCAGAAAAATTGTTCATTTACTTAGATCTCGAAATGATTGTTTAGTTTCCACTTCTAAATCTGTAAATCAAGATAATTCTCTACTTAATTGCAGAATTGGAGGTTTAGATAATAGTAAACCAGACTTATTTATAGTTGATTTAAATTTAAAGCTTAAAAAAAAACTCTTTTTAAATAAGCTTTTGAGAAAAAGAAAAACATTTTTAATAACCTTAAAAAGGAATTTTAAAAAAACAAAAAT
>QBYC01000009.1 GCA_003283025.1 Pelagibacteraceae bacterium AG-325-C03
AATTTACATGAAGTTCATAGTATAAGAGATCATGCTTTTGGCCATGGATTAAGTGCAAACTTTGAACTCAAAGCAGGATTACTCCACGGACATGCCATTAGTGTTGAAATGAATTTAAGTTCCTTTATGTCATATAAAAGAGGGTGGATTAGTGAAAAAGATTTGCATAGAATTTTAAATCTATTTAGTGAATATGAATTAAGTTTGTGGCACGACATTTTATTAGATGAAAAATGTATGGATCAAGGGTTTGATAAAATTTTGCAAAAAAGAGGTGGAAATTTAGCTATTCCAGTTCCAACCGGCATAGGAAAATGTAAATATATTAATGATTTAACAAAAACTGAATTAAAAAAGGTTATCCAGGAATATAAATTAATAGTTTCAAACTATCCAAGAAAGGGAAGAGGTGTCGAACCTCTTTGTTCAGATGCAGGTCTGGAGGACCCTGTTACTGTTTTTAAAACAGATGAAAAAATTACTAAAGAAGCAAATTTAAATTAATTTCATGTATCAATTTGTTATCCCTGTTCATCATGTTACTTGGAGCACAAGATCAGTCCTTGAGGGTATTTATCAAAAATACAAGCCAAAGCATATTTATGTTATTACATCAGAAAATGAGATAAAAATCCTAAAAGATAAATCAAAGTATTGGAAAATTAAAAATTTAACTTTATTAGACGAGGATAATTTTTTTTTAAAGAAATATGGTTTAACAAAAAATGATATTTTATCCCAAATAACCCAAAACAAACCAAATTACGCTCCTGGATGGTTGTATCAGCAGATTATTAAACTTGGAGCTAATGATGTTATAGATCAAATAGAGGAAGTTTTTGTGGTATGGGACTCCGATTTACTACCAGTAAAATCTTGGCCAATACTTGATGAAAAAAAGGAAAAGTTTGCTTTACTACAAGATAAATCTTATGGAAATCAGGATATTTTAAATTCATGGAAAAATTTAATAATAAATGTCTTAGAGATTAACCCTGTTGAAGATCAAAGAGGAACATTTACTTCACATCATATGGTTTTTAAAAAAAAGTACTTAAAAAGTCTTAAATTAAAATTTAAAGATCATTTTAAATCTGATAAAAATTGGATTGAATTAATAATAAAAGCTGCAAATATTTATGGTTCTTTTGGTGAATATTGGACATATGCTAGTTGGGTAAATCACATAAACAAAAATGATCTAAATTACTATCCTTATGAAAAATATGGTCTTACCACTGAGAGATTTTATGATGATGGCAATGGTTTATTTTCTATAAAATATAAGAAACATAATAATTTTGATGAACAAGAGGATTTTTATCCATCATATTCCTCGATAATAAATTTTATAGATAAAAACTATCAGTTTTCTCCCTCTTCTTTATCATTTGAAACTAATGTTAGGCATACAAAGAAAAAAGATGAGAATATTCATCTTGAAGAAAAAAGATCTATTTGGCGAGAAACAAATTAGAAATCAAAGTGATAAATAAAATAGCTTTTTTTTAATCAATTTATGTCAACTAGACTTGCACGAAAAATTTTATCGAGTAAGAAGCAAATTTTTTCTTTTTTTTTCACATTTTACTTTATTTTTTTGATTACAATATCTCTTTAAAGTATAAGTTACTGATATGCCACTAATTAGTATAAATTTTAATATCTTTAATTTAATGAGTGTTTTAATCATAACTAAATATCAAACTTTTCTAATAAGAAGTGTATTACTAAATTGTAGAAAAATACAAAACAAGAAATATAGAATAGAAAAATTATTTCTTTAGAATTAAAGATGTATCCAGTAGAAGTTAAAAGCGCAATAAATAAGCTAATTGATAAAGCAAGCTTTGATTGTGATTTTTTTTTTAAATGAGATTTGACAAAATTTTTTTTCATTAGGTTTAATAATAATTATAAAAGATATTCATTCATCAATAATTTTGTCCTACTTAGATATTCCAAATATAATATTTTAACATTTTAACGTCTATTTCTCTCATTTTTGGTATATTGACGTAATCAATAATAGATAGAATTTTATAGGATAACTAGATTTATACTAGAAACTGAAAAGATAAAATAAAAAAATCTTACTTATTGAAATTGTTCAATTGTAAATATTAGCATAAATACTTATGAAATTCATTAATACTCTTGTGGTGAAATTAGTAGATATAGAGGACTTAAAAGCCGAGGGATAGAAGTTAAAATCAGTCCACCGTAGTTCAAGGTAATCTAAAACATCCTATAAAATTTCATAACTTTAATTTAGCTTTTAATTAATATTAAAGAATAAGGGTTAATTAAATTATTCAAACAAGAGTAAGATCAGTGCATATAGAGATAGATTTTAGCAAATAGACTCATTATTAAGGATTTGTTATTCTTGAATTATAAAAAATATTTTATATATTTTTTGTTATTTTGTTTATTTAGTTAAATCTTAACAATATGAAAAAATTAATTATTTACTTATTTATTGTCATTTTATTTTCAAGTAATATTTTTGCAAATGATGATCGTAAATGTATAAATGAAACTGGATTTGTTAGCGATAATTTTAATTTTAGCAAAAAAATAAAATTTGAAGATCCAGAAAATACTTTAATTTTCACTTATCATCATGGCGGAGCTGCTGATGAGGCTCGTACCTCAGACTGTGTTTTTAGTGAAGAATATTTAAAAAATGCAATTAAACTAACAAAAGAAGATTTTGGAACAAAATACAGTTATCTTTATGTAGTAAATACAAAACCATTGTATGGAGACGCTTATAAAGATAGGAAAAATAAAACTAAATGGAAAGCTTTTCCAGTAGGTGAATATCCCGGAAAAACAAAAATAGAAAAAAAAATCGATTTAATAAATGAAATTAACGAGAACTTTTATTCACAAGGAATCAAACCTGAAAATATAATCACCACAGGACATTCTAATGGAGGTTATGTATCTCTTTTGTATACAGCTAGACATCCTGATAAAGTTAGAGGTGCTATCGCTTATCACCCAGCCTGTTGTGGTAAGTTAACAAAGTCTGATATTGCAACAGAGAAAGGAAGAAAAAAATGGCTTAAAGATGAAAATTGGAAATGCCCTATTAAAGAAAAAGGTAAGTATCCTTGTGCTGAAGCATTCTGGAAATTTAGATCAGAAATCATTGATGAAATTCAAAGTAATAAAAATCTTAAAGCTGTAGTTATACATAACAATGATGACCCTTATGACGGAGAGCATAGTGAATGGTTAAAAGAAATAAAAACTGTCAAATTCATTAAAACACCAGGAAAAAAGGATAAGTGGAAAATAAATGGAAAATCTTGCAAAAGTTGGAAGCCTTTTGGACATAATGTACACACAAGTTCATGTATGAGTGAATATTTTCCAGAAATTATAGCATATTTCAAATGAGCAAATAATGAAAAAACTTTTAGTGATCGTGTTTCTTGGTTTGTTGTTGAGTGGAAACTCTAACGCTTGTGAAAAAGAGGATTTCACAAAATATATATCAGCAGGTAAAAACAAATGTATAGCAATTTTAAATTTAGGAAAGATTGATAAGGGCAAAAAAAACCTAATAGTATTTCTTCATGGTGATGGTAGTCCTAATTCTCCAAGACCAGGAATACCCAAAAAAAGTCAAATTAGATTTGCAAAAGAATTCATAAACGATAATAACAATATTTTTCTTTTTGCAAGACCTGGTTACTTTATTAGAGAAAGAGGCAGTAGTGAAGAGGATAGATATTCATCAGGACCACGTAACGCTATTAAGAGTACAGTTGTAAATTATGATTGGAACAATTTTCAAATACTAGCACCTGCATTACAAAATCTTAGAAAATATTATAAACCAAAAAAACTAATTTTAATTGGTCATTCTGGAGGAGCTTATCAGGGAGGTACTATTCATGGAAAAGCACCAGGATTAGTTGATATAAATATTTTGATCTCTTGCCCGTGTGACTGGGAAATTAGAAAAAAACTAAGCAACGGTAAAAAATGGGAAACAAAATCTCAATTGAAAGAATTAAAAAAAAACTCACCAAGTTTTAATTATAAAGATATAGATTTAAAATCTCTCAATATATTAATTGTTGGAAAAGATGATAAAAATACAGCTCCAGGAGTTTCAAAATATTATTATGATTTACTTAAAAAGAAAAAACTACAAGTTAATTTACATATTATCGATGGAGGCCACGGATTAAGGTCTATGCCAACAATTGGATCTATAATTAAAGAATATATAAACTAGTGAAAAAATTTTTAGGGATCGTAGTTCTGGGTTAAAGGGGGGCGTTGTTCTTTTGCCAGGTGCCCTGGACCTTTCTTCTTTTAACGAGAATCTATCAGCATTTCAATACTGTGATTAAATTGAGTCTTATAGTGTGATCGATTTATGATCAAAAAAAATATATAATTAAATTATGTATTGGGGTGATTTAGCTATACTACTTGCAAGAACAACTGATCCAATAGTTTTTACTTTTGTATTCATAATTAATTTATTATTTCCAAAAAGAATAACAATATTTATATCTGCTATTATCGCTGCTTTGCTTGCGGAAACTATCTTGTCACAATTCCCAGGAAGATATTGGGGAGATAGAATATTTCACGGATTAATTGGTAGTACTATTCAAGCTTTAATTTCTTATAACATTATTAAACGATTCATAAAATTTAAACCAAAACATAGAAAAATATTTATAAATTCTCTGATTGCACTTTTTTTTATAACAACAGTTGGTTATATAATTTTTATGTCAAATTTAGCTAAACAAGCATCAAAGCCTAAAAAAGAAGAAATTATTAAAACAGAAAAAAAAGTTAATAAATATGATGCGTTAAAAAATCATGAAAATCCAACTTTCTCAGATATATTACTTCAAGAAGATAGAATTCTTTCTGATCGTGATTTTAAAATAATTGAAATTTTTAATAAATTAACTAACAATTTTAATATTTGTGATATTCAAAGTAGTCTTGGACCATCCTGTAAAGATAATAATTTTGATTCTTCTAAATATTTCCTAAATAGTTTTATATATGTTGAAAATGAAACTTTGCATTTTGAATTTGATGATTGGGATTATTATTTTGATATAATTGAAATTTCAGATAAAGAAGCAATAATTAAATTTGAAGACAAAGCTAAACATGCCTCTTATCACGCCATTGGTATGATTAAATTTAAATATAATAAATTCAAGTCAAAATGGTTTGTTCATTCTACAAAAACAATTTATCCTAAATCCGAGGCTGATAATAATTTCGTATTAATTTCAAAATAACTTTTCTATAAATAATCAAAATTTTTTTAAAAATGTATAAGGGTATAAAACCTAAAAGAATCAATTCAGGAAGCATTAACTCTTATAAAAATTTTTAGTGTTTTTAATGTGATCATATTGTGATCAAAAATAATTAATCTTTTATTTTTCAAGCTGGGCTTAAGTTATTCGAAGATTAGAAGGGGCGTTCTGTTGCCAGATGCTCCTAACTATATTTGTTGAAATATCATCCTATAGATTATGGGACAACTGGAACTAAACTGGAACCTAGAGAGATAAAACCATAATTTAGTCTTGTTAAATTTTTAAACTTGCCATAAATACAAGTAAACAAAGGAATGCCCTCGTGGTGAAATTGGTAGACACAAAGGACTTAAAACCCTAGGGATTGAGCAAGATTAGAGTCTCAGACAGTCTCAGGTAGTCTCAAAACATTATCAAACCTAACTTTCTTATTTAACCTTTCAATTAATGTTAAAAATTACACTTAATTAATACTCGCAAACTAGTGGACAGACTAGGAGATGCGGAGGTAAAGTATTTTATGAAAAAAATAATTTATTCTATCATCTTAAGTTTCTTCTTAAGCAGTGTTGCTTATACTGAAAACTCTAATGATCCTGAAACAAATAAAATTTATAAATGTACAGCTTTTGCAGGAGGAAATGACATAGTAGAGTTAAATTTTTCTAGGGTAAAGATGGAACCTTTTAAGATAGAGAATATTTCAAAGGTTAAACAAATTTATCTTGTTGAACATAAGACTGTAGTATTGGGCAAAAATCTCCAAACTTTTCACTATGCTATCTCAACTCAAAGCCAGATCTATTTTTTTGTTTTAAATAGTGATTTTAAAGAATTAACTATTCAAATGTTTGTAAAAGATAGTGGATGGAAATATTTCGAAATTTTTTTGTCTCTTAATGATGATAGCTTTAAAAAGATTGAAAAATATTCTGATAGATTTGGTTATTTAAAAAAGGATTATGAAAAAATTGCTTCTTTATCGCCAGCAAATTTTAACGAGGAGATATCAATATTAAAAGCATTAAAGAGTTTTACTGTTGATATACATAAATCAGGTGAGGTAAAAAAATATATGGACTCACAAACTGCTTATAACTGTGATTAAATGAGGAAATCAATATTTGAGATTTGTTTTATAATTTTTACATCTATAGTACTTCTTGCTCTCACTTATTATTCTATTAATGGAAGTTTTATACTTTGGAGTAAAGAGCCATCGTTTATTGATATATCAAATAGATCTGGATCGGGTACTCTTTTAATAATTATTAGCAATTTTCTTTATAGTATTTTTGGTATTTACGCTAACAAGGTTGCATCCGTTGGTTTATTTTTAACTGGTTTCTATGCTTTTATAGTATTTGTATTATCTACATTAGGAAATATTGAAAACTTTAAAAAAAATAAGTTATAAATCAATTAAAGGATTTTATAGGATAACTAGGAGCAGACTAGGAGATAAAGACGGAAAATAATTTTTTTTTACTTCTTCAAAACTCTTGTGTATTAATATACTAACAATAACAATAAAAATAACGACGTGCCCTCGTGGTGAAATTGGTAGACACAAAGGACTTAAAACCCTAGGGATTCACAAAGTTCATTGTCTCAGACAGTCTCAGGTAGTCTCACAACATTATTAATCCTAACTTTCTTATTTAGCTCTTCAATTAACATTAGAAATCAAGGTAAATTTATTTGTGTAGACTTGGAGCAAACTTGGAGATGAAGAGGAGATTTGATAAGCTCATTATATGAAAAAAATTCTTTTAACTTTATTGATAACTCTTTTTTTTACAAATTTATTTGCACAAAGTGAGCGTTCTTTAAAAAGACAAATTAAAAACAAAGGTCAAATTCCTATAAGCAAAGATTTAATTGGAAGCGATATATATTTAAATGTACTTCAACTGCAACTCGACAAGATTATTGAAATAGAGCTACAAGTGAAAGAAGATATAGAGGTGTCCAAAAAAAAATGCTCAAAAAAAGGATTATCGTTTGAGAAGAGCACAAAAGAATTTAATAAATGTGTAATATCTCATTGGGGTAATGATACTGGTTTATTTGATGCGATAAATGAAATTAAAGCAGACAACACAAAAATTTCTGCACATGTTCAAATGGAAAAATATATTAGCAGTCAAAACAAAAAGAAAGAATTTGATATTAATCAAAGTTCTTTAGGAGGAGTAACTACTTTACAAGAAGGAATAGACTCTTCAATCGCTCCATTCATTTCTGGGACCTATGCATATAATCATTACAGCGATCAGGCAAAACAAACAGAAAAAATTGTTGAAAAATTTTATGATAGAAATGAAAATGGAGATCTTCTTTTAGACAAAGGAGAGGTAAGTAAACAAGTATTAAAATTAGCTGTTACTGCGGGAGTTGCTTATTATGGAACAAAAACAATCATGAAACATATAAACAAATCTAAAGTTACAAAAGTTCAACCAACTAAAAAGAAATTTGTATATTGTACTGTTTCTATGAACCCTTATGGTTATGGATCAGGTATTGCTGTGTGTCCAAAATAAAAGATTCTTATCCTATAAAATATGGGAAGACTTGGAGCAGACTTGGAGATAGAGGCGGAAAATAAATTATTTTTACTTATTTAAAACTCTTGTGTATTAATATATTAACAATAACAACAATAATAACGACGTGCCCTCGTGGTGAAATTGGTAGACACAAAGGACTTAAAATCCTTGCCCTTTTGGGAGTGCCAGTTCGAGTCTGGCCGAGGGCACCATTTTATAGATGAATAAACCATTAATAATTTCTGATACAAACGTCAAATCATTAAAAATAAAAAAACAAATTATTAAAATATTTAACAAAGAGAGAATAAAAAGATCTGATATAATTATAGTCATTGGCGGAGATGGCTTTATGCTTCAAACTCTCAAGAAAAATAAAAAATCAAAAAAATCATTTTATGGAATTAATTCTGGTAATTATGGATTTTTAATGAACAAGTTTTCTGGTAAATTAATTGTAAAAAACTTATCTAGAGCAAAAAAAGTAAATATTTCACCATTAGAGATGTCAGTTAATTCTAATAATAACTTAAGAAAAAGTATTGCGATAAATGAAATTTCAATATTAAGACAAAGCAGACAAGCAGCAAACTTATCAATAAAAAATAATAAAAAAAATATTATCAAAAAATTAGTTTCAGATGGTGTTTTAGTTTCAACACCTGCTGGTAGTACCGCTTATAACTTATCAGTTAATGGTCCTATTTTAAATTTAAATTCAAAAAAAATTTCAATTGCTCCAATAAGCGCTTTTAGACCAAGAAGATGGGCTGGAAAAATTGTAAGTGATAAATCAAAAGTAATTATTAAAAATTTAAATCCAAAAAAAAGACCTATTAGTGCTGTAGCTGATAACGTTGAAGTGAGAAATGCTAAAAAAATTGTTGTAAAAGTTCAAACTAAGATTAAGTTTAATCTTCTATACGATAAAAATACTAGTTTACAAAAAAAAATAAAACTAGAACAATTAAGAAAAGAAATAAATTAAGAGTGGTGCCCTCACACGGACTCGAACCGCGAACCTATTGATTACAAATCAATTGCTCTACCAATTGAGCTATGAGGGCGATACGGGAAGATATAGAATAAAACTTAATATTCTTCAAGTCCAATAATACTTTTAACTGAATTACACAAGCTTACATTGACTGATGGAAATGCACGCTGATGAAGAATTGTGCGATCTTGAATTAGATTTGTGAGACAACTGTATACATAATAAATAAAAATTGAAAGTTTAATTGACTACAAAGATTTTAAACTAAATAACTCTAAATATTATTTTTCAAACCTAGATAGCTTTTATAGTTTTGCTTAAACTATACAAATAAAGTTTGATAATAGCTTAATAATGTATTTTTATTTTACGGATTGAAAAATATAATGACTTACTACGGATACTGTATTTGATATATTTAAACTTTCAATATTATTATTCATGCTGACTTTAAATTTGAAGTCTGCGTTTTCAAGCGTTTTTGACTTTAACCCATAACCTTCAGACCCGAAAAGTAAAACATTTTTCCCTTTCCAGTTATTTTGAGTAAAATCTTTTCTAGCAGTAATATCAAATGCACTGACCCAAAAGTCTTTTGATTTTAAAAATTTTAATGATGTATTAAGGTTTGAAACTTTAAATATTTTTATGTGTTCCGTCCCTCCGCTAGCACTTTTATAGAGTAATTTGCTTTTAAACGGAAAAGATCTCTCCTTTACTATTAAACCGTCCATATTAAAAGCCACCGCACTTCTTATAATTGACCCTATATTTCTTGGATCTGTAACTTCTTCTAATGCTATTAAATTTATATTTTGTTTATTATTCTCTGAAACAAATTCTTTAAGTGTAATTTCTTCTAATTGCTCAACTTCTGCTACCAATCCTTGATGTGCAGTCTCATCTCTTCCACAAAGATTATCTAACTCTTTTCTTGTTTTATAAAATACAGGAGCTTTTTTAAATAAATTAAGATTTTGATTTTCTCTATTGAGTTTTTTTTTTGCATCTTCTGTTAAAAAAACTCTTTCTATTTTTCTAGATGGATTTTTTAATGCCTCTAAAACAGCATGTTTTCCGGCAATTAAAAAGGTTGATTTTTTCATTATTTTCAGGGTTATTTGGTCAATTTATTAGCATAATTTATGGTAAAATGATTTATTGCAATTATTACATAAATGCTTATAAAACGCTTGTTGTTAAATGCTTTTTAAGTTAGTGGGTATCCCCAAGATATAAGGAGGGGTACCAAAGCGGTCAAATGGGGCGGGCTGTAAACCCGTTGACTTCGGTCTTCGAAAGTTCGAATCTTTCCCCCTCCACCAAACTAAAGGCTTTGATGACCAAGAGCGCGATAAGTTTGGATATTGCGGGTGTAGTTCAATGGTAGAACGCTAGCCTTCCAAGCTGGATGTAAGGGTTCGATTCCCTTTACCCGCTCCAAGATTAAAAAATAAAATATAAAGTAAGGAAAAAATAAATGTCTAAAGAAAAGTTCAATCGAAATAAACCGCATTGTAATATCGGTACTATAGGGCACGTTGATCATGGTAAGACAACATTAACTGCAGCTATAACGAAAGTTTTATCCGAGGCTGGAGGAACTAGCTCGGCTAATTTTGTTGCTTATGATCAAATAGATAAAGCACCTGAAGAAAAAGAAAGAGGAATTACAATTTCAACTGCTCATGTTGAATACGAAACTGAGAAAAGACATTACGCTCACGTAGACTGCCCAGGACACGCTGATTACGTTAAAAATATGATTACAGGTGCAGCACAAATGGATGGGGCAATTTTAGTAGTCAATGCTGCTGATGGTCCGATGCCACAAACAAGAGAACATATCCTTTTAGCAAGACAGGTAGGAGTTCCAGCAATTGTAGTGTTCCTAAATAAAATTGATACAGTAAAAGATAAAGAGCTTGTTGATTTAGTGGAAGAAGAAATTAGAGAACTTTTAACTTCTTATAAATTTCCAGGAGACAAAATTCCTATAGTTAAAGGATCTGCTTTAAACGCAGTTGAAGGAAAAGATGAAGCAACAGGTAAAAACGCAATTATGGAATTAATGAAAGCTGTTGATGAAACAATTCCACAACCAGATCGACCAAAAGATAAACCTTTTTTGATGCCAGTCGAAGACGTTTTCTCAATTTCTGGAAGAGGAACAGTAGTAACTGGAAGAGTAGAGTCAGGAGTTATAAAAGTTGGTGAAGAAATTGAAATTGTAGGTATTAGAGATACCAAAAAATCTGTTTGCACTGGAGTAGAAATGTTTAGGAAACTTTTAGATAGCGGGGAAGCAGGTGACAATATTGGAGCTCTTTTAAGAGGTGTGGAAAGAACAGACGTTGAAAGAGGTCAAGTTCTTTGTAAACCTGGTTCAATTACCCCACACACTGAATTTGAATGTCAGGCTTATATCTTAAAAAAAGAAGAAGGAGGAAGACATACACCCTTCTTTACAAAATATAGACCACAATTTTATTTTAGAACTACAGATGTAACTGGAGAAGTAACATTACCATCAGGCACAGAAATGGTTATGCCAGGTGATGATGGAAAGTTCTCAGTTAAATTAATTACACCAATTGCAATGAACGAAAATTTAAATTTTGCAATTCGAGAAGGTGGAAAAACAGTTGGAGCTGGAGTAGTAACTAAAATAATTAAGTAACGCTTAGGAGCGTAGTTCAATTGGTAGAGCGCCGGTCTCCAAAACCGGAGGTTGTGGGTTCGAGTCCCTCCGCTCCTGCCAAACTAAAAAACAGTTATGAAAAATCCTTTAAAATTTATACAAGAAGTTAAACAAGAAACCTTCAGAATTACATGGCCAACAAAAAAAGATACTATGATGGGCGCCGTTATGGTTTTTGCCCTTGCTTCAATAGCAGCAATATTCTTTTTAATTTTAGATCAAATATTAAGATTTTTACTAAACTTAGTTTTAACTATTAATTTTTGATAATGAACTGGTACATTGTACAAGCTTACTCAGGTTTTGAAAAAAAAGTAGTTGAAAACATTAGAGAGGAACTTAAAAAACATAAACTTGAGGAAAATATTGGTGATATTTTAGTTCCTACACATCAAATCACTCAAGTTAAAAAAGGCAGAAGAACTAAAAAAGAAAACAAATATTTTCCAGGGTATGTTCTTGTTAAAATTGAACTTACAAAGCAAATTTATCATTTAATAAAGAATTTAACTAAAGTAAGTGGCTTTTTAGGTTCTGGCGATAAGCCAACTCCTATATCTGATAATGAAATTAAAAGAATTCTAGGTCAAGTTTCTGAAAATGCAAATAACCAAAAAACAGGCATTAGTTTTGAAATTGGTGAAAAAGTAAAAGTTTGCGATGGTCCATTCGCTTCATTTAATGGATTAATTGAGGAAATTGATGAAGAAAAATCTAGACTTAAAGTCTCAGTTTCTATATTTGGTAGAGCTACACCTGTAGATTTAGAATTTAATCAGGTGGAAAAAAATTAAATGGCAAAAGAAATAACAGGTTACGTAAAATTACAAATAAAAGGAGGTCAAGCTAATCCTGCACCTCCAGTGGGTCCTGCTTTGGGTCAAAGAGGAATAAATATTATGGAATTTTGTAAAGCTTTTAATGAAAAAACAAAATCCTTCATGGGAAAACCAGTTCCAGTAGTAATAACGGTTTATAAAGATAAAAAATTTGATTTTATTATAAAATCTCCACCTGCTTCACATTTTATTAGAGAAGCTGCAAAGTTGAAAAGTGGATCAAAAGAACCAGGGAGAGTTGTTGCAGGTTTTATTACACTTAAACAAGCAGAAGCAATTGCTAAAGAAAAAATGAAAGATCTAAATGCTTTTGATATTAAAGAAGCTACAAAAATTATTTGTGGTTCAGCAAGATCAATGGGTATTGAGGTAAAAGAATAAAAAATGAATAAAAGTTCAAAAAGATATAGAGAAATTTTAAAAAATTCCATTAAACACAAAAAAATTCAGGCCAAAGAGGCAATTGAACTTGTTAAAAAAAACTCGACAACTAAATTCGATGAGTCAATTGATGTATCTTTAAAGATAAATCTCAAACAATCAAAAGGTGGAGATTTTATTTTAAGAACAGTTGTTAATTTACCAAATGGTTCAGGCAAAAAAAATAAATTAGCTGTTTTATGTGAAGCCGACAAAATAGACGAAGCTAAAAAAGCTGGAGCAGATGTAGTTGGGTCTGATGATCTTTTAGAAAAAATTGCCTTAGGAAAATTTGATTTTACAAAACTTATCTGCACACCGACAATGATGGGTAGAATTGGCAAACATGGAAAAGTTTTAGGACCAAAAGGATTAATGCCAAACCCTAAATTAGGAACTGTGGCAACAGATATAATAAAAGCCATTAAAGATATTAAAACAGGATTAGTTGAAATACGAAATGACAAGGATGGCAACCTTTCGTCCACTATTGGAAGAAAAAGTTTTTCTAACGAAAAATTATTAGAAAACTATAATTACTTTGTAGAAAGTGTAAAAAAAGAAAAACCCGAAAATATTAAAGGTGAACTTATTAAAGGTGCCTTCTTGACCTCTACAATGGGTATATCTTACAAAATAGGAGTTAAGTAAAGTTATGATGTCTAAAGAAGCAAAGAAAAATTATATAGAGGAAATGAAAAAAAATTTTACAGAAAATGAATCTGTAATGATTGCTCAATATCAAGGTCTTAATGTAAATGAATTAGATGAATTAAGAAAAGAATTACGAGAAAAAGGAATTTTATTTAAAATTACAAAAAATAGAATTACTAAAATTGCATTAAAAGACACTTCCAAAAAAGATTTAGAAAAATATTTTATTGGACCAACGGCTGCAGCAATCTCATCAGACCCGATTTCTACTGCAAAAATTTTAACTAAATTCTCTAAATCGAACGATAAATTAAAAATTGTTGCTGGATTCATGGATGGTAAGGTTTTAGATGATAAAGAGGTGTCTGTAATTGCCACACTACCTTCATTAGAGGAAGCAAGGGCCAAAATAGTGGGAATTTTAGCTGCACCGGCACAGAAATTAGTTAGTATTTTACTTGCACCTGGCTCAAAAATTGCTAATTTAGCGCGCGCAAAGAGTTTAAAAAATTAAATCACAGGATCATAAATGGCAGACTTAAATAAAATTATAGATGAACTTTCTACCTTAACAGTTGTTGAAGCAGCAGAGCTTTCAAAACAACTTGAGGAGAAATGGGGAGTAACAGCAGCAGCACCAGTAGCAGTTGCACCAGCAGGTGGAACAGCGGTACCAGCAGGAGAAGAAAAATCAGAATTTTCTGTTTTCTTAGCCTCAGCAGGTGACAAAAAAATTAATGTTATTAAAGAAGTAAGAGCAATAACTGGTTTAGGTTTAAAAGAAGCTAAAGATTTAGTAGAAGCAGCACCAAAAGAAGTAAAAGGTGGAGTAGCTAAAAAAGAAGCTGAAGAATTTAAGAAAAAACTTGAAGCAGCTGGAGCAAAAGTAGAATTAAAGTAAACAATATTAAAGATTAGGTTTTATTGCAAAAAAAAAATTTGCAGTAATTTTTACATATATTTGATGCAATTATCTTTTACGCAAAAGAAACATATTAGAAAGAACTTTGGAAAGTTAGTTGAGGGATTGTCAATACCAAACTTAATAGAGGTTCAAAAAAATTCTTATAATGAGTTCTTGGAGTCTAAGTCATTAAAAGAACAGCTAAATGAACTATCTAAAGGTATTAATAAAGTTTTTAAAAGCATTTTTCCTATCGAGGACGGAAACGATAAATCAACGCTAGAATATATCTCTTATAAATTAGATAAACCAAAATTTGATGTTATTGAGTGCAAACAAAGAAGTTTATCTTATGCTGCCGCTCTTAAAGCAAATTTAAGATTAGTAGTTTATGACATTGATGCAGAAAATAATACAAAACAAATTCTTTCTGCAAAAGAACAAGAGGTTTTTATCGGAGATCTACCATTAATGACTCCAAGTGCAACGTTTATTACAAACGGCGTCGAAAGAGTTGTAGTGAACCAAATGCATAGAAGTCCGGGAGTATTTTTCGATCACGATAAAGGAAAAACACATGCAAGCGGAAAACTTTTATTTAATTGTAGAATTATTCCTGGGAGAGGTTCGTGGTTAGATTTTGAATTTGATCCAAAAGATATTTTATATTTTAGAATAGATAGAAAGAAAAAACTTCCGATAACAACTTTTTTATTTGCTCTAAATTACTCAAAAAATAAAATAATTGAAACTTTTTATTCAACAAATAAATATTCATACAGCAAAGAAACAAAAAGCTGGATAACAGAGTTTAATTTAGATAACTACAAAAGACCTTTAAAATTATCTTATGATCTAATAGATGCTAAAAATAACAAAAAAGTCTTAGGTAAAGGAGAAAAACTAAATACTGTTATTGCCAAAAAATTGAGAGAGAAAGGATTAGAATCAATTTCTGTACCTAATGATCAGATAATTGGAAAGTATATTGCAAAAGATATTAAAGATAAAAATAGCGAGATATTAATTGGTGCTGGCTTTGATATAACTGAAGAACAACTAGAGAAAATTATATCCCAAGGTGAAAAAGAACTAATTATTGTAAACGTAGATCCAATTAATAAAGGACCTTACATTCTTGAAAGTTTAAAAATTGACAAAAATACTAATAAAACTGATGCATTAAATGATATTTATAAAGTCTTAAGACCCGGTGAAGCACCATCTGTAGAGATAGCCGAAGAACTGTTTAATAATTTATACTTTAAAAAGGAAAGATATGATTTGTCTGAGGTGGGCAGAGTAAAACTTAATTCAAAACTCGATTTAAATATTAGTCCTAAGAAAACTATTTTAGAAGCTACAGATATAGTTGCCATAATTCAATTTATGCTAGACTTAAGAGACGGAAAAGGAGAAGTGGATGATATTGATCATTTAGGAAATAGAAGAGTAAGATCGGTTGGAGAACTCGTAGAA
This sequence comes from Pelagibacteraceae bacterium AG-325-C03, assembly GCA_003283025.1. Classification (GTDB taxonomy): domain Bacteria; phylum Pseudomonadota; class Alphaproteobacteria; order Pelagibacterales; family Pelagibacteraceae; genus Pelagilacustribacter. The sequence goes on from QBYC01000009.1 coordinate 15,868, forward strand.
AATCAATTTAGAATTGGTCTTTTAAGAATGGAACGAACAGTTAAAGAGAAGATGTCTACATTTTTAGAAATAGAGTCAGCAATGCCACAAGACTTAATTAATGCTAAGCCAATCACAACTTCATTAAAAGATTTTTTTGCTACTTCCCAACTTTCACAATTCATGGATCAAACTAACCCTCTTTCTGAAATAACTCATAAAAGACGTGTATCCGCATTAGGCCCTGGAGGATTAACAAGAGAGAGAGCAGGATTTGAAGTCAGGGATGTGCATCCTACTCATTATGGTAGGATTTGTCCTATAGAGACACCCGAGGGCCCAAACATTGGTTTGATAAACAGCTTAGCTACATACTGTAGAGTAAATAAATTTGGTTACATAGAAAGTCCATATAAAAAAGTTTTAAATGGAAAAGTTACTTCAGATATAAAATACTTATCCGCTATAGAAGAAGAAAAATACACAATTGCGCAGGCCAACTCAGTTTTAAACAAAGATGGATCATTTGTTGAAGAATTGGTTGCATGTAGAAAGAATCTAAATTTTGAATTGTCATCAAGAGAAAATATTGATTATATTGATGTTTCTCCTAAACAGCTTGTGTCTGTGGCTGCTGCTTTAATTCCTTTTTTAGAGAATGATGATGCAAACAGAGCGTTGATGGGTTCAAACATGATGAGACAGGCAGTTCCTTTATTAAAACCAGAATCACCTTTGGTAGGCACAGGAATAGAGTCAGATGTAGCACTGGATTCTGGAGTAACAATTGTTGCTAAAAGAAATGGAGTTGTTGATAAAATTGATGGCAAAAGAATAGTTGTTAAAGCAACTGATGTTACAGACTTATCTCAATCAGCTGTAGATATTTACAACCTTTCTAAATTTCAAAGATCTAATCAAAATACATGCATTAATCAAAAACCGTTAGTTAAAGTTGGAGATAAAATAAAAAAAGGCGACATTATTGCCGATGGACCAGCAACAAAACTCGGAGAATTAGCTTTAGGAAAAAATGTGACGGTGGCATTTATGCCTTGGCAAGGATATAATTTTGAAGATTCAATTTTAATTTCAGAAAGATGCGTTACAGACGATGTATTTACGTCAGTGCACATAGAAGAATATGAGTCTATGGCTAGAGATACAAAACTTGGAGCAGAGGAAATTACAAGAGATATTCCGAATGTAAGTGAGGAGAGTTTAAGAAATCTAGATGAGTCAGGAATTGTTTATGTTGGAGCAGAAGTAAAACCCAGTGATATTTTAGTTGGTAAAGTTACTCCGAAAAGCGAAACCTCTTCAAGCCCCGAAGAGAAACTCTTACGATCTATATTTGGAGAAAAAGCAACAGATGTTAGAGACTCCTCTCTTAAGTTACCTTCAGGAAGCACAGGAGTAGTAATTGATGTGAGAGTATTCAATAGACATGGTATTGAAAAAGACGAAAGATCAATAGCAATAGAGCGAGCTGAAATTGAATCAGTTCAAGAGGACAAAAAAGTTGAGGAAGAAATTCTTAATAGAAACATTAAATTAAGAGCAATTGAATTATTAAACGGTCAAAGTATCAATAAGCAATTTAAAGATTTAAAACAAGGAACTACTTTAAATTTAAATGATTTCGAAATTTTATCTTTAAAAGATCTTTGGAAAATTTCTCTGCAAAAACAAGAATTAAACTCAGATTTAGAAAAATTAAAAAACCAATTTGAAAATGCTTCTGAGGATATAAGATTAAGATTTGAGGACAAAGTCACTAAAATTCAACAAGGCGATGATTTGCTACCAACAGTTATGAAGGTTGTAAAAGTATTTGTCGCTGTAAAAAGACGATTGATGCCTGGAGATAAGATGGCTGGTCGACATGGAAATAAAGGCGTTGTAAGTAAAATTGTTCCAGTTGAAGATATGCCTTACATGGAAAACGGTAAACCAGTTGACATTGTATTAAATCCTTTAGGAGTTCCTAGCAGAATGAACGTTGGCCAAATATTAGAAACACATTTAGGATGGTCTTGCTCAGAATTGGGAGACCAAATAAAAAAATATTTAAGAAACTTCGATACAGAAATTGAAAAAATTAAACAAAAATTAAATCAGATTTATGGAGATCATTATTATAGTGAAGTTATTTCAAAATTATCAAATAAAGAAGTTGCTGAATTAGTGCAAAATTTATCCAATGGTGTTCCAATAGCTACACCAGTATTTGATGGAGCAAGTACTGAGGATATTACAAAAATGTTAGATTTAGCTAAATTACCAAATTCTGGTCAAACACACCTTTGGAATGGTCAAACAGGGGAGAGATTTGATAGACCCGTGACAGTTGGAATAATTTATATGTTAAAGCTTAACCATTTAGTCGAAGATAAAATTCACGCACGGTCAACAGGACCCTACAGTTTAGTAACACAACAACCTCTTGGTGGTAAAGCTCAGCTGGGTGGTCAAAGATTTGGTGAAATGGAGGTTTGGGCTCTTGAAGCTTATGGAGCTTCATACACACTACAAGAAATATTAACCGTTAAATCAGACGATGTCGCTGGAAGAACAAAAGTTTATGAAACTATAGTTAAAGGAAATAATAATTTTGAGTCAGGTGTTCCTGAGTCTTTTAACGTTTTAGTAAAAGAAATCAGAGCACTTGGATTAAATATAGAATTAAATTAATAATGGAAAAAAATTTAACAAAAAATTTTGAAAATCAAAATATTACTCAAGAAAACAATTTTGACAGTATCAAGATAACTTTAGCTAGTCCTGAAAAAATTAAATCTTGGTCTTACGGAGAGATAAAAAAGCCAGAGACAATTAATTATAGAACATTCAGACCAGAAAAAGATGGATTATTTTGCTCTAGAATATTTGGTCCAGTAAAAGATTACGAATGTCTTTGCGGTAAATATAAAAGAATGAAGTTTAGAGGAATAATTTGTGAGAAATGTGGGGTAGAAGTAACAAAGTCTAATGTAAGAAGAGAAAGAATGGGACACATCGATCTAGCATGTCCGGTAGCACATATTTGGTTTTTAAAATCATTACCAAGTAGAATCTCTTTAGCAATTGATATGAAATTAAAAGAGGTTGAAAAGGTTTTATATTTTGAAAGTTTTATAGTCGTAGAACCAGGTTTAACTACGTTAAAAAAAGGTCAATTAATTTCTGAGGAAGCATTAATTAAAGCTCAAGAAGAATTTGGAGAGGATGCTTTTACAGCAGGTATTGGAGCTGAGGCAGTTAGAGAAATTTTAGTTAACTTGGATTTAAAAAAGGAGCAACACAAACTTCGAGAGTCTTTAAGTGAAATAAAATCTAAAGTTACAGAGGAGAGAACTATTAAAAGGTTAAAGTTAATAGAGTCGTTTTTAAATTCAGGTAATAAACCTGAGTGGATGATTCTTACATCAGTTCCTGTTATTCCCCCTGAATTAAGACCACTAGTTCCTTTAGATGGTGGTAGATTTGCTACGTCAGACTTAAATGATTTATATAGAAGAGTTATAAATAGAAATAACAGATTAAAAAGACTTTTGGATTTAAAAGCTCCAGATATAATTGTAAGAAACGAAAAGAGAATGCTTCAAGAGTCAGTCGACGCATTGTTTGACAATGGTAGAAGAGGAAGAGTTATTACCGGAACTGGCAAGAGACCATTAAAGTCCTTAGCAGAAATGTTGAAAGGCAAACAAGGAAGATTTAGGCAAAACTTATTAGGTAAAAGAGTAGATTATTCAGGAAGATCTGTAATTGTTGTAGGCCCTGAACTGAAATTGCATCAATGTGGTCTACCAAAAAAAATGGCTTTAGAATTATTTAAACCATTCCTATATGCAAGGTTAGATAAATTAGGACTTGCAACAACAATTAAACAAGCAAAGAGATTAGTTGAAAAAGAAAAAAGCGAAGTATGGGACTCACTGGAACATATTATTAGAGAACATCCTATTATTTTAAATAGAGCTCCAACGCTTCATAGATTAGGAGTTCAAGCTTTTGAGGCAAAATTAATAGAGGGAAATGCTATTGAACTTCATCCTTTAGTTTGCGCAGCGTTTAACGCAGATTTTGATGGAGACCAAATGGCTGTTCATATCCCTTTAAGTTTAGAAGCACAATTAGAAGCAAGAGTTTTAATGATGTCGACTAATAATATTTTAAGTCCATCAAACGGAAAACCAATAATTGTACCAAGTCAGGATATAGTACTAGGTATATACTATCTTTCGCAATCAGAGGAAAACGAAAAAAAACCTAAAGGTATATTTTCAAGCATCGAAGAAATCGAGCAAGCTCTTGAATATCAATCTATAAGTTTACACTCAAAAATAATTTCAACTTTTAATACAGTTGATAATGAGGGAAAAATTATTAGTGAAAAATATGTGAGTACAGCTGGGAGATTTTTACTAGCAAATGTTCTTCCAAAAAATCCCAATATTAAATTTGCATTGGTAAATAAATTATTAACAAAAAAAAATGTATCAGAAGTAATTGACACTATTTTTAGATATTGCGGTCAAAAAGAAACTGTTATTTTTTGTGATAAAATTAAAACTTTAGGTTTCAAACACGCATTTAAAGCAGGAATATCTTTTGGAAAAGATGATTTAATTATCCCAAAAACAAAAGAAAACTTAATCGGTAATACAAAAAAACAAATAGAAGAATACGAAAAACAGTACTCAGATGGCCTTATTACAAGAGGTGAAAAATACAACAAAGTAGTAGATGTGTGGTCTAAATGTACGGATACAGTTGCAAATGAAATGATGAAAGAAATTTCTTCAGCAGAAAAAATTTATGAAGATGATAGAATAGAGACAAATTCGGTTTATATGATGGCAGACTCTGGTGCAAGAGGTTCACAAGCTCAGATGAAGCAGTTAGCAGGTATGAGAGGTTTAATTGCAAAACCTTCAGGTGAAATTATTGAAACACCAATTATTGCAAATTTTAAAGAAGGATTATCAGTATTAGAATATTTTAATTCTACACATGGAGCAAGAAAAGGTTTAGCAGATACAGCTTTAAAAACTGCAAACTCTGGATATTTAACAAGAAGATTGTGTGATGTAGCTCAAGATGTGCAAATTACAAAAGCTGAGTGTGACCCAAAAAAAAGATCATCAGTCACCATCTCTGAAATAATTGAAGGAGGAAATATATTAGTAAGTCTATCAGAAAGAGTTTTGGGTAGGGTTATAGCAGAGAATATTAAAAATCCTGTTACAGGTGAAGTTATAATAAAAAAAGATAAATTAATAGATGAGTTTGATTGTGAAAAAATTGATGCAGCAGGTGTTAAATCTGTCAATGTATATTCAGTTATTACATGCGCTTCAACTAAAGGTGTTTGTCAAGTTTGTTATGGTAGAGACTTAGCAAGAGGTAAGCTTGTAAGTGTAGGTGAAGCGGTAGGGATGATAGCTGCTCAATCAATTGGAGAACCTGGTACACAATTAACTATGAGGACGTTTCATGTTGGAGGTACAGCACAAATTAAAGAAGAATCTCAAATTATTTCTCAAACTAAAGGTAAACTTAATATAATTAATAAGAACCTAATTGAAGATTCAAAAAAAAATACAATAGTTATGGGTAGAAATACTCAATTAAGTATCGAAGATGATAATGGAAGACAACTTGCAATTTATAAAGTTAATTATGGATCCAAATTATTCTTTAAAGATGGAGATGTAGTTGATAAAGGAAAAAAAGTTGCTGAATGGGATCCATATACTTTGCCTGTAATAGCTGAGACAGGAGGTATAGTAAATTACATGGACTTGATGGAAGGAAGTTCTTTAACTGAAACTTTAGATGACGCAACAGGTTTATCGTCTAAGTCTGTTACAGATTGGAAATCATCCTCTAAAAATTCTGAATTAAAACCTAGAATAACATTAAGGGATGAAAAAGGGGGAATCATAAAAAAAGCTGATGGGAATGAAGCAAGATACTATTTAGTTCCAGATACAATTCTATCAGTAAAAGACGGTCAGAAAATCTCAGCCGGTGACGTTTTAGCAAGACTTCCAAAGGAAACTTCTAAAACAAAAGATATAACTGGAGGATTACCAAGAGTAGCTGAATTATTTGAGGCAAGAAAACCAAAAGATAGTGCGATTATAGCAGAGAACGATGGTGTTATCGAATTTGGAAAAGAGGTAAGAGGTAAACAAAAAATATCTATCGTTTCATTAAACGGTGATATGTCTAATTATTTAATACCTAAAGGTAAACACGTTAATTTTAATCAAGGTGAAAAAATTAAAAAAGGTGAGTATTTATTAGATGGAGCACCTTTGCCACACGACATTTTAAGAATTTTAGGTGTTGAAAAACTTACAGAATATTTTATTACAGAAGTGCAAGAAGTTTATCGATTACAAGGAGTGGTAATAAATGATAAGCACATAGAAACAATCGTAAGACAAATGTTAAAAAGAGTAGAGGTAAAAGACCCTGGGGACTCTGATTTACTTTCGGGAGAGATAATTGACTTGTTAGACATTAATGTTATTAACGATAAGCTTAGAGAAGAAAAGAAAAAACCAGCAATTTATGAGAGAATTCTTCTAGGTATCACTAAAGCTTCATTACAAACAAATTCATTTATATCAGCTGCCTCATTTCAAGAGACAACAAGAGTATTAACCGATGCCTCTATAAGAGGAAAAGTAGACAAATTAGAGGGTTTAAAAGAGAATGTGATCGTAGGTAGATTGGTACCAGCAGGAACTGGTTTGACTAAAATTGACTGGGACAAACAAGCAAGAGAGCAAGATAAGATAAGATTAGAAGAACTTAAAAAACAAGAGCTAGAATCCGCACCAGAAGCCACTGAACAGACAGCTTAAACATCATTTTAAAACCGCTTAAATATTGACTTTTATTAATTCGGTGCTAGTTTACGGCACATTTTGAATGTTAGAAGTAAGGTGGATTAAAACCTTAAACACTAACAAAAAATACCTGAAGGTTTTTTCTTATTTCAACTTCAAAATATTGTTATGCCAACAATCAATCAGTTGATAAAAAAAAGCAGAGTAAAACCTATTGCTAGAAATAAAGTTCCAGCACTAGAAAAGCAGCCTTTAAAAAGAGGTGTCTGTGTCAAAGTTTATACAACTACTCCTAAAAAACCAAATTCAGCACTTAGAAAAGTTGCTAGAGTTAGGCTGTCAAACGGATTTGAAGTAACAGCTTATATTCCTGGAGAAGGTCACAATTTACAAGAGCACTCAGTTGTTTTGTTACGTGGTGGGCGAGTAAAGGATTTGCCAGGAGTTAGATATCATATTTTAAGAGGAAACCTAGATACACAAGGCGTAGCTAATAGAAAAAAAAGAAGATCTTTATACGGAACAAAAAAACCGAAATAACTTATGTCTAGAAAACGAAAAGCTCCTGTTAGAAAGGTTTATCCAGATCCCAAATTTCATTCAGAAGTAGTTTCTAAATTTATCAATTCAATAATGTACGATGGAAAAAGATCAACAGCGGAAAAAATTCTTTATGATGCTTTAAATAAAATCAAATCCAAAAATAATGAAGATCCATTAAAAATTTTTAACGCAGCAATAAGTAATGTTAAACCAAATTTAGAATGTAGATCTAGAAGAGTTGGTGGCGCTACTTACCAAGTTCCTGTAGAAGTAAAATCAAAAAGGGCCCAAGCTTTAGCCTTAAGATGGATTATGGATGCTACTAGGAAAAGAAAAAATAAAACAATGGCAGAAAAACTTTACGCAGAGATTTTGGATGCCTCTCAAAATAAAGGTTCAGCAATTAAAAAAAGAGAAGATACACATAAGATGGCAGAATCAAATAAAGCCTTTGCTCATTTCAGGTGGTAATAATTCATGGCTAAATACACTTTAGATAAATATAGAAATATTGGTATCATGGCACATATCGACGCCGGTAAAACAACAACTACAGAAAGAGTTTTATACTACACAGGAAAAAGTCATAAAATAGGTGAAGTACATGATGGTGCTGCAACAATGGATTGGATGGAACAAGAGCAAGAGCGAGGTATAACTATTACATCTGCTGCAACAACATGTTTTTGGAGAGACCATAGAATTAATATCATAGACACACCTGGACATGTTGACTTTACTATTGAAGTAGAAAGATCATTAAAAGTTTTAGATGGAGCTGTTTGTGTTTTTGATGGCGTTGCAGGTGTAGAACCTCAATCTGAAACTGTTTGGAGACAAGCTGATAAATATAAAGTACCTCGTATATGTTTTGTAAACAAACTTGATCGAACTGGAGCAGATTTTTATCGTTGTGTAGATATGATTAAGGATAGGCTTGGTTGTAAACCTTTGGTTTTACAGCTGCCAGTAGGAGCAGAGGCGGATTTAAAAGGTGTTGTTGATCTGGTAAAAATGAAAGGTATTATATGGCAGAATGAAGATTTAGGGGCAAAATTTGATATTGTTGATATTCCTGAAGATCTAATAGAAAAAGCAAATACTTACAGAAAAGAATTAGTTGAAGCTGCAGTGGAAGAGGATGAAAAACTCATGGAAGCTTATCTAGAAGGTAAAGAACCATCAGAAAACGATTTAATTGAATGTATAAGAAAAGGAACTCTAGGTTTTAGCTTTGTTCCCATAACAACAGGATCTGCTTTTAAAAATAAGGGGGTTCAACCTCTTTTAGATGCTGTGATAGATTATTTGCCAAGTCCAAAAGATATTGGATCTATTGAGGCAACAAAACTGAATTCTGAGGATAAAATGAAAATGAAATTTGATGATAATGAACCATTTTCTGCTTTGGCTTTTAAAGTTGCAAACGATCCTTTTGTTGGATCTTTAACTTTTATAAGAATTTATTCTGGTAAAATACAAGCAGGTACTTCAGTATATAACTCCTCTAAAGAAAAAACAGAAAGAGTTGGAAGAATGCTTTTAATGCATGCTAATAGCAGAGAAGATATTAAAGAAGCTACAACTGGAGACATTGTTGCTTTGGCAGGATTAAAACATACAATCACAGGACACACTTTATGTAATGAAAACAAACCAATTTTATTAGAGCCAATGGAATTTCCAGACCCTGTAATAGAAATTGCAGTAGAACCGAAGACAAAAGCAGATCAAGAAAAAATGGGTGAAGCTTTGGCTAGATTAGCTAAAGAAGACCCGTCATTTAGAGTAACTTCTGATGAAGAGTCAGGGCAGACAATAATAAAAGGTATGGGTGAATTACATTTAGATATTATTGTAGATAGAATGAAAAGAGAATTTAAAGTTGAGGCAAATGTTGGAGCACCTCAAGTAGCTTATAGAGAAACAATATTAGGCTCCACAGAGGTTACCTACATTCATAAAAAACAAAGTGGTGGATCAGGTCAATTTGCTAAAGTTACTTTGAACGTTGAACCTCTTGAACCGGGAAAAGGTCGTGAAGTTGAAAACAAAATTAAAGGTGGGGCAATACCAAAAGAATTTATTCCAGGTGTGGAAAAGGGAGTGTTAAGTGTAGCAGAGAGCGGAATATTAGCAGGATTTCCAGTAATTGATTACAAGGTAACAATTTTAGACGGACTACATCATGACGTTGATTCAAGCGTATTAGCTTTTGAAATTGCATCAAGAATGTGCTTTAGAGAAGCTTGCCAAAAAGCTACATTAAAACTATTAGAACCAATGATGAAAGTTGAGGTGGTTACTCCAGAAGATTTTATGGGTGATGTTATTGGCGACTTGAATAGTAGAAGAGGTCAGGTTGCTTCAACAGAAGCTAGGGGTAATGCAACTGCAATAAATGCAACAGTTCCTTTAGCTAATATGTTTGGATATATAAATAATTTACGTTCTTCAACTCAAGGAAGGGCCCAATATACAATGCAATTTAGCCATTACGATAAAGTTCCTCAAAATGTACAAGATGAAGTAACAAAAAAATTAGCTTAATCTATGGAAAACCAAAATATAAGAATACATCTTAAAGCATACGATAATAAAATCCTTGATCTTTCAACTGAAGAAATTGTTAACACAGCAAAAAGAACAGGAGCACAAGTTAAAGGCCCTATACCTTTACCTACACGAATTGAACGATATACAGTATTAAGGTCTCCACATATTGATAAAAAGAGTAGAGAACAATTTGAGTCAAGAACACATAAGAGATTGATTGATATAATTGAACCCACACCTCAAACTGTAGAAGCTCTTATGAAACTAGATTTGGCTTCAGGTGTAGACATTGAAATAAAAATTTAGATTATGGGCATTGGATTAATAGGAATAAAAATAGGTATGACTAGAGAATTTATGGAAAGTGGTCAGTCAGTCCCTGTAACTGTTATAAAAGTTGAGAAAGGTAGAGTTCTTGACGTTATAACAAAAGAAAAAAGAGGTTACAACGCTGTTAAAGTAGGTTTTTTTAAACTTAAAAACTCAAAATTAACAAAACAAATGAAAGGATATTTTGCAAAAAAAAATACTGAACCTAAAAAAATTCTTAAAGAATTCAGAGTGGAAAAAAATGATCAGTACAAAGAAGGTAACGAGTTAGGTTTGGAAATTTTTAAAGATAAAAAATTTATAGATGTACGTTCAAAAACAATAGGCAAAGGTTTTGCTGGTGTTATGAAAAGATGGAATTTTGGAGGTTTAAGAGCTTCTCATGGTGTTTCTGTTTCTCATAGATCACATGGGTCTACCGGACAAAGACAAGATCCAGGAAAAGTATTTAAAGGTAAGAAAATGGCTGGACATATGGGTGACAAACTAAGAACAATGTTAAATTTAGAAGTAGTAAAATCAGACTTAGAAAATAATTTATTATACGTAAAAGGTTCAATACCAGGTTCAAAAAATTCAACAGTATATTTAAGAGAGTCTGTTAAAAATGTAACTAGAAAAACTATTAAAGAAAAATATGAAGCAAAAGTTAAAGCGGCCGCTGCCAAGAAAGGAAAAAAATAGATGAAATTTCCCCTTTTAAATGTTGATGGCTCCAAATCAAATTCTATTGACATTTCAGATAAGTTAGTAAAACTAAAAGTAAATCATAAGTTGATTAAATTTGTTTTAGATTGGCAATTAAATCATGCAAAACCAAGAACTGCTAAAACAAAACAAAGGAATGAAATTAGAGGATCAACAAAAAAAATAGTCCCGCAAAAAGGTGGTGGTGGAGCTAGACACGCTAGTAAAAAAGCCCCTTTATTTGTTGGTGGTGGTGTTGCACATGGCCCGAAAGGCTCTGTTTATAAAAAGAAAAAAATAAACAAAAAAGTAAGAAAACTTGCACTTGCACAAACTCTATCAAAAAAACATTTAGATAAGAATCTTTATATTTTAGCCGATGTAAAAAAAGAAATTAAAAAGACAAAAGTTTTTAATGAATTTCTTAAAAAAAATAATTTAGCCAATGCTTTAATTATATCTGATGGAGACACGATGAAAAATATTAACAAATCTGCCCGTAATATTAAAAATGTTAAATTAATTAAAGATGAAGGTGCTAATATTTATGACTTATTTAAGTATAAAAATGTAATAATTACTTCATCTTCTGCAAAAAAAATTCAAGAAAGGGTTCTTTATGAAAAAAATTAATTATATAGACTCAATTCGTAATCCAATAATTACTGAAAAAGCTACAATTATGTCTGAGCAAAATAAAACTGTTTTTAAAGTTCATAAAAAAGCTAATAAGACCACTATAAAAAAAAATATAGAAAAATTATTTAAAGTAAATGTTGTTAAAGTTAATATTATAAATCGAAAAACAAAACTTAAGATGAAACAAGGAAAAAAATCATTTAAGAGTGGTTATAAAAAGGCAGTCGTTACTCTTAAAAAAGGTCAAAGTATTGATCTAACAACAGGAATATAACTTATGGCGCTAAAAACTTTTAAACCATATACTAAATCTACAAGAGGCACTGTTGTATTAGATAAGAGTAATTTGTGGAAAGGATCTCCATATAAACCTTTAACTAAAGGTCAAAACTTTACTGGTGGTAGAAATAATAATGGCAGAATCACATCAAGACATATCGGCGGTGGTTCCAAACATAAATATAGAATTATTGATTTTTATAGAAAAAAAAAAAATGTACCTGCAACAGTAGAAAGGATTGAATACGATCCAAATAGAACAGCTTATATTGCATTAATAATTTATAAAGATAAAGAAAGATCATATATTGTAAGCCCTCAGGGTTTAAAACAAGGCGACACTATCGAGTCAGGAAAAAACGTTGAAATTAAGGTAGGGAATTCACTAGAACTGAGAGATATACCTCCAGGAACTTCAATACATAATGTTGAGTTGATACCTGGCAATGGTGCAAAGTTAGCTAGATCAGCTGGGTCTTCAGTAACTTTGTCAGGATACGATGGAGATTATGCTATTTTGAAACTTACTTCAGGTGAGGCAAGAAAAGTCAGTAGTTCGTGTATTGCTACTATTGGAACAGTTTCAAATCCTGATCAAAAAAATATTAAAATTGGCAAGGCTGGTAGAAATAGATGGAGAGGAAAAAGACCTCAAACGAGAGGTGTAGCGATGAACCCTGTAGACCATCCTCATGGTGGAGGAGAAGGAAAAACTTCTGGCGGAAGAAGCCCAGTATCTCCTTGGGGACAATCTGCTAAAGGCTTAAAAACAAGAAGACCTAAAAGAAGTGATAAATTAATAATCACAAGAAGAAGAAAAAGGAAAAAATAATGACTAGATCAATTTGGAAAGGCCCGTTTGTACACCCAAGTTTATTAAAAAAAATCGATAAACTTAAAAATACTCCAAATAAAAAACCTATTAAAACATGGTCTAGAAATTCTACAATAATACCAGATTTTGTGGGACACAGTTTTATGATACACAATGGTAAATCTTTTATTCCAATTACAATTTCTGAAGAGATGGTGGGACATAAGTTAGGTGAGTTTGCTCCTACTAGAACCTTTAAAGGACATACACCAGCTGACAAAAAAGCAGCTGCACCAGCTGCTGCTAAATCTGTGGGAGAAAAGAAATAATGGATAAGAAAAATTCTTTAGTAAAAGCGGTAAATAAAAACGTAAGAACAAGTCCTAGAAAGTTAGCGTTAGTCTGCAATTTTATAAAAGGAAAAAAAGCAGATATAGCTTTAAGAGATTTAGAATTTTCAAGAAAAAGAATTTCAAAAGATGTTAGTAAAACTGTAAAATCAGCAATATCTAATGCAGAAAATAATTATCAATTTGATATAGATAATCTTTTTGTCAAAGAAGCATATGTTGGTAAATCACTCGTTATGAAAAGATTTAGACCTAGAGCTAAAGGTAGAGCAAGTCCAATTAAAAAACCTTTTAGTCGTATTACAATAGTTTTAGAGGAAAAAAAAGAAAAGAAAGTGATTAGGTAATGGGACAAAAAATAAATCCTATTGGATTAAGACTTGGAATTAACAGAGGGTGGGACTCTACATGGTTCGCTAAAAAGAAAGATTTTGGTAAGTATTTAATAGAGGACTTCAAAATAAGAAATTATATTAAAAAAAATATTACAAATTCAGGAGTTTCTGAAATAATTATAGAGCGTTCTTCAAAGAAATGCACTGTTTCAATTCATACCTCAAGACCAGGTTTTGTAATTGGCAAAAAAGGTGCAGATATAGAAAAAATTAAAAAGAGCATTATGAAAATTACTGACAATGATGTTAGTGTAAATATCAAAGAAATTAAAAAGCCTGAGATAAACTCTAATTTAGTTGCTGAAAATATAGCTCAACAATTAGTTAAAAGAATAGCTTATAGAAGGGCTATGAAAAGAGCCATGCAATCTGCGATGAGATTAAATGCAAAAGGCATTAAAGTAATGCTTAGTGGAAGATTGGCTGGAAATGAAATTGCTAGAACCGAATGGTTACGAGAAGGTAGTATTCCATCACATACTTTAAGAGCTGATATAGATTATGGTTTTGCAGAAGCATTGACGACTTATGGGATAATTGGTGTAAAAGTTTGGATTTATAAAGGTGAATTAATGGCTAAAGATGTTGAAAAAGAAAAAAAAGAAAGGGTAAAAAATGCTACAGCCAGTAAGAACTAAATATAGAAAAGCTTTTAAAGGTAGAATACATGGCAATGCAACAAGAGCAGTGAAACTAAATTATGGACAGTTTGGCTTAAAAGCGATTCAACCTGAAAGAATAATAGGAAAACAAATTGAAGCAGCTAGAGTTGCTTTAACAAGGTATATGAAAAGAACTGGTAAAGTATGGACCAGAGTCTTTCCTAATATTCCTGTCTCGAAAAAACCAACTGAAGTTAGAATGGGAAAAGGGAAAGGATCTCCTGAATACTATGCTTGTAGGGTTAAACCAGGAAGAATAATTTTTGAAGTAGATGGGGTAAGTGAAGAAATTGCTAGAGAGGCTTTATATAAAGCTTCTGCTAAATTACCTATTAAAACAAAATTTGTGAAAAGATAATGAATAAGAAAAAAGAGGAAAAAAAATTGACTAAAGACCAAGCTGAAAAAAAAATCTTAACGCTTAAAAAAGATTTATTCAATATCAGGTTTAAAAAAGTTAATAATCAAATTAATAATCCAGCTCAATATAATTTAATTAAAAAAAGTATAGCAAGACTATATACAACTTTGAAGAATACAAAATGACAAAAAAAATTTTAAAAGGAATTATAACAAGTGCAAAGAATAACAAAACTGTTGTAGTAGAAGTTACTAGAAAATTTAAACATCCTTTTTATGAGAAAGTGATAAAGAGATCTAAAAAATATCACGCTCATGATGAAAAAAATAAATTTAAAGAGGGAGAAAAAGTTTCAATTATTGAATGCAAACCTTTTTCAAAAAAGAAAACTTGGCAGGTATTAGAATAATGATACAAATACAAACAGAGCTTACAGTGGCTGATAATACAGGAGCTAAAAGAGTTGAATGTATTAAAGTTCTTGGAGGTTCTAAAAGGAGATATGCTTCAGTTGGAGATATAATCGTTATTAGCGTCAAAGACGCTATACCAAAAGGAAAAGTAAAAAAAGGTTCAGTCCACAAAGCTGTTGTAGTAAGAACTAGAAAAGAAATCTATAGAGATGATGGTTCAAAAGTTCAATTTGATAAAAATGCAGTCGTGTTGACTGACGATAAAGGCGAACCAATAGGAACTAGAATTTTTGGACCGGTAACAAGAGAACTTAGAACAAAAGGCCACACAAAAATTATTTCACTAGCCCCGGAGGTACTTTAAAATGAATTTAAAAAAAGGGACTCAGGTAAAAATAATTTCTGGTAAAGATAAAGGAAAAATAGGAGAAATTTTAGAAATAAATAGAGTTTTGAATAAGGTAAAAATAAAATCAATAAATATGATTAAAAGACATACAAAACCAACAAAGGAAAATAAAGGTGGTATTATCTCAAAAGAGAGCTTTATTCATCAATCTAATGTAAAAAATATAGATAACAAAAAAAAAGACAAAAAAATAGCAAGTAAAAAATAATGCCAAGATTAAAAAGCATATATAACAAAGAAATAGTGTCATCGTTAATGAGTAAATTATCTCTTAAAAATAAACATGATGTACCAAAGATTGATAAAATTATTTTAAATATGGGTCTTGGAGAGGACGCTTCGGATAATAAAAAACTTAAAGCATGCGTAGAGGATATATCATTAATAGCTGGACAAAAACCGATTATAACAAAATTTAAAAAATCTATCTCAAATTTTAAAACTAGAAAAGGTTCAAATGCTGGAGTAAAAGTTACACTAAGATCACAGAAAATGTATGAGTTTTTGGATAGATTAGTTAATATTGCTTTACCAAGAATTAAAGACTTTAGAGGCCTCTCATCTAAAGGTATAGACAATTCTTTTAACTATTCTTTTGGAATAAAAGAACACATAATTTTTCCTGAAGTAAATTTTGATAAAGTAGATAAAATAAGAGGACTAGATATAACGATTGTTATGTCAAGTAAAAGTAAAAAAGGTACATTAGAATTGTTGAAAGAATTCAACCTCCCGATAAATGAAAAAAAAAATTAAGGATAAAAATGGCTAAAACAAGTGCGATACAAAAAAATCTAAAAAGAATTAAGTTAGTAAAAAAATATGCTAAAAAGAGAGCTAATCTTAAAAAGATAATTAATAATAAAAAACTAGAGTTATCTGAGAGATTTGAAGCTCAACTAAAATTAAATAAGCTTCCTAAAAATTCTTCAAAAATAAGAATTAGAAACAGATGTGAAGTATCAGGTAGGCCACACGGAGTTTATAGAAAATTAAGAATATCAAGAATTGCACTAAGAGATATGGCATCTTCTGGTAAAATTCCTGGAATAACTAAATCAAGCTGGTAGGAGAAATATGACATTTACAGACCCAATAGGTGATATGTTTTCAAGAATAAGAAATGGACAAATGAGATCGCTTAATTCAGTTGAAATACCGTCATCAAATTTTAGAAAAAATATTTTGGAGATTCTTAAAAATGAGGGTTTCATAAAAGATTATTTTATTGAAAAAACGGAAAACAATAAGACAAGTTTAAGAATTTCTCTAAAATATTACGAGGGTGATCCAGTAATTAAGGAGATTAAAAGAATTTCAAAACCAGGTAGAAGAGTTTATTCAAGAGCCACAAGTATTCCAAAAGTGATGAATGGCTTAGGACTAGCAATTTTATCTACTCCAAAAGGAGTTATGAGTGATACAGAAGCTAGAAAAAATAATGTTGGCGGAGAAATAATTTGTAGAGTGTTTTAATGTCAAAAATAGGAAAAAAAAATATTACAATTCCAAAAGAGTCATCAATTAAAATTGAGGGCGGGTACTTAACTATAACTGGTCCAAAAGGTACAAAAAAATTGACTATAGACGATAAAATTTTCTCTTCAAAATTAAATGAAAGTCAGTTTCAGATAAAACCATTAGAAAAAAAAGTTGATAAAAAAACTTCTATTATGTGGGGAACCTACAGAAGTTTAATAAATAATGCTATTACTGGAGTATCCAAAGGGCATGAAAAAATATTAGAGCTTAATGGTGTAGGATTTAGAGCAAATTTAAAGGGAGAAACTTTAAACTTACAAATAGGATTTAGCCATGATGTAAATTTTAAAATTCCAAAGGATATAAAGATAACAGTTGAAAAACAGACAACTATTAAAATTAATGGAGTTGATAAAGAATTAGTATCTAAAATTGCCGCAGATATAAAGAATTTTAAACCTGTAGAGCCTTATAAGGCTAAAGGAATTAAAGAAAAAGGTCAATTTGTTTTAAGAAAAGAAGGTAAAAAGAAGTAATGAAAAAATTAAACAATAAGGTAAAAAGAAAACTTAGGAACAGAAAAAAATTGAAAAACATAAATACTAATAGGTATAGAGTATCTGTATCAAAGTCTTTAAACAATTTGTTTGCACAAATTATAGACGATAAAAAAAAGAAAACACTTGTTTCTGCTTCATCTATTGAGAAAGAAATCAGATTAAAAAAAATTAAGAAAATGGAAAAATCCTCATTAATTGGAGAAATATTAGCAAAAAGAGCTAAAGAAAAAAATATTAGCGAAGTATATTTTGACAGAGGCCAAAACAAGTATCATGGAAGAGTTAAAAAATTCGCTGAGATTCTAAGAAAAAATGGACTAAAATTTTAACATGGCAGAAAATAGAAAAATTGAGAGTGATATCAAAGAGAAATTAGTTGCGATTAATAGAATAACTAAGGTTGTTAAAGGTGGTAGAAGATTTGGGTTCGCAGCTTTAATGGTGGTGGGAAATCAAAAAGGGTCAATTGGAATAGGTCAGGGAAAATCTAAACAGGTGCCTGATGCAATAAAAAAAGCTACAGAGGTAGCTAAAAGAAATTTAATTAAAATTTCTCTTAAGGATGGAAGAACTTTGCATCACGATGTTAAAGGTAAAAATGGATCTGGCAAAGTATTTTTAAGAGCAGCACCCGCAGGAACAGGAATTATTGCAGGAGGTCCTATACGTTCTGTTTGTGAAGTTTTAGGCATTCAAGATGTTGTTGCCAAATCTTTAGGCTCAGCTAATCCTCATAATGTACTAAAAGCTTGTGTAAATGGGTTAAAGTCTCAAAATTCTCCAAAAATTTTATCTGCAATAAGAGGAAAAAAAATATCTGATATTGTTTTAAAAAGAGAGGCCAAATAATGGAATTAAATAGTTTAACAAAAATTAATAAAAAAAAAATTCGTCTGGGAAGAGGAATAGGATCCGGTAAAGGCAAAACTTCCTCAAGAGGTCACAAAGGACAGAAATCAAGATCTGGAGTAGCTATTAAAAGTTTTGAGGGCGGTCAGATGCCATTGTATAGAAGATTGCCTAAAAGAGGCTTTAAATCAATAAAGAAAGGAAATATTGCTATTCTAAATCTTTCAAAAATTCAAAATATTTTAGATAAATCAAAAAAGGATATTAATAAAACTTTTGATCTTAAAATTTTAAAAGAAAAAAACTTGATCAATAAAAAGTTTTTGAAATTAAAAATTTTAGGTACAGGTGAATTAAAAAAAAATATTGAAATTTCTGCTCACTTTGTTTCTAAACAAGCACTAAATAAAATAGAAAAAGCAGGTGGAAAAATCAGTATAATAAAAAAATAATTATTTATGTCTAGCGAAACAACAAATACAGCTGGAGCCTTTAGTCAAGCTAAGGACCTTAAAAATAGAATTTTATTTACAATTTTATTGCTAATAATTTATAGATTAGGAACATATGTTCCACTTGCCGGAATTGATCCTCTAGCTCTAAAAGATATTATGGCTTCAAGTCAAAAAGGTTTACTTGGTATGTTTAACATGTTTTCAGGTGGAGCTGTTACGAGAATGGCAATATTTGCGTTGGGAATCATGCCATACATATCATCTTCAATTATTGTTCAGCTATTAACAGGAGTTTCTGATTATTTTAAAAATCTTAAAGAACAAGGTGAAATAGGTAGAAAAAAAATTACACAAATAACAAGATACGGAACTGTTTTAATTGCATGCTTGCAAGGCTATGGAGTCTCTGTTGGATTAGAAAATGCAGGTAATTTAGTTATTGATCCTGGTATCTCATTTA
>QBYC01000010.1 GCA_003283025.1 Pelagibacteraceae bacterium AG-325-C03
AAAGAAATTTAAAAAAAAAAAATCAGTCTAAATTTGATTTAATTATTGATTTACAATCAAAATTTAGAAATTCTTTAATACTAAAAAGAATTCCACATGTGCATTTTTATTCAACAACGTTTAATAACATTTTTTCTTCAAAAAAAATTAAATTTAAATCGAAGAGTCACTTGGAAAATTTAAGTATTTTTTTAGGTGAAAAAATTAAACTTATAAATTTTAATTGTAATAAATTACCTAAAAATTTATTAAGCGAAGCAAAAAAATTATTACCAAAAAATAATTATATTGGATTTTCTATAACACAAGGAAATGAATATAGAAAAAAAAGTTGGTCAATATATAAATTTATTAGGTTGGCTAATAAATCTTTGATTAAAAATAAAATTCCTGTTTTTTTTATTGAAAAAAATCAAGAGCACATAATTGAAAAAATAAAAAATCAAGTACCATCTGCTATATTTCCTGAGACTAACTCTGAGCTTTCTTGTCCAGCCCTTGTAACTGCTTTATCATCAAGATTAGATTATGCTGTTTCTATAGATAATGGCGTAATGCATATGATGGGTTTATCTAATACACCCATGATAGTCTTGTTTGGACCAACCAGTTCTATAAAATTTGCTCCTAAAAATAATTATACAAAAGTACTAGATAGTAAAAAAATTCACAATACTTCTGATATTGAGTCTATCTCTGTAGAGGAAGTTTACAATTTAATTTAAAGTTTTAGTATTTCTATTTTTTTTGAATTAGCCAATCTTAATAATTCTTGATTTACTACCCTCAATTTAATTATTGAAACTGATCTTATAACTATTGCTACACCAATTTTTCCAAGTCTAAAAAATGGATAGCTTCCTATTTCCACGTTTCTTTTGTATTTTTTTTGTATTAATCCTAATTTTTTTGAAATATTACTTTCAACAGTATAAAGGTTTATTGTTTTACTATGAACTTTTAAGCCTTTAATTAAATATTTTTTACAATTATTTATCATTGAATTTAAAATCAAAGGTACGCCAGGCAAAGACAAAACATTCTTTATTATAAACCCTGGTGCAGCACTTGAAGGATTGTAAATTAATTTTGCGCCTTCAGGCATTTTTGCCATTTTTTTTCTTCCATCATTAAATTTTTTCTTTCCATAATATTTTTCTAAAATTGAATAGGCTTCTTTGTGGTATTCATACTTAACTTTAAATGCTTTTGATATCGATTGTGCTGTAATATCGTCGTGAGTGGGGCCTATTCCACCTGTAGTAAAAACATAATTAAATTTTTTTGATAAAATTATAACATTCTCTATAATTGTTTTTTCTACGTCAGGTATTATTCTAACTTCACTTACAGTAATTCCGCAAGTTGAATTTAGCCAATTCGAAATAAAAATGATATTTTTATCCTGTGTTCGCCCAGAAAGGATTTCATTTCCAATTATTAAAATTGCAGCATTTACTTTCTTTATTTTTTTCTTCATAGAAGTAATAATAATATAAATGAATTTTAAAAATAAACTAATATCAGGACAATTTATAAAAAGATACAAACGATTTTTTGTTGATATTAAAATTAATAATCATATTATTACTGCTCATTGTCCAAACACTGGTTCAATGTATGGTCTATTAACAGAGGGAAATAAGGCCTGGATAAGTAAATCTAATAACCCAAATCGTAAATTAAAATATACTCTCGAAATAATTGAAGTTAATGAGTCTAGAGTCGGTGTTAATACACACTCAGCAAACAAAATTGTTCTACATGCTCTTCAAAATAATTTAATTAGTGAATTAGGAGATGTATTAGATATCAATCCTGAAAAAAAATTTGGTACTAACACAAGGTTTGACTTTTTGGTCAATAGTAAAAAAAATAGGACATTTATTGAGGTTAAAAATGTCACTCTCTCTAGAACGAAAGGTCTTGCAGAATTCCCGGATGCTGTGACTGACAGAGGATTAAAACATTTAAAAGAACTTATTAAAGCTAGTAAAAAAAATTATAAAATTTTTATATTATATTTAATACAAAGAGATGATTGTAAATCTTTTGCTATTGCTAAAGATATTGATCTAAAATATGCAAACGCTTTAAATAAAGCTGTTAAGAATAAACTTAAAATTCTTTGCTATGATTGTAAATTTTCATCAAAAGGAATAAAACTTAATAACCAAATAAATTATAAAATATAATGAGTAATAATTATAAAGAGTCCTTTGAGAAAACTAAAATTGCGGGCTCAATAGCTGCTGGAGCTTTAGATGAGGTAAATAAAATTGCCCGGCCTGGGATATCTACAGCTGAAATAGATAAAATTTGTTATGAATATATAAATGATTATAAAGCATATTCTGCTCCCCTCTTTTATAGAGGTTTTCCTAAATCTTGTTGTACATCTGCTAATCATGTTGTGTGTCACGGAATGCCCTCTGATAAAATTTTAAAAGAGGGAGATATTGTAAATGTTGATGTTACGGCTTTTAAAAATGGTTGGCATGGAGACACAAGTCGAATGTTTAAAATTGGAAATGTATCAGTTAAAGCTGAAAAATTAATTAAAACTACTTATGACTCAATGATGAAAGCAATTAAATTAGTAAAAGATGGAATACATTTAGGAGATATAGGTTCGACAATACAATCTCATGTAGAAGAACAAGGATTTTCAGTTGTTCAGGATTTTTGTGGGCATGGTATTGGAAGAACTTTTCACAAAGAACCAAATATTTTACATTATGGTGTAAAAGGAACTGGAAAAAAAATAAGCACTGGTATGATTTTTACCATAGAACCAATGATCAATCTTGGTGATTACAAAACTAAAACATTAAACGATGGATGGACAGCCGTTACTAAAGATAAATCTTTATCAGCACAATTTGAACATACAATAGGTGTAACAAAAGATGGTTATGAAATTTTTACTCTATCAAATACAAATAATTAAATAATATGATTGAAAGATATACAAGACAACAATTAAAGAATATTTGGACAGACTATAACAGATATTCTATTTGGTTAGAAATTGAGCTGGCTGCCGCAGAGGCAATGGAGAAGTTAAAGATTATACCTAAGGGTGTTACAAAAAAAGTTAGATCTAAAGCAAAGATAAATCCAAAAAGAATTTTGCAAATAGAAAGTAAAGTAAAACATGATATAATTGCTTTTTTAACATCCATCACTGAAAGAGTTGGAAATGAAGCAAAATTTCTACATAAAGGTATGACATCATCAGATGTTTTGGATACTTGTTTTAATCTACAATTAAAACAATCAGGTCAAATTTTAATTAAAGATATTAATGAATTGCTTCGATCTATCAAAAAACAAGCTGTTAAACATAAATATACTTTATGTATTGGTAGAAGCCATGGAATTCATGCAGAACCTTTAACATTTGGATTAAAAATGTTAAGTTTTTATCAAGAGTTTGTAAGAAATAAAAAACGTTTAGAAAATGCTATTAAAGAAATTTCAACTTGTGCTATCTCCGGAGCTGTTGGAACTTTTGCTAATGTTGATCCTAGAATAGAAATTTTTGTTGCTAAAAAATTAAAACTCGATGTAGAACCTATTTCGACACAAGTAATCCCTAGAGATAGGCATGCTCATTTTTTTTCTACTCTAGGAATTATTGCTAGTTCAATTGAGAGATTTGCATTAGAAATAAGACATCTACAAAGAACAGAGGTTTTAGAGGTTGAAGAATTTTTTGGAAAAAAACAAAAAGGATCTTCGGCTATGCCACATAAAAAAAATCCAATATTGAGTGAAAATCTTACTGGTTTAGCAAGATTAATTAGATCTAGTGTTATACCGGCTTTAGAAAATGTGGCTCTTTGGCATGAAAGAGATATCTCTCACTCTGCTGTTGAAAGAAATATAGGCCCTGATGCAACAATAACTTTGGATTTTGCTCTAAATAGATTAAGCAATCTAGTAAATAATTTAAATATTTACCCAAAAAATATGAAGAAAAATCTTACTATTACAAATGGTATTTTTTTTTCCCAAAGAGTGCTTTTAGAGTTAACTATTGTAGGGTTTACTAGAGAGGAGTCTTATAAAATGGTTCAAAGAGATGCTATGCAAGCATGGAAGGAAAATTCTTCTTTTTATGATAAAATTGTCTCTAATAAAAAAATTACAAATAAAATACCTGTTAATAAACTTAAAAAACTATTTGATTTTAGTTACCATACAAAAAATATTAATATAATTTTTAAAAGAAGCCTAAAAAATTAATCAAATGAATAAAGGCAAAAAACTATACGAGGGTAAAGCAAAAGTACTTTACGAGACAAAAGATAAAGATTTGATAATTCAACATTTTAAAGACGACGCTACAGCATTTAATAATTTAAAAAAATCAAAAGTTGAAGGTAAGGGTGTTCTTAATAATAGAATATCTGAACACATTTTAACCAATCTTTCTCAATGTGGAATTAAAACACACTTCGTAAAAAGATTAAATATGAGGGAACAGCTAATTAAAAAAGCTGAAATTTTTCCAATTGAATTTATAGTTAGAAACATTGCAACAGGTTCTTTAACAAAAAGACTTGGTATACCAGAGGGAACTGTATTGGATAATCCATTATTAGAATATTGTTACAAAAAAGATGAACTTAATGATCCATTAATTTCAAAAGAGCATATTTACTCTTTCGACTGGGCAAGTGAAAAAGAAATTAAGATAATTGATAAAATGACTTTAAGAATTAATGATTTATTAATTGGTTTGTTTAGAGGTATAGGCATTAAACTTGTAGATTTTAAAATTGAATATGGCAAAACATGGAATAAAGACAATGAAAAAAAAGAAATAGTTTTAGTTGATGAGATTAGCCCTGATACATGTAGGCTATGGGACTCCAAAACTGAAAAAAAATTAGATAAAGATAGATTTAGAAAAGATTTAGGAAATATTATCCAGGGATATCAAGAAGTTGCAAGAAGATTGGGAATTATGCCGGAAGAAACTAATATTAGTGAAGTAAACTTTGGTAAAACTATCCCAATAAAATTCAAAAAAAAATAACTTGAAATTCTCCGTAATAATTACTCTCAAGAAAGATGTTCTAGATCCACAAGGAAAAGTTGTTCAAAATACTTTGGTAAATATGGGTATGAGTAATCTTAAAAGCATAAGACAAGGTAAACATTTTGAAATAGAAGTTGATGAAAATGATCAATCTACTGCAGAGAGAAAAGTTGATATGATGTGTAAAAAACTTTTAGTAAACTTAATAATTGAAGACTATAAAATTTATAAAATTTAATGAAATCATCTGTGATTGTTTTTCCGGGGTCAAATTGCGATAGAGATATAGCTATTGCTTTAGAAAAAATGCAATTTAAAAATCAAATGGTGTGGCATAAAGAAACAAAATTGCCAAAAACTGATTTAATAGTTGTGCCAGGAGGTTTTTCATATGGAGATTATTTAAGATCTGGCGCAATAGCTGGTAAATCATTTATTATTGATGAAGTGATAAAAGCAGCTAACTTAGGATGTCTAGTTCTTGGAATATGTAATGGATTTCAAATTTTAACTGAAACAGGTCTTTTAAAAGGAACTTTATTAAAAAACAAAAATTTAAAATTTATTAATAAGGACGTAAATTTGAAAGTAATGAATAATTATACAAGATTTACAAATAAATATAAAAAAGAAAAAATTTTAAAAATTAATATTGCCCACAATGAAGGTAATTTTTTTACAGATGCTAATCACATTGAGGAATTAAAAAAAGAAAATTTAATAGCTTTTAAATATTGTGATGAAAAAGGAAATATTAATGAGGACTCAAATCCTAATGGATCTTTAGATAATATCGCTGGAATTTTTAACACAAATAAAAATATTTTAGGAATGATGCCTCATCCAGAAAGAATGGTAGATGAGCTTATTTCAAATAAAGATGGAGTCAACTTGTTTTCAAGTTTGTTCAATTAAAATGAAAATTACTAATCAAATAATTGAAAAACACGGATTAAAACTTGAAGAGTTTAAAAATATAAAAAAATTACTTAAAAGAGAACCTAATTTACTTGAACTAGGTATATTTTCTGCAATGTGGAATGAGCATTGTTCATATAAATCCTCAAGAGTTCATCTTAAAAAATTACATACAAAAGGTAAACAAGTTATTCAAGGACCCGGAGAAAATGCAGGAGTAATTGATATAGGTGATAATGATGCAATAGTTTTTAAAATAGAGAGTCATAATCATCCCTCATATATTGAGCCTTTTCAGGGAGCTGCAACTGGTGTTGGTGGAATTTTAAGAGATGTTTTTACTATGGGCGCAAGGCCCATTGCTTTGTTAAATTCAATTCATTTTGGATCACCTGAACACTCAAAAACAAAAAGTTTGCTTAATGGCGTTGTTTCCGGAATTGGTGGTTATGGGAATTGTATTGGTATACCTACTGTGGCTGGAGAGACTAAGTTTAATGAAACTTATAATGAAAATATATTAGTAAATGCAATGGCTGTAGGACACGTTAAAAAGGATAAAATTTTTTATTCTAAAGCAAAAGGTTTAAATAAATCTGTTGTTTATGTTGGATCAAAAACTGGTCGGGATGGGATTCACGGTGCCTCAATGGCATCAGCTGAATTTGACGAAAGTTCTGCAGGTAAGAAACCTACTGTCCAAGTGGGTGATCCTTTTACAGAAAAACTTTTGATGGAAGCCTGCTTAGAACTAATGAAAGATAATTCAATTATTTCTATTCAAGATATGGGTGCGGCAGGATTAACATCTTCAAGTGTTGAAATGGCTTCAAAGGGAGAATTGGGGATCGAACTTGAATTAGATAAGGTTCCTTGTAGAGAAGAAAATATGACACCATATGAGATGATGTTGTCAGAAAGTCAAGAAAGAATGTTAATCATTCTAGAAGATAAAAAGGAACAAAAAGCAAAAAAAATTTTTGATAAATGGGATTTAGATTTTGTTGTGATAGGAAGAACTACTAATACAAATAATCTCACTTTAAAATTTAATAATAAAATAGTAGGTGAAATTCCTATTGAGGCTTTAGCTTCTAAAGCACCAGTTTATGATAGACAGTGGATTAAAAAAGTAAATAAAAAAAAAGAAATTAATTTAAAAGATCTAAAAAAAATTAAAATCGAGGAGGCATTAATAAAAATATTGTCTAGCCCAAATCATTCAAATAAAAGTTGGGTAACAAATCAGTATGACCAAAGTGTAATGTGTGATACTGTTCAAAAATCTGGATCAGACGCAGCTATTATTAGAATACACAACAAAGATAAGGCAATTGCAGTTACAGTAGACTCATCAGCAAATTATTGTAAATCTCATCCAATCACAGGAGGTAAGCAAGTAGTTTGTGAAAATTGGAGAAATTTAATTACAGTTGGTGCAAAACCTTTAGCGATAACAAATTGCTTAAACTTTGGTAATCCAGAAAATAAAGAAGTAATGGGAGAATTTGTAGAATGCTTACAGGGAATAAAGGAAGCTTGTGAATTTTTAGGTTTTCCTGTGGTTTCAGGTAATGTTTCGTTTTACAACGGAACAAATAATAAAAATATTTACCCTACGCCAGTTATAGGTGGTGTTGGTTTAATTAAAAAATTATCATATCCTTTAAATCACAGTTTCAAAAAAGAAAATAATATATTATTACTGATAGGAAAAACATTTGGGCATCTTGAGCAGAGTTGTTTTTTAAAAGAAAATTACTCAATTAATGAAGGAATGCCTCCAGAAATTAATCTTTTAAATGAAAAAAATAATGGTGAAACCTTAATAAAATTAATTGAAAAAAATTTAATATTATCATCACATGATATATCAAATGGAGGATTGATTACGGCGCTTTCTGAAATGTCTATTAGTTCCAATTATGGTGCTAAAATACAAAAACCCAAAAAACTAACAAATTTATTCAAATATTTTTTCGGAGAGGATCAAGCTAGATACATAATAGAAATAGATACTGATAATTTACCCAAAGTGGAAAAAATATTGAAGGATAACAATATCTATTATGAAAATATTGGATATACACAAAAAAAATATTTTGAAATTGAAGGTGAATTAAGAATTAGTAATAAAGATTTATTTAAAATTAACAATGAATGGTATAATAGTTATTAATGCCCTTAGCTTTACAAGAAATAAAAAAACTAATTTTAGATAGTATCCCAGATGCCACGATTGAAATTAAGGATTTAATGGGTGACAATAATCATTATGAGGCTAAAATTAAATCGTCCCAATTTAATAATTTAAGTAAAATCGAACAACACAAACTTGTTTATAAATCTTTAAAAGGTAAAATGGGTAACGAATTACATGCATTATCAATAATTACTGAAGGAAAATAATGGAAATAAAAAAAAAAATAGAAAATGTAATAAATGAAAACGATGTTTGTTTATTTATGAAAGGCACGCCAGATGCACCACAATGTGGGTTTTCGATGGCCGTATCTAATATTTTAAAACATTTGAACATAAATTTCAAAAGTGTAAATGTTTTAGAAGATGAAAATTTGAGACAAGGAATCAAAGAATTTAGTGATTGGCCAACGATACCTCAATTATATGTAAAGAAAGAATTTATAGGTGGATGCGATATAGTAAAAGAAATGTTCGAAAAAGGAGAATTAAAAAAACTTTTTGAAGATAAAAAATAGTCTAATTACTTTTTTTTAATAAAACTTATATCTGAGTCAGTCAGATTACCTTTATAAATTTGAATTTTTTCAATTGAATTTATTAAATTTATTTGCTCATTTTTACTTATTATTTGCGAAGGAAAAAATTTTTTATTTTGTAAATTATCTAAAACTTTATTAACAAAAATATGGTCAATATTTTTATTATAATTATAATAATTAGGATGTTTAAAATCTTCGATAATTAATATTCCGGAACTTTTTAAATATTTAAAAAATATTTTTAAACTTACTAAAATATCGCTCAAATTATGTGAACCATCATCGATAATTAAATTAAAATTTTCAAAAT
This sequence comes from Pelagibacteraceae bacterium AG-325-C03, assembly GCA_003283025.1. Taxonomy (GTDB): domain Bacteria; phylum Pseudomonadota; class Alphaproteobacteria; order Pelagibacterales; family Pelagibacteraceae; genus Pelagilacustribacter. The sequence continues at coordinate 9,023 of QBYC01000010.1, forward strand.
TATATAATTTAAATATTTTTTTTAAAGTTTTTTTTACTTCTTTCTCATTATTTATATCAATACCAAAAACATGAATTTGGTTTGATCTATATTCAAATTTTGAAATATTTATATCAAAACAAAAAATTTTTGACTCAGGAAAATATTTTGCAAAAGCTGCTGCTGAAGATCCAGCGTAAGATCCTATTTCTAAAATATTTATTTTTCTATTTTTGAAGTTTTTTAATTCATTTTCATAAAAAATTGAGTAACCATGTCCTTTAACATTTTTCTTTTTGAAAATATTAGCTTTATCACTCCCATAATAATAAAAGAGAGAGTCTAATGATTGTGTGTCATATTTATCGTTATCTATTGAAATCTTTTTTTTTAAGTTGTAGATAATTTTTCTTTTAAAAAGGCTGAAAAAATTCAATTATCTCGAATAATATTCAATAACTAAACTTGGTTCCATTATTACTGGGAAAGGAACTTCTGAAAATTTTGGGACCCTCACAAGTTTAGCAGTTTTATTTTTATCATCTAACTGTATATATTCTGGTACATCTCGCTCTTTACTCTGTAAAGATCCATCAATCACAGTTAATTTTTTTGACTTTTCTCTTATTTCTATTAGATCGGTACTCCTAACAACATAACTTGCAATATTAACTCTCTTTTTATTTACTTTAATATGTCCATGGTTAATCATTTGTCTCGCAGCAAAAACAGTAGGAGCAAATTTAGCTCTGTAAATCACAGTATCAAGTCTACTTTCAAGTAATGCTATTAAATTTTCTGTTGTATCTCCTCTTTTTGAAAGTGCTTTTCTATAAATATTTCTAAACTGTCTTTCATTTATATTTCCGTAGTATGCTTTTAGTTTTTGTTTAGCTTGTAACTGAATACCGTAATCAGTTGGTTTACCTTTTTTATTTTGTCCATGTTGTCCGGGAGGATAAGCTCTTGAGTTAAATGGACTTTTCGGTCTACCCCAAATGTTCGCTTTTAGTCTACGATCAACTTTGTGTTTAGATTTAAGTCTTTTTGTCATATTAATTAAATTGTTTTATAAGCCCTAGATTTATTTTGTCAATTAAGCTTTAATATCATTTTTTGCTTAAAGAGCTTATAATACTTGCTAAAACCCTTAATTCCTTATCATTTGGTTCCAATCTATAAATTAAATTATTTATATTTAGTAACATTGAATGTTTTTTTTCAATTGGTAGAAAAAAATCTTTTTTTTCTAAAAGATTAATTAAATGAGAAACAATTAAAGAAATTTTCGATTTTGATGATACTCTAAAATTTGATAATTTTGTTTTGATTTTCTTATCATTAAAAGATTTAAAGATTTCATAACAAATAATTGTCAACGAATGAGATAAATTTAATGACTTGAATTTAGAGGATGTTGGAATTTGTAATATATAATTTGAAAAAGACAAATCTTTATTTGATAATCCCGACGCTTCTGGACCAAAAATCAATCCTATATTAAGATTTTTTTTTTTGGTAATAATTTTTTTAAAATCTTGAATTGATATATTTTTTTTGTTGATATCTCTTCGTCTTGCGGTTAATGAAATAACAAGGTTAAAAGTGTCCAATGCTTTTTCAACTTTATCAAACACTTTGGCTTTATTAATAACGTCAAAAGCTCCTACTGAAGTCGCTTTTGCTTTAGAATTTGGAAAACTAATCTTTGGATCTACAATATAAAGCTTCTCAAATCCAAAATTTTTCATCGATCGAGCACAAGCTCCAATATTTTCACCTAGTTGAGGTCTAACTAGAATAAATCCAAATCTATTATTCATTAAAGTTGGCTGGAGCTTTTTCTTTATAAAGTTTATAGTCTAAACTGTCTATTAAAGCTTTGAATGAGGCTTCAATAATATTTGGGGATACACCTACAGTAAACCAACTCTTACCCGATTTATCAGTGCTTTCAATTAATACACGTGTTGTTGCTTCTGTTCCTGTATTTAAAATTCTTACTTTGTAATCTAATAATTTTAAATCTGAGAAAAAATTGTAATATTTTTGAACTTTTTTAAAATTAGATCTGATTGCATTATCTAAAGCATTGACTGGACCATTTCCTTCTCCAAAACACTCAATTTTTTGACCATCAATAAGAAAAATTACATTAGCCTTAGTTATAATTTTTTCTGATTTTGAAACACTTACATCGTAACTTTCAACTTTTAAATATTCTGGAACTTTACCTAAAAGACGGTTAGCCAATAATTCAAATGATGCATCTGCTCCGTCATATGAATAACCACTAAATTCCCTCTCTTTAACTTCATCTAAAATTTTTTGTATTTTTTTATCCTTTGAGTCAATTTTCACACCATAGGCCTCTAATCTAGAAAGAATATTAGATCGTCCTGCTTGATTCGAAATAATAATATTTCTATGATTGCCGACTAATTTAGGATCAATATGTTCATACGTTTTAGGATTTTTTTTTACAGCAGATACATGCAATCCACCTTTATGCGAAAATGCAGAGGCTCCTACATAGGGTAAGCTTTTATTTGGTTTTCTATTTAAAAGTTCATCCAATAACCTTGAACACTCTGTAAGAGAGTTTAACTTTTCTTTATTAATATTTATATCAAATTTTTCAGAAAAAGATTTTTTCAAAGAAAGTGTTGGTATAATTGACATTAAATTTGCATTTCCGCACCTTTCTCCTAAACCATTAATTGTTCCCTGTATTTGTCTTACACCAGCTTCGATAGCTATCAAAGAATTTGCAACTGCATTCTCAGTATCGTTGTGGGCATGTATTCCTAGATTTTTTCCTGGTATGACCTTTGTAACTTTAGAAACTATTTCTCCTATTTCTTTTGGAAGTGTCCCACCATTAGTGTCGCAAAGCACTAACCAGCGAGCACCTTGATCATAAGCACTTTTCAAACAATCTAAGGCATAATCAGGATTAGATTTAAATCCATCGAAAAAATGTTCCGCATCAAATAAAAATTCTTTTCCAGTCTTAACAATATGTTTAGCTGTATCCTTTATATTGTCTAAATTATCTTGATTTTTAATTTCAAGAGCAGTTTTTACTTGAAAGTCCCATGTTTTGCCTACAACACAAACAGCTGAACATGAAGCATTAACTAATGAAGATAATGACGGATCATTTTCAGCGCTACGCCCAGTTTTCTTTGTCATACCAAAAGCTGTAAAAATACTATTTTTAAGATTTAAAGGCTTTGAAAAAAATTTCGTATCTATAGGGTTTGCTCCTGGCCAACCACCTTCGATATAATCAATGCCTATATCTGCTAAAATTTTCGCTATTTTATTTTTATCTTCAACAGAAAAGTCTACACCTTCGGTTTGTGCCCCGTCCCTTAAAGTTGTATCAAAAATATATAATTTGTCTTTACTCATTTAAATTTCCAAATTGTTTTATTTTTTTGATCTTCAATTAATACCCCTTTCAATAAAAGTTCCTTCCTAATTTTATCAGCTAAAGAAAAGTTTCCCTCACTTTTAGCCTTCGCTCTTTCTTCAATTTTTTTAATAATATAACTTTCAGATACATTAATAGAGTCCTTTTTAAAACTTTGCCAACCACTCTTACTCAAACTAAACAATCCGATCAGTTTACATGCTTGATTGAATTTTAATATTTTTTTTTCATCACCTTTGCTAGCTTCACTATATAGTTGATGTATTTTGCTAATAAATCCAGGTGTGTTTAAATCATCTAATAGTATTTCATCTACCTCGGTAATATTTCCATTTTCTTCTGTATAAAGATTGTACCACTTATCAAGTACATTCTTTTGATTTTTTAATAATTCATCATTCCAGTCAAGTGGTTGTCTGTAGTGAGCGCTTATAAGTGCTAACCTAACTACTTGTCCAGAATATTTTTTTACAGCATCACTAATAGATACTATATTCCCAAAAGATTTAGACATCTTTTCATTGTTAATAGTTACAAATCCATTGTGAACCCAGTAATTTGCCAAATTTTTTGTATTATTATTGCAACAAGATTGTGCGATTTCATTCTCATGATGAGGGAAAATTAAGTCTAAGCCACCTCCGTGAATGTCAAACGTTTTACCTAAATATTTTTCACTCATGACTGAGCACTCAAGATGCCACCCCGGTCTGCCTCTTCCCCAAGGTGAGTTCCACCCAGGATCCTCATCTTTTGAAGGTTTCCATAAAACGAAATCCATAGGATTTTTTTTTAAATCTGAAATTTCTATTCTTGTTCCAGCTTTTAATTCTTTGAGATTTTTATTTGATAATTTTCCATAATCTTTATAAGAATTAACTGAAAAATAAACGTGATCCTTATTCTTATAAGCATAACCCTTGTCAATCAAAGAAGATGTCATTTGAATCATTTCTTTAATATGATCAGTAGCCTTGGGCTCAACAGTAGGTAACAAACAATTTAAACTCTTGCAATTTTCATGAAAAATTTTGGTAACTTTATTTGTAATTTCGTAAATTTTTTTTTTATTTTTATGAGACGCTTCAATTATTTTATCATCTATATCTGTAATATTTCTTACATAAGTAACTTTTGAGTCGTAGAGAACTTTTAATATTCTAAATAAAATATCAAAAACTATTAACGTTCGAGCATTACCAACATGAGGATTTTCATAAACAGTTGGACCACACGCATACAAAGAAATTTTTTTAGAATTTATTGGCTTAAAAATTACTTTTTTTCTTGTAAAAGAATTAGTTAATTTTAAATTATTCATTAAAAGTGCAAACAGGTATTGGATTCATTTTGTGTAAGTTTTTTTTTCTAATTTCTAAATATTTTTTATAGTTAGGATCGTTTTTATCCTTCATAGCTTTTTCTAATTCACCGTAACTCATACCAAGTTGTTGAACATCGTTTCTACCATCGTCCCATAGGCCGTCTGTGGGTGGCGTATTTATTATTTTATCTGACACACCTAGATACTTTCCGAGTTCCCAAACTTGAGTTTTAGTACAATCAGCTATTGGAGATATATCTACTCCTCCATCACCATATTTAGTATAAAAACCAACACCAAAATCCTCAACTTTATTTCCTGTTCCAACTACAATTCCATTATTTGCAGCTGCTACCTGATATAAAGTTGCCATTCTAAGTCTTGCTCTTGAGTTAGCGTACCCATGTTCATTATCAAAATTATTTAAAACTTCTGAGAATGAGTTAAAGATTTTATCCATCTCTATTAAATGGTGTTGAACATTGTCATATTTTTCTTTTAACCATTTTGCATGAGTCAAACTCAAGTCATGTTGAGACTTGATCTGTTTAATTGGCATCGTTAACACAATTGTTTTACGTCCAGTGTTTGCACATATAGTACTAACTACGGATGAATCGATTCCGCCTGAAATTCCAACTACTAAGGCTTTAGGCTTATAAGACGCCGTATCGCAATAATTATTGATCCAATCAGTGATGATTTTTGCTCTTTCTTTTACTTCCATAATTAATACCTATTTCTCTTTTAAGGTTTACTCCTAATAATTTCAATAACTATTAGGACGCGGCTTGGATAATTTTATTTGATATTTTTGAGTTTTTCTTAATTTCATTAGAAATTATGAAAGCTAACTCTAAAGCTTGATCAGCATTTAATCTTGGATCACAATGAGTTCTATATCTGTTAGACAAATCATTCTCTGAGATTTTTTGTGCTCCCCCAGTACACTCTGTAACATCTTGACCAGTCATTTCTATATGTAAACCACCAGCATAACTTCCCTCTGACTGACTTACTGCAAAGAAACTTTTAACTTCTTTTATAACACTCTCAAGAGTTCTAGTTTTAAAACCTGTAGCTGCTTTTATTGTGTTTCCATGCATAGGATCGCAAGACCATAATACTTTTAAACCCTCTTTCTTGATTGATTGGATCAACTTTGGCAAATATTTTTCCACATTATTTGCTCCAAATCTTGATATCAATGTTAATCTTCCTGGTTCATTTTCAGGATTAAGAATATTACAAAGATTTATAAGTTCATCAGGTTTTAATGTTGGACCGCATTTAAGGCCTATTGGATTTTTTATTCCTCTACAAAACTCTACATGAGCTCCATCAGGTTGTCTCGTTCTATCGCCAATCCATACAAAGTGTGCTGAAGTGTCGTGATGTTCGCCAGTAGTAGAATCAATCCTTGTCATAGATTCCTCAAAAGGTAAATGTAGCGCTTCATGTGAAGTATAAAAATTTACAGTTCTTAGTCTTCTATCGTTATCTGGATTAATTCCACAAGACTCCATAAATGCTAATGCATCACTTATTTTATCTTCAATTTCTTTATACTTACCTTTTGTTTTATCTTTTATAAATCCTAAATTCCATAGATGTACTTGTCTTAAATCAGCAAAACCTCCATGAGAAAAAGCTCTTAGTAAATTTAAAGTAGAAGCTGATTGCGAATAAGCTCTAAATAATCTTTTTGCATCAGGAATTCTAGCTTTTTCAGAAAATTCCATTCCATTTATATTATCACCTAAATAACTAGGTAATTCTTTTCCATTTTTTTTCTCTATTGGCGCGCTTCGAGGTTTAGAAAATTGTCCTGCAATTCTTCCTACTTTTATAACTGGCATTGAAGCTGAGGCGGTTAAAACTAATGACATCTGTAAAAGAACTTTGAAAGTATCTCTAATGTTGTCTGGATGGAATTCTGCAAAACTTTCTGCACAGTCACCTCCCTGTAATAAAAAGGCCTTTCCCTCTGTAACCTCAGCTAAAGATTTTTTTAAAGATCTAGTCTCTCCAGCAAACACTAAAGGCGGGTACTTCTTCATTTTACTTAAAACTAAATCAAGCTCTTCCTTATTCTGATAAACAGGCAAGTGTTTAGCAGGAAGTTTAGACCAACTATTTAAAGACCACTTTCTCATATTCAACTTATGGTATATATATAGTGCTATTACAAATTTTCCAAGCCAGAATATAAAAAAAAACTAACAAATTGTGAAAATAACCAAAAAAAAATGAAAAACCGTTAATTATTGAAATTTATTAATCATTAAAATAGAGTTCTTTAAACTAATTTTTATGGATACATTATCTCTTTCGCTTGCTGATATTAAAAATTTTGAAATTGATATTTCTTTTCAAAGTTTAATTACTTCTATTATTGTAAGCGTTATATGTGCTTACATTATAAAATTAATTTATCTTAAATTTGCAAAATCTATTAACAATAAGGAAAATTTTTCAGATATATTTGTTTTACTTTCTTTAACAACAACAATTGTGATAACAGTTGTAAAATTTTCTTTAGCTTTGTCTCTTGGTTTGGTGGGAGCTTTATCCATTGTAAGGTTTAGGGCAGCTATAAAAGAACCAGAGGAATTGGTTTATCTTTTTTTAATTATCGGAATTGGTTTAGCCTCAGGATCTAATCAATATCAAGTTGCCTTAACTTTAACTGTTACATCTTTTTTAATTATTTTCTTTGAAAATAAACTGAGAAAAAAAAACTTAACTTACAACACTGAAATCTTAAATATTGAAATTAACAACAAGGATTTTGATAAAATTACAGACACATTAGATAAATTAACTAAATCTGAAAAGATTGAATTAGAAATGAAAAGTCTTAACAAACAAGATGAAATAGTTTATATCACTTATTTAGTTAAAAATGCGTATAAGTCTGAAAATTTTACAAGTTTTATTTCTCAATTGAAAAAAATAGAATTAAAAGAGTTTAATTTCAGCTTTTCAAAAGATATTTCTATACCTCTTTAAATGAATAAAAAAGCACTTTACTTAATAGTAATTTTCTTTTCTCTAATTGGTTTGTTTTTTTGTATTTCTCTATATGTTTTATTATTTTTTGGAGAAACTTCAAATGAAAGAAGAAAAATAATAATTAATTCTGCTAATTCAATGATTGGTATCGGAGAAAAATTTGATGGCTTTATTGCCAATACTCCCAGTAAATTATCAAAAACACTTTATTACTATGTAAAGGGAAAATTCACCAATTTTAATTATGACTCAATAAATATTGAAATTAATCTTGAAAACTTAAAAAAACTTGAGAAACTTAGAAAGGAAAAATACGACAATAAAAATGTGAATCAAATTGCAACGCCTCAACAATTTATTAATGCTAGAGCAACATTATTTAATAAAGAAAAAAATTTAAACAAAAAATTTAAAATTAAAATCAGACCGAAAGGAGATAGAAAAATTCATTTTTTAAACTTAGATAGCATGTCATACAAGCTTGACATTAGAGGTGAGAATAAATTTATCTATGGTATGGAGGAAATGTCAATTCAAAAACCAATTACAAGAAATTTTGCTTGGGAAATTCTTTACCATGAATTACTTAAATCAAAAGGATTAATAGCATTAGATATAATCCCGATTAAACTTTTTAGAAATAGTGAATATCTAGGAATATTTGTTATTGAAGAAGGTTTTAATAAAGAGTTAATAGAAAAACAATTCAGAAAAAATGGACCGATAATTGGAATAGATGAGAGTTTTTCTCATAATTTTCCGTTTTTAAAATATGAGTTTTACTCTGAGAATTATTGGTTAACAAAAAATAGAGATATCTATTTTAAATCTGAAGAGAATTTACAAAAGCTTAAAGCAGAATATTTAAATGAAAATTTTGAACTTGAATCTTATTTTAATATAGATGATTGGGCGAAATTTTTTGCTATATCAGATATCTTAAAAATGTTTCATGGCACAGTACCAAAATCCGTTAAGCTTTACTACAATCCTTCATCGGGCTTATTTGAACCTATAGCTTTTGATGGTCATCATTTATCTGGTTATGAAAATTTTTCATTCATCGATTATATTTATGATTCTAAAATAAACTGTGGATATGCGTGTGAACATAAAAACTGGCTATCTTTATTTTTTGATAAAAAAAATAAAAATTTTATTAATAAGTATTTATATTATTTAAAAGAATATACATCAAAAGAAAGTTTAAAAGATATAAATAATATTTATGAACAAAAAATCAAAGATATAAATTTTTTTTTCTACTCTGAGTATCAAAGTTCAGATAGAGCTTTTTTTAAAGGTTTCCTTCCCTACTATTTCAATTTAGATGTGACATTTAAAAGAGCAAAAGAAATTAAATCCAAAATTCCAAAATTAGAAACGTACTTAAAAAATTTCTATTTAGATTCACAAGAAAAAAAGAACAAGAAAATATCTAAAATTATCGATTTAAATACTAATGTAATAAAAATACCCTCAGGAATATGGATTTTAGAAAATATTTCGCTTCAAGATAAAAAAATTATATTTGAAGAAAATGCACTACTTATTTTGAAGGGAGACAACTATTTCAAAGGAGAACAAAAAAAATTTTTGTTCTCAGGAAAAGGAATGTTAGTTCAAGAAAATGGTAGTTTAAATCTCGATAATGTTATTCTTTCTAATTTAAAAAATCAAAAAATTAGAGGTTTAAATTGGACTGGTGCTATTAATGTTTTAAATGCTAATTTAAATCTCAAAAAAGTTCATATTAAAGACAATTTTGGAGAAGATGCAATTAATATAGTTAATTCGAATTCTAAAATATCTGATTTAAAGATTACAAGCGCTGATAGTGATGCGATAGATATTGATTTTGGAAATATGAAATTTGACAAAATAACTTGCAAAAAATCTGGAAATGATTGCTTGGATGTCTCAGGCGCAATAATACACGGGAAGAAACTTATAGGTGAGGACATTAAAGATAAACTTGGAAGTTTTGGTGAAGATTCAAATGTAATTATTGATAAAGTTATTGGGTCTAATATTGAAGTTGGAGTTGTTTCAAAAGACTCAACAGAAGTGAAAATTAATAATTTATCTCTTATTAATACAAACATTCATGCCGCATCATACAATAAGAAATTTTTCTTTGATGATTCGATATTAGTAATTGAGGATTACGAGCAAGAGTCAGGTTATTCTTTAGAGGAAAAGTTTTTAATCTCGAAAAAAAATGTAATTTTTATTAAAAATAAGAAATTGAATATGTACAAAAAAAATCAAGAAGTATTAGATAGCATATATTTTAATTGAGGCATTTATGTATAATATTATTGAAAATATTCAAAAAAAATTACCCATAAGTAAGTCTAGATTTGAAAGAAAAATTAAAGTAAATAAAAATCAAATTATTTTTTTACGAGAATTTTTTTATGGTATAGGTTTTTTCAAAAAATACCCTGACAAGAAAATTAAATCAATTTATTTTGATGATGAAAATTTAAGTTTTGCAAAAGCAAATATAAATGGTGAACTTTATAGAATTAAACCACGATTGAGATGGTATAATGATGACACAAACAAAATTAATCATGAATTTAAAATAAAAATTGGTTTTAATAGTTATAAGTCGATAACAGATAAGTTTTTTTTAAAAGATGCTTCTTTAAAAGATAATATAAAGTTAACAAAAAAATTTTATGACGAAGATTTTGATTTAAATTTAAGAGAAACTATTTCAATAAGTTATAATAGAACTTATTTAGAGCATGTTTCAGGAGTGCGACTAACAATTGATCAAAATATTTTTTCAAAAGAAACTAGTAAAAATAAATTCTACTCTATGCCTTATGAAGTGTTAGAATTTAAATATAATAATATTCTTGATAATTATTTTAGAGAATATTTATTCAAAAAATTAAGCCATTTACCCCTTAGAATGACTAAATGTTCAAAATATATAGAGTGTTTGATGAAACTGCTATAATTTTATTTATATTTTTGAATTTTTTTACTTGAGGATATTAAATTTAACTCAATTTTAATTTTTGGATATTTTTTTTTCATTAATTTTTTTATATCTATGAATGCTTTTTTATGAATTTTCTCCTCACTCTTTTTGTCAAAATTCTTTTTGCCACTAACAATTTTTGCAGCACCGCAATCATTATGATTAAAAACTATTAATTTTTGTATTTTATGCAATTTAATTGATATATCTATATTATCCCAAAAGCTTTTATGCCATTTTTTAAATTTAAGAGATGTAACTCCTATAGCTGATCCAGCAATTATAAAAGAACTATATTTACCTTTAAGTTTTTTTTTAATCAAATGATTGTTTACAGTATGCTGAAATCTTGGATCTATACATGACAAAACCATTGCCTTAAATTTAAACGACATATTATTCTACTGTAACTGATTTTGCTAAATTTCTTGGTTTATCAATATCACAATTCTTTAATAAAGCGACATGATAAGCCAAAAGTTGTAAAGGAATTGTCATTAAAATCGGAGATAAGAAATTATCAATATTGGTTATCCTTAGTCCAAACCTGATATTTTCACTGATTAGTTCTTTTTTATTATCAGTAAAAAAAAATATTTTTCCACCTCTAGCTATTACTTCCTGCATATTAGAAAGAGTTTTTTCAAAGTATTTATCTTTGGGTGCAATTACTATTACAGGCAAACCCTCTTCAATCAAAGCCAATGGACCATGTTTCATCTCACCAGCTGGATATCCCTCGGCATGTAGGTATGATAACTCTTTTAGTTTAAGTGCACCTTCAAGAGCAATAGGAAATGAACAACCTCTTCCCAAAAACATAGAACCTCGAGCATCTAAAAATTCTTTAGCCATTAGCTGAAGATCAGGTTCTAAAAGTAATGTATTTTTAATAGAGTTAGGAAGTTTTTCTAAATTTTTAATTTTTTGGTAATAAATTTTTTTGTCGATTTCTTCTCTCATTGAAGAAAATTTTAAACTCAAAATATATAAAACTATCAATTGACCTATAAATGCCTTAGTGGAAGCAACTCCTATTTCAGGGCCTGCATGAATGGGGAGAACCCAGTCTGAATTTCTAGCTATTGTACTTTCTATCGTATTAACAACTGCACAAGTTTTAACATTATTTTTTTTACAAATATCTAAGGCTGCAGCTGTATCTGCTGTTTCGCCAGATTGTGAAACAAAAATATATAAATTGTTTGAATTAAATTTTATATTTCTGTATCTAAACTCTGAGGCAATATCTATTTCGATATCGATTTTGGTTAATTCCTCAAACCAATATTTTGCAACTAGACATGAATGATAAGCTGTCCCACAACCAATTAATATTATCTTTTTAATTTTTTTTGGTTCTAATGGAAAATTATAAATATTGATATCTTTCTTAATACTATCGATATACTCGTTCACACATTTTTTCGCTGTTATTGGTTGTTCAAAAATTTCTTTGGACATAAAGTTTTTATAATCTCCCTTATCTGAAATATTTTCATCTTTAGAGACGATATGAATTTTTTTATTTATTTTCTTTAGATTGGAGTCATAAAAACTGACACTATTTTCAGTTAAAATACATAATTCTCCATCGTCTAAATAAGATATTTTGTTTGTCATTGATTTAAGTGCGTACGAATCTGATCCTAAATAATTTTCATTATTAGAGAACCCAACTGCTAAAGGGCTACCTCTTCTCGCTCCAATTATAATATCTGGAAAATCTTTAAAGATAATTCCTAGTGCAAAGCTACCTTTTAGTTTTTTTAATATACTAAAAACAGCAACAAGTGGTTCTGAATTTTTTAAAGCCTCTGTAATTAAAAGTGTGATTACTTCAGTATCCGTTTGCGACTTAAATTTTATTCCTTTTAACTCTAATTCTTTTTTTAATTCGTCTGAATTCTCAATTATACCATTGTGGACCACTGAAACATTTTTAGATGAGTGAGGGTGTGCGTTCACAACATTAGGTACTCCGTGAGTAGCCCATCTAACATGACCTATTCCTATGTTCCCATCAGAAGGTGATTTAAATAAAATTTTTTCTAATTCATCTACTCTTCCTGAACATTTTTTTTCATTAATAAAATTATTGATTAAAGTAGCTAAACCTGCAGAATCATATCCCCTATATTCTAATTTCTTAAGAGAATTAATAATATTTATTGAAACAGGTTTATTGCTCGCTATACCAATTATTCCACACATTATTTATTTATTTTTTTTATAATTTTTAATTTCTTTTTGATTAGCTCTAGTAAGCGCTAATGATTTTTTCTTTACGTTTTTTGTAATTACTGAGCCTGCACCTACTACACTGTTTTTTTCTATTTTAATTGGTGCAACTAATGAAGAATTAGAACCTACAAAAACATTATCTGAAATTTTTGTTTTAGATTTTTTAAATCCATCATAGTTACAAGTAATAGTACCAGCGCCTATATTGGAATTTTTTCCAATATCAGTGTCTCCTATATAAGAAAGATGGTTTACTTTTGAATTTAGGTCAATAGTAGATTTTTTAATTTCTACAAAATTTCCAATTTTTGTATTATCTTTTAAGGTTGTTCCAGGGCGTAATCTAGCATACGGGCCAACTATGACATTTTTTCCAATTTTTACCCCCTCAAGATAACTAAAGGACTTTATATGAGAATTATCATTAATTTTTACTTTAGTCCCAAAAACAACATAAGGTTCTACAATTATGTTCTTTCCAAAAATAGTATCTTTTGACAAAAAAATTGTTTCTGGTGCAATTAAATTTACACCTTTGGAGATTGCTTTATCCCTCAAAAGTTCTTGTGAATTTCTTTGACATTTAACTTTATCTTTTATTTTTACTTTCATAAAAAAACTTTATTTATAATATCTAGAGTGGTAAAATAATTCACAAATTATTACTTTTTAATACTTCTCTAAATAGAAAATTTAATGCAAAATAGAATAATAAAAACTCTTTCAATAATATTTATTTTAGTAATTTTTTACGTCTTTTTTGAGATGATATCAATTTCAACAAAAATAGTTAATAGGGAAGTAGTAACATTTAATTTAAATAATATTAGAAATCCACAAGTAAAAAAAATAATGAGATTTTTAGATAACCATTATGCCTCTTTTTTATTATTAGTAAGTAAAGACGCAAAATCTTATTTCAACAATGATGATCAAAGAGATAAACTTCCAAATTTAAAAGTAATAAAAAAAACTGAGAGTTTTTCTAAACATTTATTCCCTTTAAAAAATAATGGAGAAAGCTGGCATAGAAATTATGGTGGACATTCCTCTAATAGATTTTCTTCTTTAAAAAAAATTAACAAAAATAATCTAAATAAACTCACTGTGGCTTGGGAGTATAAAATTGATAAAGAAAGTATCTATGATATTCAGTCTAATGCCATTGTTGCAGAGAATAAGATTATTATTCCAAGTTATAATAAAAAAATTATTTGTTTAGATGCAAAATCAGGAGAACTTTTGTGGAATTTTCCTTTAGAAGAAGGATCTCCAAGAAGAGGGATGGTATATTTAGATAGTAAGAAAAACGACTCTGCAAAAATATTTTTTTCTTCTTATAAAAATTTAATCTCACTAAATGTAGCAGATGGAAAAGCTAATAAAAATTTTGGTAAAAATGGAATAGTAAAATTATCGAGACCGTCTCTGACTTCTCCAGCTTTATTCAAAAATAATTTAATCGTTACTACATCTGAACCTTCAGTAAATATTTACGATGTGAACACTGGTAAATTTTTATGGAAATTTGTTTTAATGGAAAAAAACTTAAGTAATAGAAATGGTGGTAAAAGGTATGATTACTCTGGGGGTAACCCTTGGGGAGGTTTTTCATTAGATGAAAAAAGAGGTATTGCCTATATCACCACAGGCAACGCAGGAAGATATTTTAATGGAGTAAATAGACCAGGAAAAAATAAATTTGCAAATTCTATAATAGCTTTAGATTTAGTAAATAGAAAAAAGATATGGGATTTTCAAGAAGTAAGGCATGATATTTGGAATTTAGATATACCAGCTCCTCCAATATTAGGTTCAATTACCAAAAATAACAAAAAGGTTGATGTTGTTATTGCTTTAACTAAACTTGGAAATACAATTGTGCTTGACAGAGAATCAGGTAAGCCTATTTTTGATTTTTATTTAAAAAAAAGCCCAAGGTCTAATCTTCCAGGTGAAAAAACAAATTTCTATCAACCTAAATTAGAATTGCCAGAACCCTTTGCTAAACAAGAATTTACAATAGACGAAATTACAAACATTAATGAAAAAAGTAAACAATACATAACTAAAAAAATTAAAGAATATAAATATGGTTTTTTTGAGCCATATGAATTGGGAAAAAAAAATATTCAGTTTAATTTTCATGGTGGTGCAGAATGGCCAGGTGGTTCATTTGACTTAGAGACAGAAACATTATTTGTAACATCTTCCAATATTGCATGGGAAACTGAAATAGTATTAAATAAAAAAAAAAATAAATTTTCTCCAAGTCCGTATTATAAATACAACAGTAGTTTTAAAAGATTAAAAGATCAGAATGGATATCCAGGTTCGAAACCTCCTTGGGGTACGATTTCAGCAATTAATCTTACAAATGGAAAAATTAAATGGCAAAAGCCTTTTGGTGAATATGAAGAATTGAGTAAATTAGGAATTCCTGTTACTGGAACAGAAAATTATAGTGGTGTAACAGGAACGGAAGCAGGTATTTTATTAGCAACTGGAACTTTGGACAAAAAATTTCGAATTTTAGACTCAGAGAATGGTGAAGAATTATGGTCTTATAAACTACCTTTTATAGGATCTAGTCCACCAATTACATATCTTATAGATGGTGAACAATATATTTTAATAAATTCTACAGGAAGTTTTTCTCTTAAAAAAGGTTATCCTGATTTAGTTGAATTTGGCAATATGATAATTGTTTTTAAACTAGAGAAATGAATCAAATTTTTACTATTCTTTTTGATTTAGACGGAACAATAGTTAATACAGCACCTGACTTAATGGCAGCTCATAATCATGTTATGAAAAAATTTGGTCACACTGAGAAAAAATTATCTGATATTAAATCTTTAGCTGGAAAAGGTGCTTGGGTAATGATGCAAAGATCTTTTAAAGAAGAAATTAAAGATGAAAAAATTAAAAAAAAAATGACTAATGAATTCATAAATTTTTATGCAAAAAATATTGATCAAAATAGTCATCCATTAAAAGGATCAATCGAATTTTTTAATTGGGCAAAAAATAAAAATATTTCAATGGGAGTATGTACCAATAAACAGGAAAAATTAGCTATTGATCTCTTAAAGAAATTAGATATTTACAAATACTTTGAATACGTTGCTGGTAGCGACACTTTTCCGTTTAATAAACCTGATCCTAGACACTTAACTGATGTAGTTGAAATCATTGGTGGTGATTTAAAAAAAACAATTATGGTTGGCGACAGTGAGGTTGATGCTAATTCAGCACATAATGCTAATTTACCATTTGTGTTAGTTAAAAATGGGTATACAGAAAAATCTGAAAAAGAAATTAAACATGATGATTTGATTAGTGATTTCATGGGTTTTGAAAAAATAATAGAAAAATATTTATGATAAATTTTACTTTATTTTCTGCTTTATCAATTTTTTACTTTACTATGTTTTTTACTCCTGGTCCAAATAATGCGATGCTTACCGCTTCGGGAATGAAGTTTGGCTTTATAAGAACCCTGCCTCATTTAATTGGAATTCCCTTAGGTCATATTTTACAAATTGGCTTGACTTGTTTTGGTTTAGCAAATTTATTTTTTCTGTATCCTCAAGCTCAGTTTTATATGAAAATTTTGTGTTTTGTCTATCTAGTTTATTTAGGTTGGCAAATGATTGGTTCATTCAGTATGCTACAAAAAGAAACAGGGAGGCCATTAAGATTTTATGAGGCTTCTTTATTTCAATTTATTAATCCTAAAGCTTGGTCCATTGCTATAACAGTTGCGTCAGGTTTTTTTCCCACAAAGGAAAATATTTTTATAGGTGTGGCATTTGTGACAATTACAGCTGCAATAATATGTTTTCCAACAATAAGTTTATGGGCATTATTTGGAAGTGGTTTAAGAAAATTTATTACCGATGTAAAAATTAAAAAAAAAATTGAATATTTGCTTGCAGTTCTATTGGTTTTAACTGGTTTATTTATATTATTTAAATAATCTTTGATTTTTACATCTCGCTCTAATATAAGTTTTTCGAATGCATTTTACTAAAAAATCAGTGTCTGAAAAACGTTTAAATTTAGTTAAAGCGTTAAAATCAAAAAAACTATTAAGATTTCCTGGAGCTTATAATGCACTTTGTGCAAAACTTATTGCAGAAATAGGCTTTGATGGAGTTTATGTTTCAGGTGGAGTTATGTCTAACGATCTTGGTTTACCTGACATTGGATTAACTACATTAGATCAAGTTAGTTATCGAAGCGGCCAAATATCAAGAGTTACTGATCTACCAACAATCGTTGATATTGATACTGGTTTTGGAAGTTGTAAAAAAACTATTAAGGTGTTTGAAAGTAAAGGTTTGGCAGGATGTCATTTAGAAGATCAAATATCTGAAAAAAGATGCGGTCATCTTGATAATAAAGAACTTATATCTAAAGAAGAAATGGTAAAAAAAATTAAAGAGTCAGTGCAAGCTAGAAAAGATAAAAACTTTTTAATTATTGCTAGAACAGATGCTAATTCTGTTGAAGGATTGGGTAAAACGTTAGAAAGAGTCAAAGCATATGAAGATGCTGGAGCTGATATGATTTTTCCTGAAGCTATGAAAGATGAAAGTGAATTTGAAAAAGTAAGAAAAATAGCGAAAGGATATTTGTTAGCAAATATGACTGAATTTGGAAAATCTAAATTACTGAATAAAAAACAATTAGAAAAACTTGGTTACAACCTAGTTATTTACCCCGTTAGTACACAGCGTCTAGCAATGAAAAATGTAGAAATGGGTCTAAAATCAATATTTATTGACGGTCATCAGAAAAATATAATTGACAAAATGCAAACTAGAAAAAGGTTGTACGAGTTAGTAGAATATGAGAAATACAATACTTCTGATAAAAAAATTACAGATTTTTCTACTGAGGGACATGAATAATGACTGAAGAGATTAAAAAAGGATTGCTTGGAATAGTTGTTGATGAAACAACAATATCCCAAGTAGTGCCAGAATTAAGCGCACTAACATACAGAGGTTATACAGTTCAAGAACTTTGTGATAAATGTGATTTTGAAGAAGTTGCATATCTTGTTCTTAATGGTGAACTTCCAAATAAAAATCAACTTAAAAAATTTATTAAACAGGAAAGGTCTGAAAGAAAACTTTCAAAACAAATATTAAGCGATATTAAAAAGATGCCAAAAAATGCACATCCAATGGATGTGATTAGAACATGTGTGAGCTTAATGTCTTTGGAAGATAAAGATACTAAAGATAACTCTCCTAAAGCTAACATGAGAAAGGCGATGAGAATTTTTGCTAAAACTCCTACTGCTGTAGCTGCATATTTTAGAGCAAGAAAAGGTAAAAGCATAATTTCTCCAAGTAAAAATTTATCTTTCTCAGAAAACTTCTTTAAAATGATGTTTAATAAAGTACCGGACAAAGAAGTAGTAAGAGCATTTGATATTTCATTAATTTTATACGCTGAACATAGTTTTAATGTTTCAACTTTTACCGCTAGAACTATTACATCTAGTTTGTCAGATTTGCACGGAGCCATAACTGGTGCCATTGCTTCCTTAAAAGGTCCACTGCATGGTGGGGCAAACGAAGCAGTGATGCATATGATGAAAGAAATAGGTAAACCAGAAAAAGCTAAAACTTGGATTGATAGCGCCCTTGATAAAAAGAAGGTTGTAATGGGATTTGGTCACAGAGTTTACAGGACTGGAGACTCCAGAGTACCTACTATGAAACACTATATGTTTAAAGTAGCTAAACTCTTAAAAAAAGAAAAGTACACAGAGATATATGAAATTTTAGAAAAAGTGATGATAGAAAAAAAAAATATTCATCCAAACGTAGATTTTCCGTGCGGTCCAACTTATTACATGATGGGAATAGACATAGATTTTTACACTCCGATTTTTGTCATGTCTCGGATAACTGGTTGGTCTGCACATATAATGGAACAACATACTTCCAATAAATTAATTAGACCTTTATCTAAATATAAAGGTGAAGAGGTAAGAGAAGTCATGCTTTTAAATCAAAGATAATGTCTTTAACTAATTTTCTTCTTCTTTTAATTCTAAGCATTTTCACCACTTATACATTTATGTCTTGGAAAGGAATCGATAAAGGTCCAAAACTATTTATAGTTATTCAATTTATTGGTTGGTTGTTACTTTTTTTTGTAATCATTTATGTTTTTGAAATTTTTGGTTTAATTCGTTAGATTTGACACTTCTGGATAACAATTTTTTTAATAAAGTTAGAATTCTTGATGGCGGTATGGGTCAAGAATTGCTTAATAGAGGAGTGAGACCTTATAGATCGTTATGGGGAGCCTCAGCATTACTCTTTAAAAAATATCATAATACAATAATAAATACTCATTTAGATTTTATTAAAGCTGGTGCAGAAGTAATTGTCACTAATACTTTTGGGAGTAGAATGAGAAGAGCCTTAGAATGCAATGTTGTAGATAAATATGCGCACATGAATATAACGGCTGGAAAATTGGCTAAGATAGCTGTTAAAAAGTCTAAGAAAAAGATTTATATAGCAGGAAGTTTGCCACCTCAAAATTTCACCTATATGTCTGATTTAGGTAAAGATCTTAATTTTATTAAAAATGGTTTTAATAGCCAGGCAAAATATTTAAACAAATACGTTGATTTTTTTTATTTAGATGTAATGAGTAGTCATAAAGAATGTATTATTGCAATAAAAGCAATAAAAAGTTTCAAAAAAAGAATTTTAATTGGTTTACACATAAGGAAAGGTAATAAACTACCCTCAGGTGAAAAATTTATAGATGTAGTCAAGAAGTTAGAAAAATATAAACCTTTAGGTTTTGTAGCCTCTTGTGTTTCAACAGAAGATCTATCAATTGTCATTAAGGACATTAAAAAAATTAAATCTCCTTTTGGTTTTAAGATTAATGCTTTTAAGCATATACCAACCGGATGGAAGCCAGATGCCACTAATCCAAATTTACAACTTGGTACAAGAAAAGATTTAACACCAAAAAAGTTTTTAAAAATGTGTTTAAAATTTAATAAAATGGGAGCAAACATAATTGGCGGTTGTTGTGAAATTAAGCCTGCTCATATTAAAAAACTAGAAGTTTTAAAAAAATAATACAAAAAATTATCTAGATTTGACTATTTTTTGAGTAATTCTATCTAAAATTATTGCCAAAATTACTATTCCTGTTCCACCTACAACAGCAGATCCTACATCCAGCCTTCCAAGTGCAATATAAACTGTTAATCCTAAACCACCTGCTCCAATTAAAGCTGCAATAACTACCATTGATAGAGCTAACATTAATGTTTGATTAACGCCTGCCATTATTGTTTTAAGTGATAAAGGAATTTCAATTTTTAAAAGAACTAAAAACTTTGATAATCCTAAACTAAAACCAGCTTCTTTGAATCCTTTTCCTACTTGTCTTATACCAAGGTTGGTAAGTCTAATTATAGGCGGTAATGCAAAAATAATTGTAGCAACAACTCCTGGAGTTAAACCTACACCAAACAGCATTACTACTGGTATTAAATAGACAAAGCTTGGTATTGTTTGCATGATATCTAGCACAGGTCTTAGTATTATTTCAAAAGTATTACTTCTAGAAGCTAAAATTCCTATAGGTATACCAATTAACATACAAAATAAAACTGCAGTGAAAATCATAGCAAGAGTTGTCATGCTTTCGGTCCAAAGATCCACTAGATCAATAAAGATTAGACTCAATAAAGAAAAAATTGCAAACTTAATTCCATTCGTTTTGAAAGCTAATAAAACAAAAACTATAAGCATCAGCGGGAAAGGTATGAAGTTTAAAACAGTTTCTAGACTATTTAATACTGCATCTATTGGAGCAGAAATTTTTTTAAAGAGTGGCCTTTGTGCAAACAGCCACTCTTTTATATTTCCTTCTATCCACTCACCTACTGGAATGTATATTTCATAATCAGATGGGGCTAATTTTAAATTCATTAAAATTAACCTTAACCTTTACTTAATCCAACTATCAAAAGTGCTTTGATTAGCTTTAATCCACTCTGTAGCGTGTTTCTTAATAGCCTTCTCGCTTTTCTCGCCCTTATTCATTTTCAAGTTTTGAGCAGCAATATCACCAAGAGGTATAGAAGCTTTTTTAAGCATTTTTTCTATTTTTGGATTAGCTTTTAAAAAGTCTACGTTAGCAGCTGGTCTTATATCATCAGCACCAAAACCTAAATTCACGCTAGACTTAGTTGCATTTGCAATTTTAGTTGGTTTAGTTTTGCTGTAAGGAACTTCGATCCAAACTACATCTTTGCCAAGTTGTAAAGCACCAACAGTCCAATTAGGTGTCCAAGTATAAAACAGTATGGATTTACCATTTTTATATTTAGATACTGCATCTGCCATAGAAGCTGAGTAGTCTGCTTGTATTGGATTTATAAAGTCTCCTAAACCAAGCTCAGCAAAATGTTTTGTGATTTGTTTTTCACATCCCCAACCTGGAGGACAAGCTACCATATCTGCTTTACCGTCGCCATTTGAGTCAAATTGTTTAGCGTGTTTCTTAATATCCATTACAGACTTAATACCAAATTTATCAGCTGTTTTTTTATCGATTAAGTAGCCTTGAGCTCCCCCGCCCTTCATTACATAACCAACAGGTTTAACTTTACCTTTAGACTCCGAGATGTATCCATCATGAGTTCCAAACCAACCGTTAACCCAAAGATCCACGTCACCAGAAGTTGCAGCAACGTAAAATACTTGTGGCTTCATTACGGTAGGGCCGGAAACCTTATAGCCCATCTTTTCTAATGCCTGTTTGTAAATTTCAGCCTGAAAATAGCCTGTATCCCAATCAGCTTTACCCATTTTAATCTCATTAGCTAGTGTTACACTACTAATAGATAATGCGATAATTGCTGACACTACATGTTTTAAATATTTCATTTTCCCTCCAAATTTTTTTATTTTTTTGTAACATGTATGAAATTCTATTGTAACCGTTATACAACTAAAAAGTGAGATATATCTTATATGCGCACTTGAGTGCGTATATTTTCCTATTTGCTAATTTTTTTGTTTATTTAATCCAGCTATCAAATGTATTTTGATTTTCTTTGATCCATTGCTCTGCGTGTTTTTTAATTGCTTTTTCACTCTTCTCACCTTTATTCATTTTAAGGTTTTGAGCAGCAATATCAGATAAAGGAATAGATGCTTTTTTTAAAAATTTTTCAATTTTAGGATTAGCTTTTAAAAAATCCACATTTGCAGCAGGTCTTATATCATTTACTCCAAATCCTAAATTAAGTTTAGCTTTAGTTGCATTAGGAACACTTACAACTTTTGTTTCGCTAAACGGAGCTTCAATCCAAACAATATCTTCACCTAGTTTCAAAGTTCCAACAGTCCAATTAGGTGTCCAAGTGTAAAATAAGACAGACTTGCCATTTTTATATCTTGAAATAATATCAGCCATAGCTGCTGAGTAGTCAGCTTTGATTGGGTTAATGAATTCTCCTAAACCTAATTCTTCAAAATGACGTGAAATTATTTTTTCACATCCCCATCCCGGATGACAAGCAACCATATCTGCTTTACCGTCTCCGTTTGCATCGAACTCTTTTGCATGATTTTTAATATCCATTACAGATTTAATATTAAATTTATCAGCTGTTTTTTTATCAATTAAATATCCTTGTAAGCCTCCACTTTTTGCAACATAGCCTACTGGTTTAACTTTACCCATAGCCTCTTTAACGTAAGAATCATGATTCCCGAACCAGCCATTTACCCATAGATCCATATCCCCTGCTGCAGCAGCAACATAAAATACTTGTGGCTTCATAACTGTTGGGCCGGTAACTTTATAGCCCATCTTTTCTAATGCTTTTTTATAAACCTCAGCTTGGAAATAGCCAGTATCCCAATCTGCTTTTCCCATTTTAATTTCTTTTGCTTTCAACGAGACACTTATTGAAAGAGCAAAAATTAATGATGTTAATATTTTTAATAATTTCATAACTTCTATTGAAATTGCTATTTTAAGTGAAGTAAAAATTATTTTAAAAGATAGTTTTGTCGCATTAGGCACATTTTTTACATAATCCAAATAATTCTAGATTATATTTTTTACAGCTCATTCCAGATTTATCTTTAAATGCAAATAATACTTTTGTTATTTTAGGAATATTTATTTCTGTAACTTTTTCACATTTTTCACATATCGAAAATGCAGTTGCTTTAGAGATTTCACATTTTGAATTTTTACAAGCAACAAAAGCATTTCTACTTTCAATTTTGTGAATTTTCCCTTTTTGTATTAATTTATCTAGAGCTCTATAAATTTGAGGTGGAGCTTTAATTCCTTTTTTTTGAGCATTAAATAAAATTGAGTATGCTTTAAGAGGTTCTTTTGCTTGTTCTATAATTTTGAGAACAATTTTTTGATTTTTTGAGAGTATTTGAATTTGAGACATCTATTAATTTACCATTCTATTTTTATTTATTCAATTTTGATTTTTTAAATTTTATAAGTGTTAAACAAAATAGGATTAATGCTGCAGATATTATTGAAGGACCTGATGCGGTATTGAACTCTAATGATGAAAACAATCCGATAAAGACAGATAATAATCCTGCAATAATCGATAGACCAACCATTTGTAATGGATTGCTTGAAATATTTCTTGCCATGGCGGCCGGGATAATAAGCATTCCGGTAATTAAAAGTAGTCCAACTATTTTTATAGAGATAGCAATAATTGCAGCCATTAAAATTGTGAATATTGAATTATACTTATCAGGTTTCATACCTTCGGCTTCGGCTAATTCGTAATTTATTGTAGATGCAAATAATGGTTTCCAAATTAATTTTAAAACCAAGAGAATTATCACACCACCAATCCATATAAATAATAGGTCATTTTTGTTAACAGCTAATATGTCGCCAAATAATAGTCCCATTATATCAAATCGTATTGAAGATAAAAAACCAATTATAACTAAACCAATTGCTAAAGATGAATGTGCAAGTAAACCTAATAAAGCATCATTAGGTAAATTTGTTTTTTTTTGTAATTGTAAAAGTAAAATTGCTAAAACTGCTGAAATTATAAAGACTGAAAAAGCAATATTAATTTCAAAAACTAACGCCATTGTTACACCTAGTAAAGCCGAATGTGATAAAGTACCTGCAAAAAAAGAAAACCTCCTCCAAATAACAAAGCATCCCAAAGGACCAGTTATTAAAGCAATCCCTATGCCTGCAATAATTGCTCTTATAAAAAAATCATCAAACATATTATTCTTTATTTATACTTCCATCTTGATTTATACTTCCATCTTGTGAATGAGTGTGATCATGCTTGTGTTCATATAAAGATAAAATATTTGAAGCTCTATCTCCAAATAACTCTTTATATTTATCGTTTTGAACTACTACGTGTGGTTTTCCTGAACAACATACATGACCATTTAAACATACCACAAAATCTGTAGCTGACATTACTACGTGTAAATCATGTGAAATTAAAAGTATTCCACAATTTAAAGTTTCAGAAATTTTTTTGATCAAAGTATATAAAGCAATCTCCCCTTTAAAATCAACTCCTTGTACTGGCTCATCTAAAACTAGAAGTTCTGGTTGTTTAGCGATGGCTCGAGCAATTAAAACTCTTTGAAATTCCCCTCCAGATAAATTGCTTAAATCTTTATCTTTTAAGTGCTCAACACCTGTAAGATTTAAAGCTACATTAATTAGATTATCGGACAAATTTTCAGTTAAAAGCATAAAATCAATAACTCTAATTGGCAAAGTCCAATCTATAGAAATTTTTTGAGGTACGTACCCCACTTTATCTGTAAACTTTTGAACTTTTCCCTCTATATTTTTGTAAATTCCTAGAGCAATTTTAGCAGTAGTTGATTTTCCTGAACCGTTTGGACCAATTAACGTTACTATTTCACCCTTTCTTACTTGTAGGGAAACTCCTCTTACTAGAGATTTATTGTTAAATGAGACACCAGCTTCCTCTACTTTTAATAGAATTTTATTTTCTTTACTCATAAATTATTTCTTGACCCTACAAATGTTATATTATAACACCTGTTATATTATAACAAAACAAAAAGGAACCTAAATTTATGTTTAAATACATCCAAAATCTAACGATAACTCTATTTTTACTATTATTTACAGCAAACTCTTCAGCTATCGCTAATATTAAAGTTGTTACATCAATTAAACCTATACATTCGTTAGCAAGTTATTTAATGGATGGAGTGGGCAAACCAGATTTAATAGTAGATGGTTATAGCTCTCCACATGGATTTACAATGAAGCCATCACACGCCAAAATGTTGCAAAATGCTGACCTAATATTTTGGGTTGGTGAAGACTTGGAAAATTTTTTAGAAAAACCATTAAAATCTATTGCAAAAAAAGCTGAAAAAATTGAATTAATGGAAATTAAAGGATTAAACAAATTAGAATTTAGAGAAAGAAACATATTCGAAGAACATGA
>QBYC01000011.1 GCA_003283025.1 Pelagibacteraceae bacterium AG-325-C03
AAAAGAGAAAAATATCATCATGATATGATGATTGAGCCCTTTGGAAAAAAATTGAGCTTTACAGCAGAAATACAATTAGATTTAGATTTATGAGCATGAGAGGCAATGGTATATAATAAATGATGGATTCGATACTTATATTTATAGTAATAGGTTTGCTTATTGCAAACTTAGTAGCAGTAATTCTGCTATTTAAAAGGAAACAACCTGACCAGGTTGATAACAGCCAAATTTTTAAAGATGAGGTGAATTCTCTTAAAAATTCTTTTAGCCAATCTTTTGGTTCTATGAGCAAAGAGATTGCCAAAGATATGACGGGTGCTTTAACAAAAGTAGATGAAAAGGTTGGAGTATTTAATCGCCAAGTTAGTGAACTAAATAAAAGCCAAGATAATTTTAGTAAAATTTTAAGTGGAGTAAAAACTTACGGAACTTTAGCTGAATTTGGTTTAGGAGCTCTTCTAAAAGATTTACTTCCAGCCTCCCAGTTTATTTCTAATGTTAAAATGAAAGAAGATACATCCGAAACTGTAGAATTTGCTATAAAGTTACAAGATATTTTACTTCCCATAGATAGCCATTGGCCAGTAGAAAAATATAAAGCAATTGATGATGCTTATAATGCAAATGATAAGGATGCTCAAGCTGAGGCGAGAAAAGATCTAGCAGCCGCTTTTAGATTAAAAGCAAAAGCAGTTAATACAAAATATATAGCACCGCCTAAAAGTACTGACTTTGCAATTGTTTATGTCCCAACTGAGGGATTGTTTGCAGAGTTATCAAGCTACAGAGATCCAAAAACAAAAGAATTATTACTTCAAGAATTAAGAACTAAATATAAAGTTACAGTTACAGGACCAAATACTTTATCCGCATTACTTCAGTCATATCACTTAGGATTTGCAACTTTGAAAATACAGAAGCATGCCTCGCAAATTTACAGTGATTTAAGAAATATCAGCTCTAGATTTGATAAACATTTTGATGGTATAAAAGATCTAAGAAAAAAACTTGAACAAGCAATGACAGCAACCGATGGTTTTGGACGAGATGCAAGATCAATAATGAATACACTTTCTAATATTAAAGACCCTCAACAAGTAAAAGAAACATTAGAAGAAAATTCAGAAAAAATAAAAGTTCTTAAATAGATTAATATATGTCTAATTTTGTCTTTTATGATTTCGAGACCAGCTCATCCAACAAGTACTGGGATCAAATAATACAAATTGGTGCAGTGCTTACTAACGATAATCTAGATGAACTCGATAGATTTGATGTAAGGTGTAGGCTTAATCCTGGCATTATTCCATCCGCAATGGCTCTGATAGTGAATAGATCTACCCCGCATATGTTGAAGAATTCTAATTTATCCCATTATGAAATGATTAGACAATTTGTTGAAACTTTAAAAAGATGGGGCAAGGCGACCTATATTGGATTTAATAGTATAGAATTTGATGAAGAATTTTTAAGATCCACTCTGTTTCAAACTTTGGAATATCCATATCTAACTAGTACAAACGGAAATACTAGGGGAGATGTTTTGAGTTTGGCAAGAGCAGCTAATCTTTATTATCCAGACACTTTAAAAAATCCAGTAAATGAAAAAGGAAATGATGTATACAAATTAGATCAAATGGCTCCATTAAATGGCATTGAGCATGGAGATGCGCATAGTGCTATAGGTGATGTCATGGCCACTGTAGGGATTGCTAAACTTATTTCTAAAAAGGCTCCTAATGTTTGGAAAGCTAGCATGTTAACCATGGATAAAACACAATCTTTAGAAGTTATTAAAAAAGAATTATTATTTTGTACTAATGAATATTTTTACGGAAAAAGCAGACCTTATGTACAAACTTTTATCTGCCAGCATCCACAATATCAGTGGCCATTATGTTTTGACTTAAGACATGATCCAACTCCATATTTAAACATGCCTTTAAAAGAATTAGAGACAGCAATGAAAAAGCAACCAAAATTTATTAGAACTGTCAGACACAACAAGCATCCTGTAATCATGAACCCATCTTACGGAAATAAATTTGATGAATACAAAATAATCGGATTAGCCAAACTTGAAACTAGAGCAAAATTAGTTAAAGAAAACAATGAATTTGGAGAAAAAATTCAATCGATCAAGAGATCAGAAGTTGAGGAAAAAGAACAAAGTAAATCGCAAGAGGATTTGTATAATGAAGAGAGTATTTACGCTAAATTTACCACAGCTGAGGATAATAAAATTATGCCAGAATTTCACTCAGTTGAATGGAATAAAAAGATAAATGTAATTTCAAAATTCAAAGATGAGAGGCTTCAATATTTTGGAAAAAAATTATTATATAGTGAAAAACCTGAAGTTTTGAGTAAAGAAGATTATGATTTAATACATAAAGACACAGCAAAAAAACTTTTAAGTACTAATAATGAAAAGTGGAACACTATTCCCAGAACTTATTCAGAGATTGATACATTAAGAGCTAAATTTGAAAAACAAGGGGAGTCTGAAAAATTAAAAATTTTAGATGATATTAACGCGTACGTTGAAGAATTAGAAAAACATTATTCATCTGCGTAGTTGACAATAAATTAAAAATACTTAATTAGAGTGTATGGCATTTAAAGATTCTACTGATGAAAAATTTCAAGAGCAGATTAGCGGAAACAAATTAAATTTAATTCAATTTTCAGCCAGCTGGTGCGGGCCATGCCAACAATTAAAACCAATCATTGAAAAAATTTCTAACGATTTGCCTGATAAAATAGACTGTTATTATCATGACATTGAAACTCAGCCTAATGAACCTACAAAATATTCTGTTAGAGGAGTTCCAACGGTTTTATTGTTTAAAGGTGGAAAACTTGTTGGGACAAAAGTGGGCGCTACTAGTGAGAAAGATATGCTAGAATTTATACAGCCTCATATCTAATTTTTATTCAATATATTTCCAACATTGTAAAGCGAACCAAAACAAACGATGAGCTTCTTTTCTTTTGAAGAAATTTTTTTTAAGGCGTCGTCAAAGTTATTTGCTTTATCCACAGAGAGTTTATTTTTTAGTGCTATTTGATAAAGTTTATTAGCATCCATAGTTTTTTTTTCATTTTCAATTGGAATAGTGATAATTTTTTTAAATACATTCTTTAGTTGTTTTATAAATAAATTAGGCTCCTTATTTTTCATCATTGCCCAAATACCATATTTTGAAATTTTTATAGACTTTAGATAATTTGAGAGATTTTTAGCATCAGTTTCAGCATGCGCTCCATCTAATAAAATTTTTTCACTTTTGTTCAGTCTATTTTTAATCTTTCCTTTATTTAAATATTGAAAACGACCTTGGAATGTAATCTTAGGTATTGCTTTTTCTATTACTTTTTTATTTATATTTAGATCTATCGCTATTTTTATAGCGTGACAAAGGTTTTCGAGTAATCCTTTTGAATAAATATTTTTTGAATTAAGTATTATTTTATTTTTATTATCTTGATAAAAGAAGCGCTTATTTTCTTTAATTAGTCTCCAAGTATTAGGATAATTTATTTCACTTTTATTTTTTTTAAGACACCTTTTAATTTTTTTTAAAATATAAGGTCTTTGTTTACCCACATATATACGAGTAAAATTACTTAGAAATCCTACTTTTTGATAAATCACTTCATCAAGAGTTTTTTTATTTTTACTTAAAAAGTTTAAATGTTGTTTATTTATATTAACTACTACTTGAGCTTGCGGAAAATCAAAAATATTAGTTGAGTCTTTAGCAAAAAGTGCCCCGGCCTCAACTAGATGATAATCAACATTCTGTTTTGAGGCATTCATTACATAAACGACCGTAAGGACCTCGAAAATAGTTAGTGGAACTTTTATTTTTTCAATTAGCTTAATTGTTTGTTTGATTTCTTGATGAGTAAGATATTTTTCACCCATCCAAAAACGCTCTTTTATATCTTTTATTGAAGGCGAAATATAAGCTGAAGTAGTTTGATTATTAGCTTCAATAAAATTTTTAACAGAGTGAAGAGTAGTAAACTTTCCACTAGAACCTAGGAAATTAATCACATTATTAAGTTTCTTTTCAGGATTATTTAATTTTTTAAGAACTAACTTAATTCTCGTTAAATCAAAATTTATATTTTTAGTAAAAAGCTTATGACTAGCTAACTGCTTGTAGAGACTTATTGACTGAGACATTTGAATCTTGTTTAGCTTGAGCCTCTACTTTTTTCAATAAAACGTTTAATAACGTTCCAATTGTAGAGCTTAAGAATTGTCTTTCAACTACCAAATCAATTCCACCGTGATCTTTAACGTATTCAGCTGTTTGAAATTCATCAGGTAAAGTTTCTTTAACAGTATCCTGAATAACACGTCTTCCTGCAAAACCAATGGTTGCTTTCGGTTCAGCAATCAAAATATCACCTAACATTGCCCATGAAGCGGTTACGCCACCAGTCGTAGGGTCTGTAAGAACTACAAAGAAGGGAATATTTTTTTTCTTTAATTCATTTACAGCTAAAGCTGTTCTTGACATTTGCATCAAAGCAATCGACGACTCCATCATTCGCTGTCCTCCTGAACAACTAAAGAATATGTATGGCACATTATTTGCTATGGCATTCTGAGCGCCAGCAATAAAAGCTTCTCCAGAAGCAGCACCAAATGAGCCTCCTATAAATCTAAAATCTTGTGCTCCAACTACTACATCAATGTTTTGAACTTTACCTTTAGCAATTAGAATAGCGTCATCTTGACCTGTGAGTTTACGTGCTGATTTTAATCGATCAGTATATTTTTTTTTGTCTTCAAAATTTATTGGATCATCTTTAGGTAAAGGAGTTTCAATTAATTCAAAATCTTTATTATCGAAAAAAGTCTCAAATCTTTCTCTACAGGTTAGTTTATGATGGGCACCACATTTAGGACATACTTTTTGGTTGGATGCCATATCTTCTTTGTATATCAAGTTTTTGCACCCACAAGTAGTCCACAGATTGTCTTGTGTTCTTGAAGATTTTTTTTCAAAAAGTGATTTAATTTTTGGCTTAATAAATTTTGTAATCCAATTCATATAATTTTTTTTTTTAGATTGTATACAATTTTATCTAACTTTGTGACAGGATTTTGTCTCATTTTTAGTGAATTTGTAATTGTTTTACACAACATACTGCCTACAACTAATCCATTTGCTGATTTTAGCATAGAAATGGTTTTATCAGTAATTCCAAACCCTATTACAAGGTTCTTTTTTGGGTTGATTCTTTTGATCATATTATAATTATGAAGAATTTTTTTAGGTGAAACTTTTAGTTTTCCGCCTGTAGTTGATAACATTGATATATAATAAATCATATCATGTGAGTCTTTAATAATTTTTTTCATCCTATCTTTAGATGTAGTAGGAGATAAGAGTTGAATAAAATTTATTGATTTTTTTTTACATTTATTTGCAAATTTTTTATTTTCAGGATACGGGAGATCAACTATAATTAGACCATCTACACCAGATGATTTGCAGCCTCTTAAAAAATTATTTTCACCTTTCTGGTAAATTAAATTAAAATAACCCATTAGAATAATTGGCTTGTTAGGATTACTCTTTTTAAATTTTTTAACGATTTGAAATACATCATTTAATTTAATTCCATTTTTTAAAGCCCTATGTGAACTGACTTGTATTTGTCCCCCGTCAGCTATTGGGGTGTTATGGGGAAATCCAAGTTCTAAAATATCCGCATGTTCAGAAATTTTATTAAGAATTTTGAGTGAATTTTTTTTAGTATTATCACCGGCTACTGTATATGTTATTAGTGCAGCTCTTCTCTCTCTTTTACAATTATCAAAAGCTAGAGCAATCTTAGATTTCATCTTATGTAAGAACCCAATCTTTGTTTTATGATATCTTTGTCTTTTTGACTATCTCCGCAACTATTGCAAATTATTATTTCTGAAGATTTTAATTTTGGTGCAATTCGTATTACCTCAGCAAAAGCATGAGATGGTTCCAGTGATGGTGAAATATTTTCAAGTCTAGAAACTAATTGATAGGCTTTTAGTGCATCTTCATCACTAGCTGAAGTATATTTGGCTCTTTTAGTATCTTTAAGAAAACAATGCAAAGGAGAAATTCCAGGATAATCTAATCCAGCTGAAATGGATTTTGTTGATCCTATTTGGCCTTCTTTATCTTGAATTACGTATTGGGCTGCGCCATGAAGAATTCCAATTTTTGATCCATTAGTTAAAGGTGCAGCGTGAAGCTTACTATTTTTTGGACCACCGGCTTCAACACCAATAAATTCAGCTTGTGTTTCCATGAATTCATTCCAAAATCCTACGGCAGAGCTTCCTCCGCCAACACAATTTATTAATTTAAGTTTTTTTGGAATTTTTCCAAACTCGTCTTTAACTTGCCTAATTAATTCTCTTGAAATCTGAGCAGTGCTCCAAGCACAAATTTTTATAAATATATTAGGACCAACAGTTGAACCTACACACATATGAGTTGTATCACAATTAGAAACCCAATATCTCATACATTCACTAACAGCATCTACAAGTGTTTGACTTCCGGTTGTTACAGGTACAATCTCAGCTCCATTTTTTTTTATAGCTTCAACGTTGGGTCTTTGTCTTTTTATATCTTTTGCACCCATAAAAATTTTACACTTAAGACCAAATTTTTTTGCAGCCATTGACAGCATTTTTCCAGCGTAGCCCGCACCTGTATCACCAACAATAAATTTCTTCCCCGCTTTTTTTGCAATTAAACAATGAACAGTTGCGTTATAAATTTTATGAGCTCCACCATTAGCTTCAGAAACAACTTTTGCATAAATCTGAGCTCCTCCTAGATGTTCTGTTAAATTTTCCAATTTAATAAAGGGTGTGGGTGCTCCCACATAAGCTTTAAAATAATGATTTCTTTCTTTAAGAAAATTTTTATCTTTTCTTAATTTAGAAAATAATTTTGTTAAATCATCAATTGGTTTTTTGAGCGTTTCAGGGATAAAATTTCCACCAAACCTTCCACCATACATAAAGTTTTCATCATGTTGGTCTATAAGAGGTATATTTTTTTTAATTTTTAAGCTCATTTATTTTGTTTATAAAATTTTTAATTTTAATGTGATCTTTGTAACCTAATTGACTTTCTAAACTAGATGATAAATCAAAAAAATTAACCCCTAATTTATTAATATATCCTAAATTACGTTCAGAGATTGAGCCTGCTAAAGCATATTTTTCACCTTTAGGGAGCTTTATAATTAAATTTTTTGGAAATTCTAAAGACTTCTCCATGCTTGGTGTATCAAATAATATTATGTCAGCTTTATCAAATTCTTTATGTTTATGAATATCTTTTTCTTCTTTTACTTTAATAGCTTTAATGATTTTAAAGCCCATATTCTTAATCTCTTGAACTCTTTCTTTTGATTCTGATCCATGAAGTTGAATATAATCAAAATTTCCTATTAAATTCTTTTTTATAAACTCATCATTAGGATTTACTGTTACGGCAACAAAAGCAGAATTTTTTTTATCATATCTAGAAAGTATTTTTATATCTGAAAGATTTACATTTCGAGGGGATTTTTCATAAAAAACAAAACCCAAATAATTTATTTTGAGATCAATACATAGTTGAACATCTCTAGTTGGATTTAAACCGCAAATTTTTATTTTCATTATCTTAATTCTTTAACAAGATCTTGAATATTTTTTTTGATATTACCATGTGTGATTGCTCGTCCAATCACTAGCCAATCAGCGTTTATATTTTTTGCTTCCATAGAACGTTTCTGATCGTAATTTTTTTTTCCTAATTGAACACCAGGGGTAATGATTTCTTTTTTAAAAATTTTCCTTACGGAACTAACTTCATAAGGACTACAAACTAAAGCATCTAATGATGCAAGCTTAGCGAGCTTTGCTTGATGATTTACCAAATTTTTTACAGATTTGTTATATCCTATTAATTTTAAATCATTGTTATCTAAAGACGTCAAAGTTGTTACGCCAATAATTTTAGTCAATCCTGAAACTTTTTTTACTGCCTTTAGAGCTGCTAGGCCAGAAGAAACATGCACAGTTAGGTAATTTATTTTTAGATCGCGCATCGCTTTTACAGCAGATAGCATAGTATTTACAGTATCATTTAATTTTAAATCAACAAAAATAATTTTATTTTTTAATTTTGAGATAAAAGATCTACCTTTTTTTGAATTCATAAATTCTAGTCCAAATTTATATCCGATTTTAAATTTATTAGTTTGTGATTGAATAATTATATTTTTTACTTTTGAAATACTTGTAGTATCACATGCAATGAATATTTTTTTTTTCATTCGTTAATTATTTTATTTAATTTTTTTGACGCTTTGAATCTAACTTTAACACGTTCTGGTTTGTATATTAACTCGTTTGTATTAGGATTTCTTGCATTAAAATTCTCCTTTAATCTTTTGATTTTCCATGTACCAAATCCCCGAATTTCAACTGGACACTCCTTTTTTAAACTATCTGAGAGACTTTTACAAAAAATATCAATTATTGTGTTGATTTCAGATTTGTTAAGTGTTGGATTTTTTTGTTTGAAGAATTTAATTAGCTTAGGTCTTGACAATTATTTTTCTTTTTTAGCTTTTTTACCAATTGCTTTTTCGAAAATACCTTTAAGCGTAGCTCCTGATTTAGTTGCTCCTTCTCCGAATTTAGCTATTAAAGATTTTTCTTCATCTATCTGAGCTGCTTTTACGCTAAGTTTTACTCTTCTATTTTGTAGATCTAATTCTGTAATTTTAGCGTCTAAGGCATTCCCTTGAGAAAATACCTCCGGTCTAGCATCAGCACTGTCTTTTGCTAAGTCAGATTTTTTTATGGTTACAATCAATTTTTTATCTTTGTCGATTGAAACTTTAAGACCTGTTTTTAAAACTTCATGAACTCTTGTAGTAATTATACTTCCAACTTTTTTCTTATTATCTTTAAACCAGTCTAGAGGATCTCTTTCTAATGCTCTTTTAGAAAATCTTATTTTTTCATCTTTAATTTCAATAATTTTAACCTCTATAATATCGTTTTTTTTGAACTTTTTTAAGTCATCGATGTTCTCCTGATACGATATTTCTTTATAATGCAACATCCCTGACAATTTTGAGTCAGTTAATTCTCCAAATATGGCTTTATCAGTGATATTTTTAATTTTGATTTTATTAACTTTATCTATTTGATTTTTAATTTTTTCCCATGGATTTTCCAAAGTGGCTTTGTAGGATAGAGATATTCTTTTTGATGCCTTTTCTATATTTACAATTTTAAATTTTATTTTTTGAGAAACGGACAAAACTTTACCCGGATTAATATTTCTGTTAGTCCAATCTAACTCTGAATTATGTATCAAACCCTCTATTCCATCCTCAATTTTTACAAAACATCCGTAATCCATTATTTTTGTAACTGTTCCTTTATAAAATTCTCCAACTTTGTATTTCTGTTCAATACTTTCATAAGGATCTTCTGTAAGCGCTTTAACAGATGCAGACACACGATTAGTTTTTTCGTCAATTTTTGTAATTTTAACTCTAATTTTTTGACCAATTGATACTAGGTCTGCAGGTTTTTTTACTCTACCGTGACTTAAATCTGAAACATGTAAAAGTGCGTCTATACCATTTATATCTAAAAATATTCCCCAATCAGTAGTTGCTTTAACTATTGCATTTTCAACAATGTCACCTTCTTTAATATTTTTGAGCGCCTCAACTATTTCTGCATTTTTACTTTTTTCAATTACTGCTCTTCTAGATACACAAACATTACCTCTATTCTTGTCTATTCTAGTGGCTATTACTTTTACGGGAGTATTCATTAAGTGATCAATTTTTTTTAAAGGTCTTACGTCTATTTGTGAAGAAGGCATAAAACATGGCAAGCCCTCTACATTAGCTATAAAGCCACCTTTGATTTTACCTGTAATGTATCCAGTCATCTCTTCTTGCGTTTCAAAAACTTTTTCCATCTTTTTCCAAGCTTTCATTTTTCTAGCTTTATCCCTTGAAATGACTATTTCACCTTTAAAACTTTCAATTCTTTCAAGATAAACATCAATTTGTGATCCTACTTTTAATTTAGCTAGTTCATCATCATTTTTAAATTCTTCAATTGGAATCATCCCTTCCATTTTTGCTTTACAATCTACTACTATGAAATTTTTAGTAATTTCGGTGACAGTAGCTTTTATTATTTCGTTCTCTTTAAGTGTGCGATCTTTGAAATCTTTTTCTAATAAGTTTTGAAACTCTTTGTGAAGAGAGCTCATTTTTTTTATTTCTTGTTCAGTTGCCATATTTTTTATTAATCACTATTTCAACATGTCTTGACATTTTAGCCACCATTTCATGTTTATTTAATTTTCCGGTGTCAACCACTACAGCATTTTTATGTATTTTTAAAGGACTATGTTTCCTTTTTTTGTCTGAAATATTCCTTAATTTTAGAGCTTTTTTTACACTATTCAAATTAACTTTTAAGTCATTTTTTTTTAATTCTTTATATCTTCTTTTTGCAGCAGTATTTAAATTGCAAATGAAAAAAAATTTAACATCAGAATTTGGTAAAATTTTTGTGGAAGCATCTCTTCCTTCTAATACACAACCTTTATTATTTTTAATAAATTGTTTTTGATACTTTTTTAAAATATTTCTAATACTTAGAATTTTTGCAATTTTAGCACTATGTGTTGATATTTTTTGTGTATGTAATCTTATTTGTTTTAATTTATTATAGTTTAAATTTTTAAATTTTTTTTCAATAAAATTAGTCTTATTATGAGGACGATGTTTTATAATTAAGTAACTTACGTATCTGTAAAGTAATCCACTTGAAAGAAAAACAAGATTATATTTTTTTGCAATTAATTTAGCTCCTGTTGATTTTCCGGTAGCAGCACCGCCGTCACAAGTAATTTTTAAATTTTTATTTTTGAGTTTCAAATTTTGCTCCTAGCAATTTCATAATTTTTAAAAAAGAAGGTGATGAGGTATAAACAGTTTCAAAATTTTTAATTTTTGCTTTAGCCCCAGTTAAAATTGATAATACAAAAGCTGACATACAAATACGATGATCTCCTAAATTAGGGACAATAATTTTTTTTTTACTAGCATCAAAAATTCCTTTACCAAAAATCTTAATTTGATTGCTATGAAAAATACTTTTTACACCTATTTGTTTTAATATTTTTTGCATTTCAATAATACGATTTGACTCTTTGGACACTAAGTCACCTATATTATTAAAAACTGAAGTTCCTTTAATCAAGGCAGCTATAATAAACAAGATCGGGTATTCATCTGCCATACGAGGATATAAATCACCAGGTGCTTTAATCGAGTCAAGTTTAGAACTTTTAATCATAATATCTCCAGATATTTCACTATTTTTTTTTTTTAAATTTATTATCTTAATTTTGGCTTTATTCTTTTTTAAGATTTCATAAAAACCTGTACGTGTAGGATTAAGACAAACATTTTTAATTTTGAGTGTAGAGTTTTTATTCAATAATGTCAGTGCAACAAAAAATGCAGCGCTAGAAGGGTCACCTGATATTTTAATAAGATTAGGTTTTAAATTTTTTTTACCATATATGGTTATTATTTTTTTCTTTTTTTTGTGTTTTATTGTAATAGCTTGAGTATTTGACTCTAGGAGATTTTCAGTATGATCTCGCGATTTTATTGCCTCTTCAATTCTTGTATTTCCATAACTGTTAAGACCTGCTAAAATTACCGCAGATTTTAATTGAGCGCTTACACCAGACTTATAAGATATTCCAACAGGCATCCTTGACGAAATCAACTTAAGCGGAAATGTAAATTTGTTTAAAGGTAAGAAAGTTGCTCCAAATCTAGACATTAGATTTATTAATCTCTTCATACTTCTTTTATTTAGTGAATGATCTCCCTTAATATTTATTTCAATATTGGGAGTAGTTGAGAGAATTCCAATCAACAATCTAGCTAAAGTTCCAGAGTTACCAAAATTAATTTCCATATTTTTTTTTGAAAATAGAGAACCTAAGCCTTTTCCATAAATTTTATAAGATTTATTTTTTATTTTGTAAATTTTTACTCCAAGTTTTTTACAAGCAGTTATTGTGCTTTTAACGTCATCGGACTCCAATACATTTTTTGCTATTGATAAATTTTGACAAATTGAACCAATCAAAAAGCTTCTGATTGACAATGATTTGTCGGAATCTACAGAGATTTTTTTATTAAATGGTTTTATTTTTTTTTTAAGTATTAAATTAAATTTTTTTTTAGCCATTATTATTTTTAAGAAAACTGAGATCCAAAATAATATTTTATAGCCTTAGAAGATTTGAGTAGCTCTCTGGAAGTTCCTTCTGCAATTACAGTATGTTCACCTAGAACGTAGCTTCTATCAGTTATGTCGAATAAATTCTTTACATTGTGATCTGTTACAAGGACTGCAGTTCCGCTTGATTGAATTTTTAAAATATATTTTTGGATGTCCTGAATAACTAATGGATCTAGAGCAGCAAGTGGCTCATCTAGTAGCACAATTTTAGGATTATTTATCATAACTCTTGCCATCATAAGTCTTCTAATTTCTCCTCCTGATAATACCGAAGCATTTAGTGTTCGTAGGTGTTGTAGATTAAATTCATCTAAAAGTTTTTCAGTGACTTTTTTTTGTGTATCTAAATCTTTGATAGAAATTTGAGCAATACCAAGTATGTTGTCATATACTGACATATTAAATACACTTCTTTGTTGAGGCAGATAACCTAAACCTTCTTTAGATCTTAAATGAATTGGAATCTCTTCAATTGATTTATTATTTAAGATAATTTTACCAGTGTCTAGATTCTGCTCACCAATACACATAGAAAATAGTGTAGTCTTACCACACCCGTTAGGTCCGAGTATACCAACGCATTCTCCTGGAAAAACTTTGAGTGACAATCTTTTTAATACAGGTCTTCCATCAAAAGATTTACTTAAATCTTTGATTTCAAAAATAGGTTTATCTTTTTTAAATTTTAAAATTCTGAAACCTTTTTTCATTTTATATCCAAATAAGCATTTACTTTATCATCACTTGTAGAATAAATATCAAGTGTATTTTTTTTTATATCAAATATAAGTCTATCTGCAAACATCGTACCTC
Organism: Pelagibacteraceae bacterium AG-325-C03; assembly: GCA_003283025.1. GTDB lineage: Bacteria > Pseudomonadota > Alphaproteobacteria > Pelagibacterales > Pelagibacteraceae > Pelagilacustribacter. Next base: position 13,199 of record QBYC01000011.1, read on the forward strand.
TTAAATCCTCTACAACAACATCTTCAGAAACTATTAAAAAACTTTTAGCGTTAGAATATTCAGCTTTCTCAGAAAATAGTTGACTATCTCCATAGTTTGCTTTTACATTTTTATAAAAGCTCATATCTAATGTTTTGTTGTTATATTTTCCCTCATCAGATTTAACATTTAATACAGTTCCATCTTTAAAATAAAAAAAAGCATCTACATGTCTCATGTTAACTATCTCAATATTCTCCTTACTGTTGACAGCCTCCTTGGATCTTAAAATATATCTATTTCCTGCAAGGTCTAAACCAGAATATTCAATGTTATAAAAAATGTCTTCATCAGATGTTTTTTTAGAAATAAGTTCTTTAATTTTTTTTTCAGTTTCTGCTGAAAAAATATCAGCTTTTTCGGATTTTTGATTCTGAAAATAAGTAAAAAAAATTATTAGCAGAGCTAGTAATATTAAACTAATTTGAATTATTCTTAAATTTCTTTTTCGATTACTCAATTTACACCTCCATCTAAAAGAAAGTGGATATGTATTATTCCTTTCAATTTTTTTTGCGATTTTTTTAAGTCCTTATCAGAAACCACAAGTAAACTTGTTATTTTTTTTTCGTTCATTATTGCTAATGCTTTTTGAGCTGGCATATTCTCATTTACAACTAAAGGTTTTTTATTAATAAATTTGCTTAAATTGTTTTTTTTAGAATAACTATTTAATTCTCTTCTAAGGTCCCCATCAGTAATAAGGCCTGCAATATATTTTTTTTTATTAATAACGACTATTCCTAATTTTTTTTTGTTCATTATCCTTAATGCTTTTTCAAAACTTTTTTTGTAGTCGATCACAGGCATTTTTCCTCCAATTACCATTATATCTTTTGCAAGAAGTAAAGATTTTCCAATATTACCTCCAGGATGGAAAATTTTAAATTTTTCTTTAGAAAACTTTTTTTTATACATTATTGTTGTAGCTAAACAATCTCCAAGCAATAATGTAATCGATGTGCTAGAGGTAGGGACCATTCCTGTTGAGTCTGCCTCTTTTACTTTTGGTAGAATAAGTTTTATGTCACTAGCCTTTAATAACATACTGTCTGTTTTAGAAGCAACGCCAATAATTTTGATACGATATCTATTAGCATATTTTAACATGTTAGTAAGTTCAATCGTGTTTCCTGAATAAGAGAAAATTATTAAAATATCCTTTTTTTCGATCTGACCCATGTCTCCATGCAAAGCTTGGGCAGGATCACAAAAAAAACTTGGTACACCAATGCTAGAAAAAGTAGCGGATATTTTTTTTGCTATTAAACCAGATTTACCAATTCCAGCAAAAATTACTTTTCCTTTACAATTTACGATTAGTTCAACGGCTTTTATAAATGAATTATTAAAAACTTTTTTTATTTTTTTTAATTCATTAATTTGAATACTTGCTGTTTTCTTTGCAAGTGAAATATAATTTTTATTTTCCATTAGTGTTCAAAAATATCAAATTTAAATCCGCTTTGATCTAATTGCACTCTTGTATCTAAAAAATTTAGACAGCTTTTAAAGATTTCCATTCTATTTTCTCTGATAAGCATAGTTTCTAATTCTTTTTTGATCTTGTGCAAATAGATTACATCATTAGCCGCATACTCCAACTGTTTGTCAGATAATTTATCTAAATCTTTATTCCAGTCGCTACTACCTTGTCTTTTATCTAAAGATTTATTACAAAATTCTTGAACAAGATTTTTTAAGCCATGACTATCTGTGTAAGTTCTAACAATTTTTGAAGCAATTTTTGTGTCAAAAATATTCTTTATTTTACACCTTAAAAAATATTCTAAGGCATTTTTATCGAATCGTAAAAAATGTCCGATTTTTAAAATACTGTTATTTTCTAAAACAGATACTAAATTAGGAGCATTAAAGTTTTTTTTATTGGGCTGAATTATAAAAACATTACCGTTTTCGTCACAAATTTGAATTAAACTTAACTTGTCTCTCTCTGGAATTTGAAGTCCGGTAGCCTCAGTATCTATTGCAATACTATTTTTAAATTTATCGGCTATCTCTGAAGTTATGTCCTCTTTAAACTTAGTAATTTTCATATATAATTGTAAAATACCATGAAAAATCAAATTTGCACAATTTTAGGTGGCGGTGGCTTTATAGGAAGATATCTTGTTCGAAATTTGACCAAGAAAAACTGCAGATGTATCATTTCCACAAGAAAAGCCTTCGAAAAAGGTTATTTGAAAACCCAAGCTACACCGGGATCAATAGAGCTATTGGAATGGAGTCCCAATAATTTTTCAGAATTAAAAGAAGCAATTAAAAACTCAGATATAGTTATAAATTTGATTGGTATTCTCTATGAAACTAGAAAACAAAAATTTTATAATATTCATTCAAATATACCTGAAGCAGTTGCTAAAATTTGTTCAGAGTCAAATGTTAAGAAATTTATTCATGTTTCAGCAATAGGTGCAAGTGAAAATTCAAAATCTTTATATCAAAAATCAAAATATCAAGGTGAGGTAAAGGCATTAGAAAATTTTAAAAACACAGTGATCATAAGACCAAGTGTTGTTTGCGGAACTGAAGATAATTTTACAAATCTTTTTTCTAAATTAAGTATTTTGCCAGTTATACCTGTTGTAGGCATAAACTATAAGTTTCAACCTATTTTGGTAAATGATGTTGCCGATGCAATAGTTGAAGCGATTGAAACTAAGGGCAGTGAAGGTAAAATTTATGAAATCGGCGGTCCAAAAGTAATAAGTTTTGGTGATATGGTTAAATCTATTTTAAAAACTATTAATAAAAAAAGATTTGTAGTTCCTATGCCCATGCCAATTGCAAAAATTCAAAGTAGTATTTTAAGTTTATTGCCCATACCACCAATTTTAACAAAAGATCAGTGTGAGATTTTATCAGAAGCAGATAATGTAGTATCTAGCAACCATTTAACCTTGAAAGATTTAGATATTGATCCATCTGATGTTGAAGAAGAAATGAAAAAATGGTTATGGCGATATAAAGATGGCGGCCAGTTCGCAAAAGCTTAAATGAAAAGTATGACTTTACTATCAGGGTATATATATCTTGCTTTAGCGATTATCACGGGGATTGCCTCAAATGGTTTTTTAAAAACAACTGAGGGATTTTCAAAAATAAGCCCGACAATTTTTTGTGTTACAAGTATTGTGGTTTGTTTATTTTGCATTTCAAAAGCAATGACAATAATTCCAGTTGGTTTTACGTACGCAACTTATGGCGCTTTAACTATAACTGCAGTAACTTTATTTGGAATATTTAAATATAATCAAACTCCAAATATCTATGGGACTATAGGTTTAATATTAATTATAGCAGGTGTCATACTTTTAAATCTTTTTGGAAAAGTAAAATAAAACCCTAGGTAGAATCTAAATTTAATTACCGACTCCTCTTTATATATATTTTGTGCTAGCTTTTTTCTTTTTAAAGAAAACGGGGGACATCAAAAATGAGAACAATAAAAGCAATAATTGCTTCGTTGGCACTTTTCGCAATGTTTGCGGGAACATCTGCCCAAGCAAAAGTAGAAATACAATGGTGGCATGCTTTTGGTGGAAGACTTGGTGAATTACTTGATGAACAAGTAAACAAGTTCAATGCATCACAAGACAAATACACTGTTGTTCATACTAGAAAAGGTAATTACTCAGAAACTCTTAATGCTGGTATTGCTGCATTTAGAGCTGGACAACATCCAAATATCCTTATGGTATTCGAAGTTGGAACAGCAAGTTTAATGGCAGCAAAAGGAGCTTATGTTCCTATGTACCAACTTATGAAAGATGCTGGTCAAAGATTTAATCCTAATGGATTTGTATCTGCTGTATCTGGTTATTATACAACAACAGATGGCAAAATGTTATCTATGCCGTATAACTCTTCAACTCCAGTGCTTTGGGTAAATAAAGACTTGATGAAAAAAGCAGGTTTAGATCCAGAGATGGACTTAAGTACTTGGAAAAGAGTTGGAAACGCACTTGATGCTGCAAAAGCTAAGGGCATTGATATGCCTTTCTGTACTTGTTGGCACAGCTGGGTTCACCTTGAGAATTTTTCAGCGTACCACAACATACCGTTTGCAACTAAATCAAATGGATTTGCTGGTTTAGATACTGAGTTAGCATTCAATAGTCCAGTACACATCAAGCACATTCAAACTTTAGGTAAATGGGCACAAGAAGGTAAATTTAAGTATATGGGTAGAAGAAATGAAGCTGGTAAAAATTTTAGAGCCGGTGAATGTATGTTAATGACAGAATCTTCTGCTGGTTATGCTGGTATCAAAAAAGAAGCAAAATTTGAATTTGGTATTAGACACTTACCTTACTATGGAGCAACTGAAGCACCTCAAAACACAATCATTGGTGGTTCATCTTTATGGGCATTATCTGGAAAATCTAAAGAAGAGAATAAAGCTACTGCAGCATTTTTAGCTTTCTTATCTAATACTGATATTCAAGCTAAGTGGCACCAAGACACGGGTTATTTGGGTGTTACAACTGCAGCTGCTAAAGCAACTAAAAAAGCAGGATTTTATGAATCAAATCCTGGAACTGATTTAGCAGGAATACAGATGATGAGAAATAAAGTTACTCAAAACTCCAAAGGCTTACGTCTTGGGTCTTTTGATCAAATAAGAGGAATTATTGATGAAGAGATGGAAGGAGTTTACAACGGCAGCAAAACTGCTCAAGTAGCTTTAGACAGCGCTGTAAAAAGAGGTAATGTTCTTTTAAGAAGATTTGAAAGAGCTAACAAATAAATCAATTTAATGTATCAGGGGCGAAAGCCCCTGTTATAATTCTTAAGATCAAATGGAAAAAAGAGTTTTTTTTAAAGGCTGGTGGTTACCAGCACTGTTAGTTGCACCTCAATTACTGATTTCTTTTGTCTTCTTTTTTTATCCATCAGGACAAGCCATTTGGAATTCTTTATTTTTACCAGATCCCTTTGGATTAAAGACAGAATTTGTAGGTTTAGATAATTTTAGATTTTTATTATCCGATCCTTATTATTTAGCAAGTTTCAAAACGACAGTTATTTTTTCAACAGCAGTATCAGTTTCCTCAATGGCTTTAGGTTTATATTTAGCTGCGTTAGCGGATCGATTAATTAAAGGTGCAGGCGTTTATCAAACATTATTAATTTGGCCTTACGCTATAGCACCAGCGATTGCAGGAGTTTTATGGTTATTCATGTTTAATGGAAACATTGGTTTAGCTTCTTATTATCTTAAAGCTTTAGGTTATGAGTGGAACCATACGTTAAAAGGTGATCAAGCTATGTTCTTAGTTATTCTGGCCTCTTCATGGGGAAGAATAAGTTATAACTTTTTATTTTTTTTAGCAGGACTTCAAGCTATTCCTAAATCCATTATTGAAGCGGCTGCGATAGATGGTGCTAGTTTTTGGAAACGATTTGGTACGATTGTTATACCTCTTCTCTCACCCATCACATTCTTTTTATTAGTCGTAAATATTGTTTATGCTTTCTTTGATACTTTTGGAGTAATACATACAATCACTTCAGGCGGACCTGAACAGTCGACCACTATACTAGTTTATAAAGTATTCTCCGATGGGTTTGTGAGCCAAGATCTTGGATCAAGCGCAGCTCAATCGGTAATCCTACTTGTTTTAGTTGGAATTTTAACCGTCATTCAATTTAAATATATAGAGAGAAAGGTTCATTACTAATGGTTGAGAAAAAGAAATCAGGATATTGGTTAACTCACCTTGGTTTAATTCTTGGGGTATTATTTATATTCTTTCCAGTTTGGCTTACTTTTGTTGCATCAACCGTAACTCAAGATGCAATTATTTATCCACCATTACCAATGCTACCAGGAACAGAATTCTTTGAAAATTATGCTAATGCATTATTCAGAGGTTCGCCAGAGGGATACGGAGCCAAAGTTCCCGTCATAAAAATGATGATGAACTCTGCAATCATGGCAATTGGAATTACAGTTGGAAAAATAATTATTTCATTATTATCAGCTTTTGCATTTGTTTATTTTAGATTTCCATTCAGGAATTTATGTTTCTGGTTAATCTTTATTACTCTGATGCTTCCAGTTGAGGTAAGAATAGTTCCAACTTACGAAGTTGTTGCAAACTTAAATCTATTAAACTCTTACACCGGATTAATCTTTCCATTAATTGCTTCAGCGACAGCAACTTTTTTATTTAGACAATTTTTTATGACTATACCAGATGAAATGGTTGAAGCAGCCAGAATGGATGGTTGTAGTCCAATGCGTTTCTTTTTTGATATATTAGTTCCAATTAGTAAAACTAATATTGCGGCTTTATTTGTAATTTTATTTATTTTTGGTTGGAACCAATATTTGTGGCCACTATTAATGACGACTGATCCTGACATGAGAACCATTGTAATGGCAATTGATTCAATGATACCTACAGGCGATGATTATGCACACTGGCCAACGGTAATGGCAACAGCAATGTTAGCTATGGTTCCACCAGTCATAGTAGTAATCAGTATGCAAAAGTTTTTTGTTAAAGGGTTATTAGAAAGCGATAAATAATGTCTCAAATTAGTTTACAAAATTTAAAAAAATCTTTTGGAAAAACTCAGGTTATTCATGATCTGAGTATAGATGTAAAAGATGGTGAGCTGATTGTAATAGTTGGACCATCAGGTTGTGGTAAATCAACATTATTGAGAATGGTTGCGGGGTTAGAGGATGCTAATGAAGGAAATATTTTAATTGATAATAAAAAAGTAAACGAGCTTGAACCTATGGAGCGAAATATTGCCATGGTATTCCAAAATTACGCTCTTTATCCTCACATGACAGTATTTGGCAACATGGCTTATGGTTTAAAAATTGCAAAAGTGCCGAAAGAAGAAATTGAGTCAAGAGTTCAAAAAGCAGCTGAAATTTTAGAGCTTGGAGAATTATTAGAAAGAAAACCTAATCAATTATCTGGTGGACAAAGACAAAGAGTTGCAATGGGAAGAGCGATTGTAAGAAACCCTGTGGCTTTTTTATTTGATGAACCCTTATCAAATCTTGATGCAAAATTAAGAGTTCAAATGAGATTAGAGATTAAAAAACTTCAAACTCAATTAAAAACTACCTCTCTTTATGTAACGCATGATCAAGTTGAAGCGATGACATTAGCTGATCGAATGATTGTAATGAACGAAGGCAACGTAGAACATATTGGAACACCTTTAGAAGTTTATACAAAGCCCAAAACTTTATTCACGGCTCAATTCATCGGAAGTCCAGCGATGAATATTTTAAAAGGGAACTGCGAAAATAATAAAGTGAGTTTTGCAAACAAATCTTCACTTTCAATTAATTCAAAATTTAATGGACCTGTTAATGTAGGTATGCGACCTGAAGATTTTGAATTAGATCAAAATGGTCCAATCAAATTAAAAGTTGAACTTGTAGAGCTGATCGGAGCTAATACACTTATTCATGGTAAACTTGAAAATAGTAATGAAATTTTAGTTGCAAGTATCTCAGGTGTTGTTAATGAAGATACTATTGGAAAAAATATAAATCTTTCCATTCAAAATGACAAACTACACCTGTTTGATACTAATACTGATTTGAGGATTAATTGATCAATCCATTTTTAACGAAGCCTAATTACATAAGAATATACGGCCACAGAGGAGCTAGAGGTGATATTGTTGAAAACTCAATCTCTGGTTTTAAATATACTTTTGATCTTGGTATTAAAGCTGTTGAGTTCGATGTTGTAATTTCAAAAGATAATATTCCAACGATATTTCATGACTACAGATTAAATCCAGATTTAGTTAAAGATGCCTCAGGGAGCTGGATCACAGATAAAAGCATGAAATTAGTGGAACTGACTTATGAGGAAGTTAGTAAGTATAGTATTGGAAGTATAAAGCCCGAAACAAAGTACGCAAAAAGATTTAAAAATCAAAAACCTATTACAGGTGAAAAAATACCAAAATTAACTGATTTCTTTAAATTAGTGACGGAAGACAAATATAAAGATGTATTTTTAAATTTAGAAATTAAATCAACTCCCACACAAGAAAATGTAACACCTGACCCAGAAAAAATGGTTTCCTTAATCCTTAAAGATATAAAAGATTTTAAACTTGAGGACAGAACTTTAATCACTTCTTATGATTTTAGAATTCTTTACGCCCTTAAAAAACAAAATCCAAATATTTTAAGAGGATTTATAACCCTGCAACAAGGTCTTTCAATAACGAAAAAGAATATTTATGAAAATTCTCCGTGGATGGTTAAAAACTATCCTATGGAAGAATTATTTTTGCTTCCTAATATAATTAAATCATTAGAAGGGCATGTGTGGAGTACTTTCTACCGTGATGTTACAAAACAAAATGTAGAATTAGCACATAAGCATGGTCTTGCGACTTGTGTTTGGACAGTGAATAGAGAACAAGATATTATTCGAATGATTGAGTACGGTGTAGATGGAATTATAACTGACTATCCAAAAAAAGTTCAAGAAATTTGTAAAGCAAAAAATATTTCTTGGTTTTAATTCTAAAACTTGATCTTTTTACGTTCTTGATATAAATACACGCATGGCAAAAAAAAAATATCAAAGAAATTGGTTAGAAAGAAAATTGGATGAATATAATCATACAATGGAACTTATTAGGACTATTCTACCTTTTTTAATCCTTTTGCTACAAATTTACATACTTACTAAACTTATTTAACACCTCGTTAAATATCAGTTATAATCTCATAATGACTTTATTGTTTTTATCACTAGCAGGTATCATTGCTATTATTGTTATTCTTGTATCGGCAAAATTTATTAAAGCTGGATTTGAGGCAAGAAGTGAAGTTAAAGACCAAAAGACGAATGAAAATGTTAGCCAAGAAGATGAAGAAATTTTAGATAAATTAAAAGAAAAAAACCTATCTCCTGAAGACCTTAAAAAAATTTATGAAGATCTTCAGAAGAAAAAATAGTCTTGATTATTAAAATAATCCTCTAGGAATTATAAAGTAATGTATCGCAAGCACGATTGCTACCGAAACACTTAATCCAAATATCATTTTAACAAAGTCTTTTCCAATTAGTGGAAAGACATATTTGAATTTATAATCCTTGTTCATAGTTGAAATTGCCAACTCTCTTCCACACAATAAGCCTACGAACACCCATGTCGTTGACATTGGTAAATCATTCAACTCTTTGAAGTAGAAAAGAACTGCAGCATAAATCACGTTGATGATCGTTGCTGATCGAGCGTATCTCGTTCCAGTTTTTTCTAATACAACCTGTTGTATCGAGCCACCTCTAATATAGAAGATATAAAAAAGTAGAACGGTAAAGTATGTTATTACAATTAAAAGTAATGAAAAATCTAATTGTCTAGGTAAGTACACAGCAATGTTTGCAACATCATGTGATAACCAAACCCACCATAACCAGCCTGAAGATACCCAAACTGAATTTCGCCAAAAAGCAATCCATTTATCCCCTTTAACTTCATCAAGTTTCTCATTAATAAATTTAGAAACTGCAATCCAACAGAAGTAAGCAACTGTTGCCGCTATACCATAACCTACAATACTTTTCACAAGCATTTTTTCCAAAACAATTGTTGAGGCAAACGCAGATAAAACTAAAAAAGTTGTAGATACTGGGATACCTATTCTTGTTAGTGCCAATAGAATTGCAGGCGCAACTGCGTGGTACCACTGAATTTCTTGGAAAGGTATTCTTGTTAATCTTCCGTAAGAAATATCTCCATCATAACTGTACCAGCCCCAAGTTATTGCAACAATCATTACTAGTGATGCAGCACTTGCGAGCGTGTACCATTTAAACCATTTTTGCTTTGAAGCAATAAAAGTTCCGAGTGTTTGTATAGAGTCGTTAGCGATTACACTATAACCTGCTAATCCGAACCCTATAATCGTGTATATTAACGTAAGTTCCATATTATTTCCTTTTTGTCATTTTTTTATTGTTATTCTTGACATCCGAATCGTCATACTTAATAAAACTTTTAAAGGATGTTTAAAATTTATCTAGTAAAGAATTTATTAATTTTTTTTTTGAATAAGCCTTGGATCGCTTATAAAAATTATTTGACTATTTGCAAATAAATTATCTGTTATTAAGAATATTTATCTTAAAAATTTAATAACATTATATTTCAAAAACTTAATTAAAATCAACCAGTTTCACGTGTTCATTTCACGGGATTATTTTTTGTAAAAAATTTTCTGAATTATAAATAAAGCTAACAAACCACCTATAATTTCTGCAACTATGTAAGTAGGTGTATTTAAATAGTTTATACCTGTAAATGTATCAGTGAAAGTTCTAGCTAATGCAACCGCAGGGTTAGCAAAAGAAGTTGATGAAGTAAACCAATACCCAGCAGTAATATAAGTTGCAACGGATGCAGCAACTGCAACAGTTCCATTTTTAAGTGAACCAAATATTATGAAAATTAAACCAAAAGTTGCTATAACTTCTGCAATAAAAATATTAAACCCTGGTCTAGCTTTGCTTGATAATTCTATAAAAGGTAAATCAAACATAAAATTTGCGAGCATTACTCCCAATAGACATCCTAAAATTTGGGCACTTATATAAGTAAAAATTAAGTCTTTTTTAACTTTTTTTGTGAAATACATTGTCATTGTAACAACAGGATTAAAGTGAGCTCCAGAAATATTTACAATTGAATTAATTAAAACAAACAATCCTGCACCAGTGGCAAGAGTATTAGCTAATAACATGACTGCAAAGTCTCTAGTCAAATTTTGAGCCATTATCCCGGAACCAACTATGATCATGACTAAAAAAGCACTACCTATAAATTCACCTATAAATATTCTATTTTTCATTGAATTAACAATTGATAGAATCCTATTAAAAATAAAGGAATTTGTAATCCGAAGTTTGTAAGAATAGCTTTATCTTTTGAGAGAAAACCAGCAATAGTCCAACCTACAACTCCCGCTCCATGAAACATAATATTAATAGGGTACATATTAAGATTGGTAAGCAGTATTCCTGTTAGAACTAAAAAAGTGCTTAACCACTTAAGGTATTTTTTAATAAATTCCATTTGAGTTTGAATTACCCTGAGGCTTTAACTTTTTTCTCAATAAATTCTGGAATGTCATCTTCTTTATCAAGAACCTCTTCTTTTGTGCCTTTAGGTTGAAATGCGTACAGGACATGTAATTTACAATACGGAAATTCCCCTTCAGGTTTTCTTCCGCAGAAATAAAACTTTTCTTCATTCGGGTGCCCTATAGGCCACTTACAAGTTTGATCAGTTAATTCCTCCAAAGACTTAGGGTTTTCTGGTTCAAAATTTTTATCGAGTAAAATTGATTGAAATTTAGCTTTCCTTGAAATGGGGGCAGATCCTCTTCTTACAGGTCTATTTACAGATGTTGATGATTGACTAGATTGTTTAGATGGGGCTCTCGCCTCTAAGTTTAATCTGTGAGCTTTACCAATAACCGCGTTTCGTGTTGTGTCACCTAGAGCTTCGGCTATCTGACTTGCGGTATGGCCTTTAGACCAGAGTTCTTTCAATTTAGCGACTTTTTCTTCTGTCCAACTCATAGTATATAATTACAATATTTAGTAATTATGAAAAACTTAGGACATAATATTGGGGTTTAAAACATTAAAAGACCTTAAAGCTGTGAGTAGTTTTAGTTGTGCACAGTTTTTTTAATAAGGGGTTATAAGACTATCAATGGTTGAAATTACAAAAAAATATAAAATTGGATCGAGAAGATTTGGATTAATAAATTGGGTTGGAGCTTGGACTTTATATAAAAAAGAGGTCTTAAGATTTTTAATTGTTTGGATACAAACTATTTTTTCTCCGCTAATTTCATCTTTACTTTTTTTACTTGTTTTATCTCTAGCTATAGGTGCAGATAGGGGAGATGTGCTTGGAGTTTCTTTTATAACTTTTTTAGCGCCAGGGTTGATCGCAATGCAAGTCATCCAACAATCATTTTCTCATTCATCATCATCTTTTATGATCGGAAAAATTCAAGGTAACATACTTGACCTTCTTTACGCTCCTTTGTCAGCTACTGAGGTTACTATCTCCATTTCTCTTGCTGCGGTTACTAGAAGTGTAATGATAGCTGCAGTTTCGATAATTGTTTTTAAACTTATTATAAAAATAGAAATCACAAATTATTTATTACTTGTTATATTTACTCTACTTTCATCCTTCATACTGGGGAACGTAGGAATAATAGCTGGTTTATGGGCTGAAAAATTCGATCATATGGCTACCGTAACAAATTTTGTGATTGTTCCTTTATCTTTCTTATCAGGCACTTTTTATTCAATAGACAGATTGCCAGAATTTTTACAAATTGTAAGCAAAGCTAACCCATTTTTTTATATGATAGACGGATTTAGATATAGTTTTATTGGGCAAGCGGATGGATCAATTACAGTTGGTTTAGTGTATTTGACAATTTTAAGTCTTGTAAGTTGGTTTGTCACTTACTTGTTGTATAAAAACGGTTATAAAATAAAGTCTTAAAATGAGCTCGATATTAAAAACCTATAATAGAAAAAAAATTTCTTTTAATAGAGGAAAAGGAAGTTTTCTATATGACACAAAAGGTAAAAAATACTTAGATTTTGTTCAAGGTATAGCCGTGAATTGCCTAGGTCACTCCCATAATCATTTGATCAAATCTATTTACAAACAGTCAAAAAAACTTTGGCATGTTTCAAATGCTTTTGTCATTCCTGAACAAGAAAGATTAGCAAAAAGGTTAACTCAAAAAACTTTTGCAGATTATGTTGCTTTTCAAAATTCAGGCGCTGAAGCCACAGAAGCTGCAATAAAATTTGCGAGAAGATATTTTTATTCTAGAGGCAAACCAAGAAAAAATAGAATTTTATGTATCAATAATAGTTTTCATGGCAGAACTCTTGCAACTATTTTTGCTAGCAATAGTAAAAAAGCTATAGAGGGTTTTGGTCCTAAAGTTGATGGTTTTGATCATTTTAATTTCGGCGATCATAGAGGTTTAGAAAAAGCTATTACAAGTAGAACTGCAGCTATTATGGTTGAAACTATTATGGGAGAAGGTGGGATTAAAGTTATTCCAGATTTTTGTTTAGTTGGATTAAGAAAACTTTGTAATAAAAAAAAGATATTACTTATTCTTGATGAAGTTCAATGCGGAATAGGTAGAAGTGGAAAGTTTTTTGCATTTGAACATGCAAAAATAAAGCCTGATATTGTTCCAATTGCAAAAGGAATAGGGGGCGGTTTTCCAATAGGCGCTGTATTAGTTAATAAAAAGGTGGCTTCAGGAATGAAACCAGGAACCCATGGCTCAACATTTGGCGGTAATCCATTAGCGATGAGTGCAGGTAATGCAATCATGGATGTGATGTTTAAAAAAGGTTTTTTAGTTAACGTATCTAAAAATGGAAAATATTTTCTAAGTGAATTAAACAAACTTAAAAATAAATATCCTAAAATTATAAAAGAGGTTAGAGGAAAAGGATTATTACTGGGTTTATCTTTATATAAAAATCAAGTTCCCTTTATTGATAAACTATTAAAGAGTAATCTTCTTACAATTAGAGCGGCAGAGAATGTTGTCAGACTTTTGCCTCCTTTAAATGTCACAAAGCAGGAAATTAATTTAAGTCTAAAAATACTAGATAAGGTTTGCAAAAACTATAGATGAAAAATTTCATAAATATATCAGATCATTCCTCGATTGATCTAAGAGTCATTATTGATGAGGCTAAGATTAGAAAACTTAGTAGAAAAGGATTTAATAAATCTGCTCCTGATGACGACAAACCTTTTGAAGGTAAGTCTATGGCAATGATTTTTGAAAAGCCCTCAACAAGAACAAGAATGTCTTTTGATATTGCTGCTAAGCAATTAGGTGGGTCTTCTATTATTTTAAATCCAGATGGAATTCATTATGGAAAAGGAGATGAAACTTTAAAAGACACTGCAAAAATTTTAACCGAATATGTAGATATAGTTATGCTTAGAACATCTTCGCATAAAAATTTAGAAGAGTTTGGTAAATATTTAGATATTCCAATTATAAACGGTCTTTCCGACAAAAGTCATCCATGCCAGATCATGTCGGATATTTTAACATATGAGGAGAGTAACGGCTCTATAACTGGTAAAACAGTTTCTTGGTTAGGTGATGGCGACAATAATATGTCTAATTCTTTAATAGAAGCAGCTGGTAAATTTAAATTTAATTTAAGAATTGGTTGTCCTAAAAAATATGCTCCAGGAAAGAAAATATTAGGATGGGCTAAAGAAAATAAAGTTAATCTTTTAATAACTCAAAAACCTGATGACGCTGTAAAAAACTCAGATTGTGTGATGACCGATAAGTGGGTATCGATGAACGATAAGGTTAATAAAAAAACAAAGAAGAAGGTTTTAAAGCCATTTCAAGTTAATAAAAAATTAATGAAAAAAGCTAATTCAAATGCAATTTTTATGCATTGTTTACCTGTAGGCAGAGGTGAAGAGGTTACTGATGAAGTTATTGATGGAAAGCAGTCTGTAGTGTGGAGACAAGCTCTTAACAGAGTGCATGCTCAAAAAAGTATAATTAAGTGGTGTTTAGACTAAGGCAATGCTTTAGGACTATCGCTTTTTGAATTCATATAAAGAATTACAGAAGCTCTATCTTTTTCTTTCCTTAAACCAGCAAAAGCCATTTTAGTTCCTTTAACGTACGCTTGAGGTTTGATTAAATAACTATTCATTTCTTCAAAAGTCCATTCTTTTCCGTAGGCGATCATAGCTTTTGAATATTTATAATCACTTACAACTCCAGCCTGTCTACCTATAACGCTCCATAAATTAGGACCAATCATATTTTTACCCTCAGCAGCAATCATGTGGCAAGCAGTACATTTTTTAAAAACTTTTTCTCCATGTGCTAAGTCACCCATTGCTAAAAGTGCTTTTATATCTACTGCTTCAACAACTTTTACAGCTTCTTGACCAGAAGCAGTTGTAGACGCAACTTCTAATCCCTCAACTTTGTAAGCTGACTCTTTGGGTTTCTCAACGTGGAATAAAACATCAGTGAATTTTCCAATACCAATAATAATCAATGCAGTAAGAAGAACTGCGCCTATAATTTTATTTAATTCAAAACTGTCCATATTTTTGATAAATACTCAAGTGACATATAGCATGACTTTTATAAAAAAACTTAAAATTACTTAATTTTTTTTGCGTCTTTGGGACGCATAATTATGAACAAAACTGCAATAATAATACCTTCAAGATTAGACGCTGTAAGATTACCAAACAAACCTCTAGAACTCATAAAAAATAAAGAGATGATTCTTCATGTTTATGAAGCTGCACAAAAAACAAATACCGGACATGTTTATGTAGCTACGCCTGATCAAAAGATTATAGATGTAGTTAACAAGAACGGAGGAAAAGCAATTCTCACTGAGGTAAATCACCAAACAGGTACTGATCGAGTTTATGAAGTGTTTAAAAACCATTTAAAAAGTGAACCTGACTTAATTATAAATTTACAAGGAGACATGCCTAATATTGATCCTAGAGCTATAACTAATTTAGTTTCTTATATGAGCAAAGGTAAATGTGATATTGGAACTTTGGCAAGCACATTTAGCTCTGAAAAAGAACTAGCAGACGAGAATAATGTTAAAGTTGCTACAAAAAATAAGCTAAAAATTAATCAATTTGATCAAGCTATAGATTTTTTCAGACAAGATACCAAAGAATATGAAAACTATTTTCATCACGTAGGCATTTATGCCTTTACTAATAAAGCATTAGTAAGGTATGTAAGCTTGAAAAGGTCAAAACTTGAATTACAAAGAAAGTTAGAACAGCTCAGAGCTTTAGAAAACTCGATGACAATTCATGTTGGATATATCAATTCTTCTCCTTTAAGTGTAGATACTAAAAGCGATTTAATGGAAGTGAGAAAGATAATTGAAACAAATGAGTAAGATGAAAATTGCAATACAAGGTGAGTTAGGCGCTTATTCGCACATAGCTGTAGAAAAATTATATAAGGATGCAGAAATAAAAACTTGTGCGACCTTTGAAGATACTTTTAAACAAGCTTATAACGACATAAATTGTAAAATAGTAATTCCAATTGAAAATTCTTTAGCTGGTAGAGTAGCTGATATTCATTACTTATTACCAAAATATAAATTACAAATTCATGGTGAATACTTTCTTCCTGTAGTACATAATCTCCTTGGAAAACCTGATGCAACTATTGAAGATATTAAGTATGTAAGAAGTCATTCCCAGGCTATTAGTCAATGTCAAAATATTATTACAAAAAATAATTATCAACCTATTATTTCCGTAGATACTGCAGGTTCTGCAAAAGATTTGGCTGAGGGTAATGACAAAACTATAGCAGCGATAGCTTCAGATCTCTCAGCAAAAATGTACAAATTGAAAATTTTACAAAAAAATATAGAAGACGATAAAGGAAATGTTACTCGTTTTTTAATAATGGGAAAAAATATTGAGCAACCCGAATATGATAAGAGTAAAAAATATATAACTAGCTGCATCTTCAGAGTAAAAAGTGAACCATCGGCTCTATATAAATGTCTTGGTGGATTTGCTACCAATCAAGTAAACCTTACAAAACTAGAGAGTTTTTCAGTCAAAAATACTTTCGATCAAGCAAACTTTTATTTAGATCTTGAAGGTCATTTAGAGCAAGCTGGAGTCAAAAAGGCATTGGAAGAACTTGGTTTTCATACAGAAACCTTAGATATATTAGGAGTATATGAATCTTCAATTTTTAGGCAAAAATAGTCCACAAAATTTAAATCTAGTCTTGTAGTATTTAAATTGATCTTGATATACTCATATTGAGGTTGGCATCAGGTGGATGTTTCATAAACCCGGTCAGGTCCGAAAGGAAGCAGCCGTAGTGAAAATTATTCAGGTTGTTGCCTGCCTCTTAAAAAATGATAAATAAAATTCTAGCACTTAAATATAGACCACAAGAATTTAAAGAATTGATTGGTCAAGAAGTTATGGCACAAACAATCACTAACGCAATTAAACTTAACAAAACTCCAAATGCATATTTACTAACTGGTATTAGGGGAGTGGGAAAAACAACAACAGCAAGATTAATTGCTAAAGCACTAAACTGCAGCAAGGATTTTACAAAAGGAGAGAAATGTAAAACTGAAGAATACTGTCATTGCGCTGAAATAATTAATTCAAATCACATGGATATTTTAGAAATGGATGCAGCTTCTAAAACAGGTATTGATGATGTTAGAGAATTAATTGAGAATTCAAAATATAGTCCTACAAGTGCAAAATTTAAAATATTTATAATTGATGAAGTTCATATGCTCTCAAAGCAAGCCTTTAATGGTTTACTAAAAACCTTGGAGGAGCCACCACCAAGTCTAAAATTTATTTTAGCTACAACAGAAGTGAGAAAAATACCTATTACTATTTTGTCTCGTTGCCAAAGATTTGATCTTAAAAGAGTAAGTGTTGAACAGCTATGTAAACACTTAAAACTTATTGCTGATAAAGAAAAAGGTAAAATATCTGAAGATGCAATTAAGTTAATCGCAAGGACGTCTGAAGGATCTGTTAGAGACTCTATTTCGTTGCTTGACCGAGCTTTAATATCTCAATCAATTAATGAAGGCAAACAAATAGAAGAGCCCGATGTAAGACAAATGTTAGGGTTAGCAGATAAAAGCAAAATAATATCGTTATTCAAAGAAGTATTAAGTGGTAATGAAAAAGATGCTATAAAATTTTTGCACGATCTTATTAATGATGGATTAGATGCAAAAAACTTTTTAAACGATATTCTTGAAGTGCTTTATCTATTTAGCAGAAGAATAAACTTAGGACCTATTGAAAAAGATATGTCTATATCAGAAGCAGAAGTACAAATGATTGACCAATATTCTAAAAATATAGATATGCAAGATATCGGTTTATTCTGGCAACTCACTATTAAAACCATTGATGACTTAAGAATTGTTGGAAATGAAAATTTAACTTTGGAAATGTATGTAATGCAATTAGTACATTTGAAAAACATTGATGAGAGAAAAGAAACTCAAAATTTCGAAAATAATCACCAATCTGATGAAAGCTTAGTTGGTAAAAAAATTGACGACAAGCCACTTGAGACAAGCATTCCTAATCAAGTTAAAAACCAGCTTAAAAGTACTGATCAAATAAAAACTAATCCAGTAAAAAATTTATTAAAAGACAATCAAAGTGAAAAAATTGAAATAACCAGTTATCAAGATTTAATTGATCAAGCAAATAAAGAAAAAGAAATTGAACTTAAGTATGACCTTGAAAGAAACGTAAAATTAGTAAGTTTTAACAAAGGTACTATAGATATTTGTTTCAATGAAAAACTAAACAAAAATTTTATAAAAAATCTTACAGAAAAATTGCTTTTATGGACGGGTGAAAGATGGATTATATCTTTAAGTAAAAACGCTGATGCAAAAAGTATATATGAAAAAAACCTAGAAGATAAAAGCAATAGGGTGGAAGAGTTTAAGAAAAGTAAAATTGCTCAAGACATTCTAAAAACTTTTCCAGATGCAAAATTAATTGATTTAAAGGAAGAGGAATAAATGAGTAATTTTTCTGACATGTTATCTAAAGCCAAAGCCATGCAGGAGAAAATGAGAGAGGTTCAGGATCAAATAAAAAAAATTGAAGTAGAGGGAGAGGCAGGAGGCAATCTTGTTAAAGTTGTTTTATCAGGAGATTATGAACTTAAATCAATAACGATTAGTGATGCAGCGAAAAAAGAGAGTCAGGAAATAATAAATGATTTAATAATTGCTGCCTATAATAACGCTAAAGAAAATCTTAAAAAGAAATCTGCAGAAGAATTATCTAAAGCAACAGGTGGACTTAACTTGCCTCTAGATTTTAAACTTCCTTTCTAATGGATAATGAAATTCCAGAAATTAATGAATTAATTAAGCAATTTTCTAAATTGCCTGGTTTAGGACCTAAATCTGCTAAAAGGATTATTCTTAAACTAATTAATAATAAAGATAATATGGTTAAACCCTTAGCTAAATCTTTAGCCCAAGTTTATAAAAAAGTTGTTAGATGTGTAGACTGTGGAAATTTAAAAATTATAGACAAAATTTGTATTTGCTCATCTGACAATTCTTACGATAAAATTTGTGTCGTTGAAAATCTTGCTGATATGTGGGTTATAGACTCTGCTAATATTTATAAAGGACATTATCATATTTTAGGTGGAACATTAAATTCAAATGAAAATTTTGAACAAAAAAATCTTTTAATTGAGTCTCTTGTTAAAAGAATAAAAAAAAATAATCTCAAAGAGGTAATTATTGCAACAAGCGCTACTGTTGAGGGACAAACTACTGCTCACTATATCGAAGATATCATTAAAAATGATAAGTTAAAAATTACAAAACTTGCTCAAGGTTTACCTGTTGGTGGAGAAATTGAACAATTAGATGACGGGACTTTGTTTTCAGCTTTTAAAAACAGATTACCTGTAACCGAAAGTTAATTAGAAGCTTTTCTCTCTATTCTTTTTTGATGTAATAAAGGTTCCGTATAGCCTGAAGGCTGTGCTCTACCTTTAAAAACAAGATCACAAGCTGCTGAAAACGCTATTGACTTGTCATAGTTATCTGACATTTTTTGATAATTAGCATCATTTTTATTTTGCTCATCAACGATTTTTGCCATTTTTTTCATAATTTCCATGACCTGATCTTTTTTACAAATTCCGTGATGCAACCAATTAGCAATATGTTGAGATGAAATTCTCAGCGTAGCTCTATCCTCCATCAAGCCAATATTATTTATATCTGGTACTTTAGAACATCCAACACCTTGGTTGATCCATCTTACAACATAACCTAAAATTCCTTGGGCATTATTCTCTAATTCTTTATTAATGCTTTCAAGCGCCCAATTAGGTCTATCTGCTTTTGGAATTTCTAAAATATCCTCTAACTTAGCTTTATTTCTATTACTAATTTTATTTTGTTCATCGAAAACATTTACTTTGTGATAGTGCATTGAATGTAAAGTTGCAGCTGTAGGCGAGGGCACCCAGGCACAATTTGCTCCTGATTTTGGATGGCCAATTTTTTGTTCCATCATATTTGCCATTTGATCTGGCATTGCCCACATTCCTTTTCCAATTTGAGCTTTGCCAGAGAAACCGCAGTTTAATCCAATATCTACATTCCAGTTTTCGTAGGTTTCCAACCAAATTGATTTCTTCATATCACCCTTAAAAATCATTGGACCCGCCTCAAAAGATGTATGCATTTCATCTCCAGTTCTGTCTAAGAAGCCTGTATTAATGAAAACAATTCTATTTTTTACTTTTCTAATACATTCTTTTAAGTTGACTGTAGTTCTTCTCTCTTCATCCATAATGCCAACTTTAATTGAATATTTTTTTATCCCTAAAGCCTCCTCAACTTTTCCAAAAAGCGTATTCGTGAAAGCCACTTCCTCTGGACCATGCATTTTTGGCTTAACAATGTAAACAGAACCAGTTCTTGAATTTTTTTTGTTTTTAACATCATGGAGAGCACATAGTGAAGAAATAAAAGCGTCCATTATTCCTTCTGGTATCTCTGAACCATCGTTCAACAGAATAGCAGGATTAGTCATTAGATGCCCCACGTTACGATTTAATAATAATGCTCTTCCATGAAGTGTAATTTTTTTTCCATCCCTAGAAATATAATTTCGATCTGGATTTAGTTTTCTAACAAATTTTTTTCCATTTTTTTCTATATTGGCCGTAAGGTCGCCCTTCATTAGACCTAGCCAATTACGATAACATCTTACTTTATCTTCATCATCTACAGCAGCAAC
>QBYC01000012.1 GCA_003283025.1 Pelagibacteraceae bacterium AG-325-C03
GCCAAACTCCACATTTTCAATTGATATCCACGTCTACATTTAATTCTATTTTAAATCTTTCTGTTAAATTCAATAAGCCTATTGGAAATGGTATTATTACAGCTTTCAATATTAATCAAGCTAATCAAAGAAGTTCAAAAATTTATAAAAGTAAAACTAACAAGGGATTAGAAGCTGCTAATGCTGTAATAAAAATTTTAGGAAATGTACCCAAAAAAATATAATAATTTATCTCCAAGAATTAAAGTTATTCAAAAATTATATAACTCTTTATTGAATCCTGGTGATGTAATTCAATATCCTAAGAGTCAATACAAAAAGTTTATAAAAGATGTAGTCACTGGAACTTTAGAAAGAACAAAGTTAATAGAAGAAAAAATTAATTTACATCTTTCAAATGATATAAATTTAACAAAAACTGATAAAATACTAAAAATAATATTATTTGCTGCAATATTTGAGCTAACGTTTAAACATAATACCCCAAAAAAAGTGATTATTAATGAATATCTTTTAGCTTCTGAACATTTTCTTGAAAAAATTCAAATAGGTTATTTGAACGCTATACTAGATAAAATAGCTAAGGAATTAAGAAAAGAGTAATTTAATTTGTTATTTCTATTAAGTTTAGCTTGCGTTTTTAATATTAATTTGGCATTTATGCGTTTTAAAACATGACTAATTATTTAGAATTACTTTATTTGATATCTTTTATTGGCATTTTAGCCGTAGCTTATAGCTATTTACTCTCCGGACAAATAATTGCTTGCAGCGCTGGTAATAATAAAATGCAAGAGATTGCCGAAGCTATTCAAATAGGAGCGAAAGCTTACTTAAATAGACAATATAAAACAATTGCTGTTGTAGGAATAATTGTTCTTGCAATAGTCACTTATTTTTTTAATTATTTAGTTGGTATAGGTTATTTTATAGGGGCATTTTTATCAGGAGTAGCCGGATATATTGGTATGCTTATTTCTGTAAAGGCTAATGTAAGAACAGCTGAAGCAGCGAGACATAGTCTTCAATCAGGATTAACAATTGCATTTAAATCAGGGGCAATAACTGGTTTGTTGGTTGCTGGTTTAGCATTATTATCAATCACACTTTATTATATAATTTTAATAAATTTAAACGTTGATAGTAGAGAGATTATTAATGCATTAGTTGCCCTAGGTTTTGGAGCATCTCTTATTTCTATTTTTGCTAGATTGGGAGGCGGTATATTCACCAAAGGAGCCGATGTTGGAGCTGACCTAGTTGGAAAAGTCGAGGCAGGTATTCCAGAAGATGATCCAAGAAATCCTGCAGTTATTGCAGATAATGTTGGAGATAATGTAGGTGATTGTGCTGGAATGGCAGCAGATTTATTCGAGACATATGCTGTAACTATTGTTGCTACAATGGTGCTATCTTCGATATTTTTTCCATCTGATTTTAACTTAATGATTTACCCATTAGCGATTGGAGGCGCATGTATAATTACATCTATAGTTGGAACTTGGTTCGTGAAATTGGGTAAAAATAAAAACATTATGGGTGCTTTATATAAAGGTTTTATTGTGACGGCATTAACTTCTTTAATAATTTTATACCCTGTAACTAACTCTATTGTTGGATTATCAGAAACTTATAGTAATAGTGGAAAAACTTTCATTGGAATGGACTTATACATTTGCGGAGTAGTAGGTTTTGTTATTACTGGATTGTTAATATGGATTACAGAATATTACACTGGAACAAATTATAGACCAGTTAAAACAGTTGCTAAATCTTCTACGACTGGTCATGGAACAAATGTTATTCAAGGTTTAGCTATTTCAATGGAAGCAACTGCCGTTCCAGCAATGATAATAGTTGCGGGTATTTTATATACCAATGAACTTGCAGGTCTTTATGGAATCGCAATCGCAGTAACCGCAATGTTAGCTTTAACAGGAATGGTTGTAGCGTTAGATGCTTATGGACCTGTAACTGATAATGCTGGCGGAATAGCAGAAATGTCTAAATTACCTAAAAATGTGAGAAAAACTACTGACGCATTAGATGCTGTAGGTAATACAACTAAAGCAGTAACTAAAGGTTACGCTATAGGATCAGCAGGTTTAGGAGCTTTAGTGTTATTTGCAGCATATACTGAAGATATTAAATACTTTTCTAATGTTAAAGGTTCATCTCTTGAAGGAGTAATTGTTACATTTGATTTATCAAATCCATTTGTTGTTACAGGTTTGTTAATCGGTGGAATGTTACCTTACTTATTTGGATCAATGGGTATGCAAGCTGTCGGTAGAGCAGGTGGTGCAGTAGTAATAGAGGTAAGAAGACAGTTTAAAAAAATTCCCGGTATAATGAAAGGCAAAAGAAAACCTGATTATGGAAGATTAGTCGATTTATTAACACGAGCAGCAATAAAAGAAATGATAATGCCGTCTCTTTTACCAGTGCTCTCTCCAATTATACTTTATTTTATAATTTTACAAATTGCGGGCATGGAAGCAGCATTATCATCTTTAGGAGCAATGTTGTTAGGTGTGATTATTACTGGCTTGTTTTTAGCAATCTCAATGACAGCCGGAGGTGGAGCTTGGGATAATGCAAAAAAATATATAGAAGATGGAAATTTTGGTGGAAAAGGTTCTGATGCTCACAAATCTGCAGTAACCGGAGACACAGTCGGAGATCCTTATAAAGATACAGCCGGTCCAGCTGTAAATCCTATGATAAAAATTACTAACATAGTAGCACTACTTTTATTGGCAGTCATAGCTCATTAATATTTGATTATTTATTACCGTACATTCTTGTTTTAATACTACTTAAAAATTTTTCTATGAAACTTTTTTTTGCTAATTCATTGTTAGTTTCAGATTTCGAAAAGGTAATCTTATTTTTATCATTAATATTTAATAATTTTTTATCATTCAAGATACCGTATTTATCAAAAATCAATATTAAAACATTATTGTTTTTAAGAACTGTTTTTCCAAGTTTATGCATTTCACCTTTTGATAAAACTCTTTCGATATAAAACCACTCATTTTCATTATCGATAGATTTTGTGTGCGGATTACCTATCATTTTTATTGCATCATTTTTGTTAGAAAAACCTATTTTCAGTTTTTCATATCGATTTTCTAAAAAAATAATTCCATGGGTTTTAGTTGGTTCTTGAAATTGACAACCAATTAAAATAATAAATAAATAAAAAGGATATAGTAAATGATATTTAATTTTAAAAAACATAATTATAAGGAAGATTTATATAACACATTACTATCTCTATCTAGAGATATATTTTTTTATAAAAAAGTTAAGTTAAATGATAATTTTGAAACAAGAATTAATTTAATGTTTTTCCATTTTGCAGTTTTTATGATTATTTATAAAAAAAAAGGTAGTAAGTTTAATCAAAATTTATACGATGATTTATTTTTTAAAATAGAAAATAATCTAAGAGAATTGGGTTTTGGTGATGTATCTGTTAATAAAAAAATGAAGGATCTCAATAAAATATTATACGATATTTTGCTCAAAATGGATTTGAAAATTGATATTGATGACCAATTTAAGATTAATGATAAAATTGTTATTAAGTATTTTTCTCAAAAAGATGACAAGAAAGAGGTAAATTTTGAGAGTCTAGAGGCATATTTTGATGATTTTTTTAATTTTTGTTTTGAACTTACACTGAATAATATGATAAAGAAATCTATAAATTATAAATTTATTTATGGCAGTTCCTAAAAGAAAAACTTCAGTTTCAAAAAAAAAAATGAGAAGGTCACATCATAAGCTTTCTTCAATAAATCTTGTTGAAGACAAAAAAACTGGTGAATATAAACTTTCTCATCATATTGATTTGAAAACTGGATACTATAACGGTAAAAAAATTCTAGATATTTAATTTAATATTTATGTC
Organism: Pelagibacteraceae bacterium AG-325-C03; assembly: GCA_003283025.1. GTDB lineage: Bacteria > Pseudomonadota > Alphaproteobacteria > Pelagibacterales > Pelagibacteraceae > Pelagilacustribacter. The sequence continues at coordinate 3,923 of QBYC01000012.1, forward strand.
AAAAAAAATTTCTATTGCAATAGATGCAATGGGTGGTGACAATTCTCCTGATAAAACATTAAAAGGTATAAAACTATTTATAGATAAGATTAAATATAATAGTGATATAGTTTTAAATATCTTTGGAAAAGAGGAAATTATAAAAGAAAAAATTAACAAATACAAAATAAACTCTAACATAATAAATGTTATAAACTCAGATACTGTTGTTTCAGATGAGGAAAGCCCTATGACTGCAGTCAAAAATTCTAAAAATACAAGTATGTGGAACTGTATTAAACATCAGCTTGATGGGAAATCTGATATAAGCTTATCTGCAGGAAATACTGGAGTTCTATTAGTTATATCTAGAATGATACTTAAAATGATGAATGAAGTTAATAAACCTGCCTTAGCAGGTTTATGGCCCAATCAAAATGGTATGAATGTAGTTTTAGATTTAGGTGCCAACATTGAATGTAGCGACCAAAACCTTGTAGATTTTGCAGAGCTAGGTTCCGCTCTTTACAAATCTTTATTTCCTAATGAAAAACCAAAAGTTTCTCTATTAAATGTAGGTTCAGAAGAAATGAAGGGCACAGAGATTTTAAAAATTGCATCTAAACGATTAAAAAATTTATCTAGTGAAGAAAACTTTATTTACAATGGTTATATAGAGGGAAACAATATAATGAGTGGACAATCAAATGTAATTGTAACTGATGGTTTTACTGGAAATATTGCTTTAAAAACTGCTGAGGGTACAGCTAAATTTATTACAAAAAATTTGAGAAAATCACTAACAGAAAACTTTATTTCAAAAATTTCTTTAATTTTTTCATATTTCTCTCTTAAAAAATTTAAAGATAAATTAGATCCTAGAAAATATAATGGAGCAATTTTCTTGGGATTAAATGGTCCTGTTGTTAAAAGCCATGGTGGAATAGATGCAATAGGTTTTTATCATTCAATAGATTTATGCTATAAAATAGTTAAAGGTGATTTAATGTCTGAAATTAAAAAAAACTTAAAACATTCAAAAAGTGTTCAAGAATAATTTAACAAAAAAAGATTTAGTAAAAGATTTAAGTAGCAGAACTGGTTATTCCCTTAATTTTTCAAAGAAATTAATTGATGATTTAATTGAAATTATAATTCATTATATTAAAGAAGATTATTTTAATTTAAAAAATATCGGGTCATTTAAAATAATTAATAAAAAAGCAAGGATAGGAAGAAATCCTAAAACAAAAAAAGAATTTAGTATATTACCAAGAAAAACAATTAGTTTTGTAACATCTAAAAAAATATTAGATAAATTAAATGGATAAACTAGTTAAAATATCAGAGGTTTCTAAAATTCTAAATTTAATTGATCCATTAACCAAAAAACCCCTCAATCATATCTTAAGATATTGGGAAAAAGAGTTTAAAGAAATACGACCTAAGAAAATCAATAATCAAAGATATTATTCTTCTAAACAAATAGAAATTATTAAAATGATAAAATTTTTACTGAAAAACGAAGGAATGACAATATCAGGAGTAAAAAATTTAGTTAACTTAAATAGAAATAAACTTGACGATAATGATAACATTAGTTTAAAAACTAAATATTATAAAAACACATTGAAATTAAAAACCAAGATATTGCTAGACAAAATCAATAGGATAAAAAAATATGGCAAAAAAAACTCATATTAAAGTTCGAATGGTTCCTGAAAATAACCCAGATAGTAAGTTCATATATTATGCAAAAAAACCTACTAAAGGTGAAAAAGTTAAAAATAAACTTAAACTAAAAAAATATAATCCCAACACTCGTAAGCATGAGTATTTTGTAGAAAAGAAATTACCCCCACATAGCAAATAATTATTTTTTATTAAAGTTCCTGTATTCGTAATTTATAAAGGCTTTTATCATCGCTTTCCATATACTGTTAGTGATTTTTACATCTATTTTTTTTCTTTTAGATTTTTTTGATATATTTTTTAAAATTATAGATATTCTTTTCTTATCAACAATGTCTTTTTTATACTTTTTATTTTTTATTACTAAATCAACAAGTTTGATTCTTTTCTTAACTATAATTAATAAATCATTATCTAATTTATCTAAATTTTTTCTTATTTTAAGAATGTTTTTATTTACCATAGCGACAATAATTTATTTTTAGATTAATAAAATAAATATATATTATAAATTATGTATGCAAACGAGAAAAAAATATATAAAAAATTCATAAATTGGCTGTCAACTTCTTTAATACTTGTCTTTTTTATAATCGTTGTCGGTGGATTAACAAGACTTACTAATTCTGGACTTTCAATAACTGAATGGGAATTGTTATATGGTATTTTGCCTCCTCTAAATGAGAATTCGTGGAAATTATATTTTGATGAATATAAAAAGATTCCACAATATAGATTAATGAATTTTAATATGAGCCTTAATGATTTTAAAGTAATCTTTTATTGGGAATATTTTCATAGACTACTAGCAAGAATAATAGGCTTATTTTTTTTATGCCCATTAATTTATTTCTATTTGTCAAAAAAAATTAAAAATTATCACTTAAATATATGTTTCTTAGTTTTTTTTCTGATTACTATTCAAGGGATAGTTGGATGGTATATGGTCAAAAGTGGTTTAGTAAATGTTACCACTGTAAGTCATTATAGGTTATCAATACATCTGATTATCGCTTTTTTTATTATTTCTACAATCTTTTGGTTAATCATGAATGTTATAAATGATAAAAAAAAAAAATTTTTTGTGTTTTCCAGATATAATTTACCATTCCTAGGATTAATTTTACTAATTTTTATTCAAATAGCTTTGGGTGCTTTTGTATCTGGATTAGATGCAGGAAAAATTTATCAAACTTGGCCTATGATGGGAGATACTTTTTTCCCTAATGATTTAATTTTAAATAATATTCGGATTTTATTAGATTTTGATAATCATTCTTTAGTACAATTTTACCATCGTAGTTTAGCTTATGTAATAATTTTATATATAATATTTTTAAGTATGTACGTTTATAAAAATAAATTAACATATCTATACAATCCTTTAAAAATATTTTTAACTATTTTATTTTTACAAGCGATACTTGGTATTTGTACATTGGTAAGTGGACTAAATATTTTTTTAGCATCTATGCATCAAATTACTAGTGTCTTTTTAGTATTTAGCTCATTAAATTTATATTATTATAGAGCAAAATAAATTGACTTTGATTAACATTCTATGTATCTATCGCCCATTGTTATGACTCCATTTATAAAAAAAAAAGAAATTAAAAAAAATTGGTATATTATAGATGCTCAAAATGTAGCTGTTGGTAGATTGGCCGCATATGTATCAAATATTTTAAGAGGAAAAAACAAACCTACATACAATCCACATATGGATAATGGTGACTTTGTTATAGTAACAAACATTGATAAAATTAAATTTTCTGGAAAAAAATTTACTAATAAAATATATTATAAACATACCGGCCATCCAGGTGGTATAAAAAAATCAACGCCTGTTACTCTTAAAGAAAAAAATAAAACTGAGCAAATCTTAAAATTAGCTGTTAAGAGAATGATGCCCAGTGGGCCTCTTGCAAAAAAACAACTTACAAAATTAAAAGTTTATAATGGCGATAATCATCCGCATGAATTGCAAAAACCTAAAAATATCGATTTTGTAAAATTAAATAAAAGAAATTTCGTAAGATAATGGAGTCAACTAGTCAATCAGCAATTAAGCCAAAAAAGATTAAGTTAGATTTTAAAGATAGTAAATATGCGACCGGAAGAAGAAAAAAATCTATTGCAAAAGTTTGGGTTAAAAAAGGCACTGGCAATATTCATGTAAATGGTATTAAGATGAATGAGTACTTCAAAAGACCTGTTCATCAAATCATAGTAACTAGACCTTTAGAAATATCTGAGGTAGCTCAAAGTTATGACGTAAAATGTTCAGTAAAAGGAGGTGGTTTGTCTGGACAAGCTGGAGCTATTATTTTAGGTATTTCAAAAGCACTTATAATACATGATGAAGATCTTAAAAAGAATTTAAAAAAAGATAAACTTACCACTAGAGACTCAAGAGTTGTTGAACGTAAAAAATACGGACACAGAAAAGCTAGAAGAAGCTTTCAATTTTCTAAAAGATAATTATTTAAATTTAACTATTTTTAAAGAGGGTGATATAAGAAATTATGTCTACACATAATAAAATAAACGTAGCTGTAATTGGAGCAACTGGATACACAGGTTTGGATTTAATCTTAATGCTGTCTAAACATCCTAGAGTCAGTATTCAAAATCTCTGTGCTACAAAAAATTTAGGAAAAAAAATAACTTTTTTTGATAAAAGAATAAAAAAAAATTTGCCTCCAATATCATCTGTTAATAAAATAAATTGGAATAATTTAGACTTAGTTTTTTTATCTTTACCAGATGGTGAAGCTCAAAAATTAATAAAAAGTAGATTTTTGACAAACAAAAAACTAAAATTTATTGATTTATCTGCTGATTTTAGAATAAAAAATCCTGAGATTTATAAAAAATTTTACAAAATTAAACATGAAGCTAAAAGTTTTATTAAAGACTCGCTTTATTCAATTCCTGAATTTAATAGAAATGAAATTAAAAAATTTAGAATAATCTCAAATCCAGGATGTTATTCTACATCTATTCAAATTCCTCTAATTCCTCTAATTAAAAATAATGCTATTAAGAATTATGATATTACTATAGACTCTAAATCTGGATATTCAGGTGCGGGTAAAAACATTAAAAAGAAATTTGCTCATAAAAATTTATATTCTTCTATTTATGCTTATAATACAAAAAATCATAGACATATCTGTGAAATTGATCAACAAATATTCAGGTTTACAAAAAAAAAAATAAACTTCTCTTTTAATCCTTACTTACTTCCAACTTTTAGAGGTATTTTAACATCAATCTATTTTTATAGTAAAAATGGATGTTCAGGAAAGTTTTTAAGAAATTGTTTAATTAAATTTTTTAAAAAGTCAAAATTTATCAGAATTTTAAATTTAAATACCCAATTAGGATCTGGAAATATTTTAAATACAAATTATTGTGAAATTTCAATTTGTGAAACAAGAATTAAAAATAAATTTATAATATTTTCTGCGCTAGATAATTTAATAAAAGGTGCATCTGGTCAGGCAATACAAAATATGAATATAATGTTTAAATTTCCTGAAGATTTAGGTTTGAGATGAGATCTTTACTATTTTTAGTTTTATTTTTTTTATTTACTAGTTGCAGTAAGCCAAAAGTATTATTAATTTGCGGTGACCATGTTTGTGTAAATAAAGCAGAAGCAGAGCAATATTTCGAAGAAAATCTTACAATAGAAGTAAAAGTTATTGATAAGAAAAAAAATAAAGAATTTGATTTAGTAGAACTAAATCTGAAAGATAATGAAGGTGCAAAAAAAGTAAATTTATCACTCAAAGACTCTACTAATGAGAAAATTAAAGCTTTATCATCTCAAGAAGTCAAAGAAATTAAAAAGATAATTAAGAAGAAGACTAAAGAGAAAAAAAAGGTTAAAAAAATTACTCAAAAAATAAATCGGACAAATAAATCTATAGATAATATTGATATTAAATCTAATAAAAATAAAATACTTGAAAAAAACGTTAATAATGAGCGTGTTGATTTTATCGATGTTTGTACAATATTAGATAAATGTAGTATTGAAGAGATATCAAAATATTTACTACAAAAAGCAAAAAAAAAGGATTTTCCAGATATAACAACACGTCAATAATATTACTATGAGAAAGTTAAATATTGCAATAGTAGGTCTAGGTAACATCGGGAGTTATTTATTTAATTATCTTAATATTAATAAAAAAATATTGACCGAAAAAAATAATTGCATGCCTATAATAAAATATGTTTCAGCTAAAAATAAAAAAAAGGAAAGAAATATCAAAATTAAAAGGGATCAATGGCTAGATAATTATTTATTAGCAACTAAACTTAAAGATGTTGATTTAATAATTGAATTAATTGGTGGGTCAGAAGGGCCGGCCAAAAAATTAGTATTCAATGCCTTAAGAAATAAAAAACATGTTGTAACAGCTAATAAAGCATTAATAGCCAAATATGGCGACACATTAGCTAATATAGCTGAAAAGAATAAAGTGAATTTAGAATTTGAAGCTTCTGTTTGCGGAGGAGTCCCTATTATAAGATCTTTAAAAGAAGGTTTAATAGCTAATAAAATATCAAAAATTTATGGAATTTTTAATGGTACATCAAATTATATATTGTCTTCGATGGATAAACAAAATCAAGGATTTAACGAGGTGTTAGATAGCGCTAAAAGATTAGGATATGCTGAGTCCAATCCGTCAGCAGATTTAAATGGAGATGATGTTTCTTCTAAATTAAAAATTTTATCATCTTTATGTTTTAATTCATTTTTAAATAACGAGATTTATGTTGAAGGAATTAAGAATATAGATAATACAGATATAGATAACGCAAATAAATTAGGATATAAGATAAAATTGCTTGGTTTCGCAGAATCAATTAATAATAAGATTTATCAACGAGTTCATCCTACTCTAATAAAAAATGACTCTTATGTAGCTAGTATTGATGGAGTTTTAAATGCCGTAATTATTGATGGTAACCCAGTTGGTCAAAGCATTATTCAGGGAGAGGGTGCAGGCCCAGCAGCAACGACTTCTGCGTTAATTTCAGACATATCATCAATTTTGAGAGGGAATATTAAATTTCCATTTTCTTTATCTAATAAAGAAAGAAAAAAACTTAAATTTAAATCAATTAACAAGAGAGATTTTTCTGCTTATTTTCGCTTTGAAGTTATTGATAAACCAGGAGTCTTATCTAACATAACTAATATCTTTTTTAAGAATAAAGTATCAATAAAAAGGTTAGTTCAAAACCCTAATAAAAATAAACAAATCTCTTCTATCATTATCATCACGCATAAATCATTAGATATGTTTTTAAATAAAATACTAAAAGAAGTTGCTAAAAAAAAATATATAAAAACAAGACCTAAGTTAATAAGAATTAATGAAAGCTAATGTCAATTGATAAAAAATTTTTGAATTTATTTACTAAAGTTACTGAAAAAGCAGCAATTGGTGCTTCGATATATATTGGAAAAAAAGATAAAATTGCTGCTGATAAAGGTGCTGTTGATCCAATGAGAAGAGAATTAAATAAGATCAATATGAATGGGACTGTAGTAATAGGTGAGGGCGAGATGGATAAAGCTCCTATGCTATATATTGGTGAAAAGCTTGGAACACTTAATGGACCAAAATTTGATATAGCAGTAGATCCACTTGAAGGGACCAAATTTACTGCAAATGGCCAGCCTAATGCATTTTCTGTTCTAGTTATTTCAAAAAAAGGCGGTTTACTATCAGCGCCTGATGTTTATATGGAAAAAATTGTTATAGGATCAAATCTTCCTAAAGATTTAATGGATATTGATTATGGAGTTGAAAAAAATATTAATTTACTTGCTAAATCTAAAAATAAAAAAATATCAGATATAAATGCTTGTGTTTTAAAAAGATCAAGGCATGAGCATATAATTAAAGAATTTGAAAAATTGAAAGTAAACATAAATTATATAACCGATGGAGATATAGCAGGAGCGCTTAGTGTTATTGGTAATGATCCAAAAAATGATATTTATTATAGTACAGGCGGAGCACCAGAAGGAGTTATAGCAGCAGCAGCTCTATCTTGTTATGGTGGTCAAATTCAAGGACGTTTAGTTTTGAATAATGAAGAAAAATTACGTGCAAAAAAACTTGGCATAAAAGATTTTAATAAAAAGTATAATATTAATGATATGGTCAAAGGTGATGTAATTTTTTGTGCAACAGGTGTTACATCTGGCGATATAACTGAAGGAGTTAAAGATTTAGGAAATGAATTTGAAGTAAATTCATTTGTTCTCCACAAAAGTCAAAAAATAATTAAATCTATTAAGAATATCTATAATAAATGAACTTTCTTTCAATAAGTAAAAAAAATTGGATTTTTAAAAAATATAATGAAAAAGATTTAAATTTTATAAAAGAAAATTATAATCTTGATGAAATAACATCAAAACTTTTATCAATTAGAAAAATAAAAAAAGAAGAAATAAATTCATTTTTAAACCCATTAATTAAAAACTTTCTACCAAATCCTAATAATCTTTTGGATATGGAAAAATCAACAAGAAGAACAGAAATAGCCATTATAAATAAAGAGAAAATTGGTATTTTTGGAGATTATGATGTCGACGGCGCAACATCTGCCGCATTATTGGGAAAATATTTCTCTGAATTAAGTTTAGATTACGAAATTTATATTCCTGACCGTAAAAAAGAGGGTTACGGTCCATCTGTAAAAAGTTTTAAGGAGTTAATACACAATAAAGTTAAATTAATTTTTACTGTAGATTGTGGAACCCTTTCTTTTGATGCAATTAATTATGCAAAAAAAAATAATATAGACGTGATTGTTTTAGATCACCATCAATCAGAAATAAATTTACCAAATGCTTTTTCAATCATAAACCCTAATCGACTAGATGATAAATCTAATTTACAATATTTATGTGCCGCAGGAGTAACTTTCTTGTTTTTAGTTTCTCTAAATAGGCAACTAAGAATTAATAAATGGTTTGATCAAAACAATTTAATAGAGCCAGATTTGATAAGTTATCTTGATCTAGTATCATTAGGAACTGTTTGTGATGTTGTTCCTTTAATTGGCTTAAATAGAGCTATTGTTAAACAAGGTTTAAAAGTTATTCGATCAAAAAAAAACTTAGGTCTTAAAACATTAATAGATATAAGCAATATTGAGAGCAATCCTTCAATATATCATCTAGGGTATATTCTTGGACCTCGTATAAACGCTGGCGGTAGAGTCGGTAAAAGCTCTCATGGAGCTAACTTACTTTTAAATAAAGATCCTAAAGTCGCTTTTAAAATAGCTTTTGAGTTAGATCAATATAATAAAGAAAGACAATTAATAGAAAAAGATCTTATTGAAAAAATACTAAATAAAACCAAAAATCATTTAAATGATCCAGTTTTAATTTTAAGTGGATTAAATTGGCATGAAGGAGTAATTGGTATAGTTGCTTCAAGATTAAAAGAAAAATTTAATAAACCAGTAATAATAATTTCTATAAATGGTAAGATTGGTAAAGCATCAGCTAGATCTGTTATAGGATTTGATATTGGATCTGTAATTATATCAGCAACGCAGGAAAATATATTAATTAAAGGTGGTGGGCATAAAATGGCAGGAGGATTTTCTATTAGTACTGAAAATATTGAAAAATTTAAATTTTTTGTATTTAGAAAATTTAGAAATATCGATCAAGATTTAAAGAAGGAAAGGCCATTACTATTAGACAGTATAATTGCTCCTTCTGCAGTAAATTTAGAATTTTATAATAAAGTAACTTTATTATCCCCTTTTGGTTCAGGAAACCCAGAGCCTAAATTTGTTATTGAAGATCTTAAAACAGTTAATGGTAAAATAGTTGGAGAGAAACACATTAAATCTATTTTAGTTGGAAAAGATGGAACTGCAATTAAATCAATAGCTTTTAACGCTATTGAAAATGATTTAAGTGGATATTTGATTAAAAAAAATAATAAAACTTTCAATATTGCAGGAAAATTATCTTTAAATGAATGGAAAGGGCAATCAAATGTAGAGTTTATTATTGATGATATTTCTGTTAATAAGAATCTCAAAAATATGGTCCCATCGTCTATCGGTTAGGACAGTTGGTTTTCATCCAACAAAGAGGGGTTCGATTCCCCTTGGGACCGCCAAAAACTTCAAAAACCACTGATAAACTTTGCTAGATAATTGTAAAATATTATTTTACTGTGTCACCAGTGCGTCATGAAAAAAATACTTTTTATTTTCTTGCTTTTTCAGTTTTTATTTTCAAATTTATATTCCAAAGATTATGTGCCACAAAAAAATTTTATTGTAATTTGTAATGGCGATCTTAAAATAGGACTAGCCCAATCTTTTTCAAAAAAATTTACTGATGAATATAAATTCATTTTGAATACCTCTCAGTATAATAAAGAAATGAATAAAACTTTAAGCGATAAAACAGGTAAAAAATTTAGAAATTATTTATTAAATAATCCAATTGCTAATATACAATTAATAAATTCTACTTCGCCAGCTAAAAGGACTTTAAATCTTCATCAAGATCGTATAGTGAATGAATCATTGTCACTTGAAGATCCAGATCATAAATTAATTAATGATAATGTTAAATTATACAAATTACTTTATCCAAATGCATTTAAAAAGATCTATTACGCAGAATTGGATTATAGAAATAACATATTAGACTTTAGGTACAAATATTTAGAATACGACTCAAAAACCGGCATACCTTATTTGCAAGAAAATATTTCAAGTATTTCTTTAAATACAGGATTATATATATCTAATTTAACCCATAAACACACTGAAGGAAAATTAAAAGGTACTACTTTTAAATTCAGGTATGAGGGAGTATGTGACGTGAATTCTGTTAATTTTTTTATTGCTAATTTAAAAAAAGAGTCCGAAGGATCATTTTCGTATAATTATTTGTTTTTCTTATTAATTATAATTGGAATTACGATTTTTGTTTATAAACAGGGGCCAAAGAAAAAAAGGAAAATTAAATAATTTTCTTTTCGTATTCTTTTCTCTTTATACGTTGTGCTTGCTTTAAGTTTTTATGCAATAGGAAAGAAAATATCAACATTACTATAACTATTGAGTAGCCAATCAAAGGTGCGCCTCCAATGAAATAATTGTAAGCTCCATGAAATATAAAAGGCATCAATAATGAAAACCCTAAATATTTTCGCTCACCAGTAAAAGCGAACTGTCCAAAATAAAATCCCATTATACAGCCATTTAAACCATGCATAGGAACAGCAGAAAATGCTCTTAAATAAGCAACTGCCTCGCTAGAGACACCCAATTCTACAGCATAAGAATATACATAATAATAATTTTCATATGTCGCAAATCCAAGCGAAGCGGCAACGCCGTATACTATTCCATCCATAGGTTCATTGAATTCCTTTTTCTTTACTATAAATAAATATAAAATTGAAAATTTTAACAGCTCCTCCCATATTGCAGGGCCAAGAAAACTAGATGATAATCTCTCTCCTAATTCAGTTTGTGGAATTAAAATATCTGAAAAATAATTTAAATAACCTGCTGGAAAACAAATAAGTACACCTAATAAAAATACTTTAATTATTAAATTTTTTGGTTCCTTGAATTTATCTGAGTATATAAAATAAACTAAAATTACTAAACTTGGTAAAATTGTAATAAGCAGCAAATTCATTTTAATATTCTCCTAAAAAGTATTAATAGAAAAAGGAAGCTTAACAGTTGTGAAACTAGAGAAAATAGAAGAAATAATTGTTTTTTTTGATTAATTAAGTGTAGTTCATTGTTTAATTCATATAAAATATTTTTCTTTTTATTTTGAGTCTCTCCAAAATATAATAATAAAGCATCTAAAAAATATTCTATATAATCAACATTAATTTGAGTCCCGCTAAAGTCTTTTGGCACGTAATTATCTAAATACGAGACGCCATCTAACGCTTTTTTTTTAACATATTCAAATTGTTTACAAGTTTCTAACTTAAGAATTTTTTCAGGAACCAATTTAGCTCGTTCTGCTGGTATTATATCTCTAAATGTATTATTACATAAATTATCTCTAATATTTACATCTGAAATAATACCTCCTAAAAGTTCATGTTGTGATTTAAAAATGTTTCGATAAAAATATCTTTTCGTATTGTCTGTATATTCTTTATATTTATTATCAAAATCCATTGCACTTATTATAAGATTTTCAAAAAATGAATGCCTCATAATTGATCCAATCAATCTATTGTTTTCTAAAGAGTAATTTTTTTCATTTGAATGGTTTGAAATTTTTTCAATTATTGTTCTATTATTTTCTTCTATTTGAATTACATATTGATCTAAAGATAAAGTTATCAACTGAAAAAAACCCGCAAGTATTATTAAAATAACTCCGTAATTTCCCAATTTTTTTCTTCTCATTTAACCTCGCGAACTTCAAAAATTTGAATAATAATAAAAATGATTATCTGAAATAAAAAAGCAAATAATATTATATTAGTAGAATACTTTGTTGCTAAAAGAATCTCTCGTTCAATCTTTTTTAATTTTTCAGAAATAGAATTATTTTTATTCGAGTACATAACCGTCAAAATTGTTGTGATTGCTTCTAATGAAAAAATTTGATTTTGAAGAAAATTTATATCTATGTCTTGAAAATAGTTTTCATCAGATATTATATTTTCTCTGTTTGGCCCTTCATAATAAAAAAGATTATTTCCAATTTTCGAAACATTGTCCCTAATTTTTTCAGTAATATTATCCATCTCTTCAATAGTAAAATTTTTCAACGCATACTCTTTAAAATAATTTTGATCTCTTTGACTTTTTGATGCTCTGAGGTATCTTGATTTCAAAGAATTTAGTTCCTCTTTAGATATTAATTCTACGTTTAAATTAAGTCTTTTTGCATCAGCTATAGCTAGACGTACAGTTTCAGGTGTCCAAGCTAACATATTATAATAAAATCTCTCTGCACTTAAATTCAAATAATCTTTTGGTAATGAAGCTGATAAGGTGTATAAAAAATCGTAATGTCTATTTCTGGATAGTAGTTTTGAATTATCTGATAACCACTCTTGAGTAATGGATTTGTCATAATTAAGTTTTGTAAGTTCTGCTCTAAGATTTGTTAATTTACTTTCATAATATATGGAAATGAAAGACGTTATAATTGCTGCAACAACAAATGAAATTGCAATATTTGTTAATATTCTAAATCTTTTCTTATTTTTTTTTGTGAGAGATAAAAGATTGTTTATAGCGATGGATTTTAACATTATTTGATAATATTCAAATTATATCTATGTGTCACGAAAGAGTCCATTCTTGCCTAATTTTTCAAAATCATTTAATAATAAGCTTTATTTTAACGAACAAAGAGGGGTTCGATTCCCCTTGGGACCGCCAAAAATTTGTTATAACTAAATTTCTAAATATTAATTAATTTAAATTTTACGTTAAGTGCGATCAATTTGTGATCAGTTTTTATTTTTTTTCTCTAATTTTCTTTTTTGGTAAGCTGGCAATAAAGAAAATAACTCACTGTTCTTATCACTTAACTCTTTGTTTTCCTTAGATAATTTTGAGATTTGAGCCTCATAACTTTTCAAAAGTTTTTCAATCTTTGTTTTAAGATCTTTATTATCTTTTTCTAATTTATTGTAAGTAGCTAATAGTTTTTCATAATCTCCTTGAGCTTTATTTTTTTCTTCTAATAATTCTTCTTCTCGAGATTTTGTATCTAAAATATTTTCTTTTTCATTATTGAGCAACAATGTATCAAGTTCATTTATCTGATTTAAAACAATTAATTTTCTTGGTCTTTTAATAGCCCACATCAAATAAGTCTTGTTATGGCATTTATTTTCTAAACATTTTTCTAAACTTTTTTTGATTTTCTCAATCTTGCCTTTATCAGCAAACCCATCTGCGCAACATTCCTTTTCTATTCTCATTAAAGCTGTATCAATTAATTTTTTATTTTTTTTACCGCCCATCATCAGTTTTGGTAGATCTTGTGCATATTTTTTAGCATCATCTAAACCAACTTGTGCAGGTTCATTGGCTAGAGAGTAAGTTGAAAATAAAATTAAAAATACAAAGATTTTTGAAGATTTAATAAGTATTTTTTTCATATCAAAATGATTAAAAGTTTAATATTATAATAATGTTTTTTATGAAAAAAGCACTATTAAAATTTGGAGTAGTATCGTTATTTTTAAGTCTTTCATTGTTAGGACTTAATCAAAAGAGCTATGCATCAGAAAATAAATTTTGTTTAGAGAATGATGGATTTATTATGCCCATCATTGAAAATGAAAATGAGTGTAAAAATGTTATTGATACAAATGAATTTAAACAATTAATTTCATTAAACCAAGATCAAAGATCAGAAAAATTAAAAGAAATTAGAAAACTAGCCAAGTCTCAACCTTCAAAGGATCAATCTATTAAGTCAATTAGTGAAGAACAAACAAAACAACTATTTGATCAAGTAACTAAAAAAAGAAAAATGGAGCAAGCTAGGCTTGAAAAACTGGCTAAATTTGAAAAGAGAAAAATTGAAAGACAAAAAAAATTTTTAGAAAATAAAAGAAAGCTAGAAGCTAAGAGATTTGAACAAAAAAAGAAAAATGAAGAAAAAAGATTAAAAAGACTTCAAGACTTAGAGTTAAAAAAACAGCAAAAAATTGCTAAGAAAGCAGAACAGAAAAGACTAAATGATATTAAAAAACAAGAACGTCTAGCTAAAATTACAGAACAGAAAAGAATAAGAGAGATAGAAAAACAAGAAAGATTAGCTAAACTAAACGAGCAAAAAATAATAAGAGACAAACAAAGAAATATTAACACTAATGAAGTTGAGTCAAGTAAACCAGTTACACCTGATAAAATAAATAATGAGAGAAAAGTAGTTTACGTAAACAATAGTATAGTCAAAGGAGATCTATTTCCAAATGTTATCGATAAAGATAACAATATTGTATATTTGCAAGATTTCAATAAAGATAAATTTAGTGAACTTTTAAGATTTAACACAAATTTAATTTTGATTTACCCTGAAGATTTTGAAAGTTTTTCAAATGTAACATCAGAAAATAAAATGCTTTCGAAAGTAGTTACAGGCATCAATCAAATACCTAATCCAAAAATAAATAGTTTAGAGGCGCGACTTAGAAGAGCGCAACAAGAGATGATTATTGCTGAAAGAAATATTCAGGCCGGCTTACAACAAAACCTAAGTAGTTACGATCCTTATGGCGGCTGGGCAAGTATTTTAAATCAAATGGGTGGTTTGGCCACACAACTAGCTGCTGAAGATAAATTAAATCAAGCTACAGTTAATTATCAAAGAGCTACAGAAGAATTAGCTAATACTCCTATGTATTTAGAAAGGGAAATTTTGAGCTCATATAATTATAACATTTCTAACGTCTCTGCAGAGAAAAAATCTTCATACAAAATAATTAAATATGAGAATAAAAATTTTTTAACGAAAAATATAAGTATTAAGGAAAATAAAAATTTTAAACTGGCAAGCGGTATTAATCCTCAAGATAAAAATTACAAAAGTTTAACAAAAAAATATAATACGCAAAATGATCTAGCTATCTGGAGTGATAGTAAATTAAATGATGTATCGTATGATAAGTTTTTAGCTAAACTAAATGAAAGTGAATACAATCAAATAAATCGAAGAGAGGCTTATAGTCATTTAAATTTTGATTATAAGAAGAGAAAAGGGTCTTTTTGGAATAATCTTTTTTCTTCAGGAGATAAAAAAGAAAATAAAAAAATCGCCTCTTTAAAAACAAATAAAACAAATTATTCTATTTCTGATGAAAGATTCCAAAGCGTAGTAATTGTAAGAACTGAAAGTGGTCTTGGTTCAGGATTTTATATAAGTTCAGATGAGATAATTACTAACTATCATGTTATCGAAAAATCAAGAAATATTAATGTAATCGACCAAAATAATAATAGATCCTCAGCTATAGTTTTAAAAAAAGATCTGAAAAGAGATCTAGCTCTTCTGAAAACAAACTCTAACGGAAAACCTGTTCAATTTTTTTCAGGCGCTATAAAACAAGGTAGTAAAGTTGATGCTTTAGGTCATCCAAAAGGACGTAAATTTTCTATATCTCAAGGCATCGTAAGTGCTATAAGAAAAGAGGGAAGTGTCTATAATGCTACTGGATCTGACAATGTTTTATTTATTCAAACTGATGCTGCAATCAATAAAGGAAATTCAGGTGGTCCACTATTTTTAGGTAATAAAGTTGTTGGTGTAAATACACAAGGCTTGAGTAAGCAAAAATCAGAAGGTATGAATTTTGCTGTTCACTATTCTGAGGTTTTAGATTTTCTTAAATAAAAAGTTAAAGTGATCAATAAGTGATCAAACTCTTATTGTTATTAATGAAATGATCTAGTATTGTTGTTTTACAAGTGAAAAAGACCAAGGGTCAAGATCTACTAAATGGGGTTCGATTCCCCTTGGGACCGCCAAAGACTTCAAAAACCGTTGATAAACTTAACTGGAAAAATTTAAAATATTCTTTTAGTGTGTCACCAGTGTGTCATGAAAAAACTAATAATAATATTAATTTCGATTTTTTTTACTACAAGTGTTCAAGCGTTAGTTTTTGAAAAGTGTTATGTGGCTGAAAGTAAAAAAATTACAGAATTTGATAGTTTTCAAGAGGATAAATTTGAAAAATATGAATATAAAATTTATTCAGAAGGAAAAATAAGTCACAACGTTATTTTTACAGACAAAAACTTAGCTAAATTGATTAAAGATCGTGAACAATTTTATAAAGAACAAAAAGAAAAACATGGAATTAATCTTGGACCTGTAAAAATTGAAAAAATTAATACAAAAATTTTCAATATCACATATTTAGATGAAAAATTTATAAAGGCAGAAAGAGTTTCAAAAGTGGGTGATCATTCTATTATAACAGTTAAAATCATTCTTGATTTAAGCAATGGCTCGATCAAACGGGACGCTTTAACTGAATATCAAGGGAGGTTAATTGATAGATATACATCTTTAATAAATTGCAATATATCAAAATCATCATCTAAATCTAATTTACTGGACTATTGGTGGGCCGTGATCCTAATCATAGCTATTACATTCTTTATATTCACTCAAAGTGGAAAGAGATTAAAAAAAATCAGACGTAAATGAAAAAATACCTAATAATATTTTTATTATTCCTTTTACCAATTAATGCCAATGCAATAGTTTTTGAAGATTGTTATGGAGTAACAGATTTAGTTTTTAACACAAAAGATCTTCCAAAAGAATTAACAGAATTTGATCTTGATGAAGAAAAAAGTCATATATATCCGAACGATAAAACTATAGATGATTATAAAAAAGAGTCTTTTGTAAAATATAAAAAAAAATATAACAAAAAATTCTTCAATAAAGATAAATGGATGAAAGAAGCGTGGGAATTTAGATTGCTCACTAATGGTAAAACCATACAATTAACGGAGATTTTTAGTGATGAATTTATTGCTAAAGAGGCTACGTTGGTAAAAGATTTTGGATTAAAAAAGATAAATAAATTTAATCAACCAATAATTTTATTTACAAAAAATTATATTGAAGCCGGTAACGATTTTTACTACAGACTAAATTTAAAAAATGGAACTGTTTTAGTTAGTTCTGATAAAAATTTTACTACAAGTTTAGATCTTTTACATTGCAAATATAACTCCAATAAAAGCAGTTATCTAGACTACTGGTGGGCCGTGATCCTCATCATAGCAATTACGTTCTTTATATTTACTCAGAGTGGCAAGAGATTAAAACAGATCAGACGTAAATGAAGATTTTATTCTTTACACTTTTACCTGCAATCATTGTTGGTTGTTTCTTTTACTTTGCCAATAGATTTAAAGACTCTAAGTTTTTTATTGCCAAAGCTTTTGGATTAGGCATTCTTATCTGTTTTCCTGCTGGTTACCTGAATACATACGTACTTCAAACATTTACTAATAATAATCCAATTAACAATGCTTTATTAATTGGTTTCTTTGCAGGAGGCTTAGTAGAGGAATTGCTAAAATTTTTTGCTTTATTGTTCTATTTACCAACACAAAAGAAGTTAAAGAAATTTGATATTGTTATATTTGCTTTATTTATCTCGCTAGGTTTTGCTGTCTATGAAAACTTTGGATATGTTTTTAATCCTTCAGGTGCTTCATTTGAAATAGCGTTCCTCAGAGCATTTACAGCAGTTCCAATGCATATATTTAATGGAATTATTATGGGATACTTCTTTGAGTTTTATTCTAAAACAGGGGATAATAAATTTTTAGGTTATACCGTTTTACTTCCAATTATTTTACACGGATCATATAATTTCTTTGTTTCTGAAAATTTACTTATTGCAAAAGGGATTATACTTTTACAAGTGTTCTTAGCGTACAGATTGAAGACAATGTATGATAATAATATAAGATAATACATACTGTGTCCGCAGTGAGTCCGTTCTTGCCTAATTTTTTATAATCGTTTAATAATAAACCTTATTTTAATTAACAAAGAGGGGTTCGATTCCCCTTGGGACCGCCAAAAACTCTTAAAACCTTTGATTATCTTAACTGGAAAGTTTTAAAATATTCTTTTACTGTGTCACCAGTGTGTCATGAAAAATATAGATAAACTTGCAGAAAAATTATCTGAATTAAAATTTCAAATTAAACTCAAACAATTAGAACTATTAAAAGTCAAAGAAGATTTGACCAAAGAAATGATAATGAACTCAGAAAACAAAAAAGATACTAAATATGGCCAAATTAGATTAGTAGAATACAAAAGCAAATATTCTCCTTATTTAAAAAAAGAGTTTGATGCCTTGAACCAGGAGCAGAAAAATGAACTCTATAAAACAGGTTTATTGAAAATATCTTTTAGATTAAATGTAAAAAAGTTTAATGAATTAAATGAAAAAGATAAAGAAGTTTTACAAAAATTTGTCAGGGATAAAACTGAAGGATCTGTAAATCTTTATTTCAAATTGAACCAACAAGCTATGGCAGAAATCAAACAAGTGGAAAATAGTATATTTAGTGAAAGTGAAATTTCAAAAAAAATACTTAATGAACTTGAAGAGGAGAGAAATGAAATAGATGAATTTGAAAGTGAATTAGTTAAAGAAGATTTAGAGTCAATGAGATCACATGATTAAAGGAATAATAAAATTTTTCACAGCAAAACTATTTTTTGGTCAATTAGCAAGTTTTGTCAAATCTAATTTTCTAATAACCACTATTCCTTTGTTGGTAATAATTTCTATTTTTTATGTTCCATACGAATATTTTAATTATTTAGAGTTTAAGGAAAAATTTCCAAATGATATTTTTGGAGTTAATTTCTTATTAATAAGACCTGCCATATTAATAATTGTTTCTTTAATTGTAATCTTTTCAATTCACAATAAATTAAGAAAGATTGAACAGGAACGTATTGAAAAAATTAAAAAAGAAGAACAAGAAAGATTAGAAAAAATAAGAGCTGCTAAAGAAAAACTTGAAAATCTTAAATCAAGTACACCAGTTCAGTTAGCTGAAAAAACAATAACAAAACCAGTAGTTGGTGCTGGAGCTGGAGCAGCAATAGGAGCAGTTGCTGGTGGTTCGTTAGGTGTTGCAGGTAAATTAGCAGGTGTAATGATTGCTGTTAACGGTGGATTGATCCTTGCACCTATTGGAGCAGTAATTGGCTACTTAGGTTTTAAAGCTTTTAATAAAAAAAAAGATAAAAAAGATTAGTGTGTCATGAAAAAAATAATATTTATATTTTTGATTTTTTTATTACCATTAGATTTAAGTGCAAAAGACCTTGTGCCTTGGAAATCAAAGAATAACATAGAACTTCTTTATAATTGTTCTGGGAAAAATAAATTTTTTTTATCAGTTGTTCTGAATAACTTTAACAATGGACTTGTGTTCACTGCTACTACTGACAGTGACATAAAATCTGCAAATAATTTAAATTCAATGATCTATAGAAATCCTGATTTTAATAGCAAAACTTCTTTTATATTTTTTAAAATTGAGCCTTTATCAATTATAAAGCACACTCTTGACATTAATTTTGAAAAAGAAAACGCAAAAATAATTTCAAACAAAATGGAAGGTGCTTTTCTTGAGGAGTATTCTGAATTTAAAACATTAAATTCAAAAAATGCAAATATATATCTCAAAAATTTAGATAAATACTCTAAAAAGATATACAAAAAATTTTCAGAACTTGAAGCTTTTCCAAAAGATCTTACTCTTAATCCCATATCTAATTTAAATTTTAGCTGTAATATGGTGGGTGCTTATAAACTTAATTAGAAATAAATATTGAGATGAAAAAAATATTATTTATTTTTGTTTTAATATTATGTTCCCAAAACATATTTGCAGAGACCAAATTTAAAGATTTAAAAGATAAAAAGTCTAAAATTGATTTTTATACGAATAAAAATATTCAAAGTATGTATGATGTTTGTATAACCGATATCAATCTCACACCCGATAAACAACAAATATATTGCACATGTTTAGTAAAAGAAATTCCAAAAAATATTTGGATTGAGCAGGCTAAAATGGATTTATATATAATCACGGATTTTGATATAATGGATTTTTTAAATGAAAAATTTCAAAAAACTTATCGAGAAAAATCAAAGTTTTGTTTAGATGAAAAAAATTATCTAAAATATAAAAATAATTTATATGTTTCAGGTGATTATTCAGTACCTTCCAAACAATACTCACGATTAGAAAAATCTATGAAAGATAATTTTGTTACATGGATATTTGTTATTGTTGTTATTATTACTGCTTTACGTATAACTATTTCAGCAATATTCAAAAAAAATAATAAAGATTAATGTGTCCGTAGTGAGTCCGTTCTTGCCTAATTTTTTAAAATCATTTAATAATAATCCTTATTTTAATTAACAAAGAGGGGTTCGATTCCCCTTGGGACCGCCAATAATTTATGAAAAAGATTGCTGTTATAGAACAAATTCACAAAGACGGATTAGAACTTTTAAAAAAAAATTCAGAATACGAGTATGAATTAATAACAAATGTTTCAGAAGAAAATCTTATCAAAAAACTTCCTGAGTTTGATGGATGTACTTTAAGAGTATCTAAGCTTAATGAAAATATTTTAAAACATTGTCCCAATCTCAAAGTTATTTCTAGACATGGAGTAGGCTATGACAATGTAGACCTTCCTTATATTAAAAAAAAAAATATTTTGTTATTAATAACAGCAACTGCTAATGCAGTAGCTGTAGCAGAACATGTTATTTATATGATGCTATCAATATCAAAAAGTATAAATAAATATGATAATGAAGTCAGATTGGGGCATTTTAAAAAAAATGCCTTAACTATTGTAACACTAGAATTATTTAGTAAAGAAATGCTTATTGTAGGTTTTGGAAGAATTGGGAGAAGTCTTATAAAAAGATGTTTGGGTTTTGATATGAAGGTAAATGTTTATGATCCTTTTGTGACTGCAGAAGTAATTAAAGATTTTGGTGGAAATAAGATTGAAAATTTAGATGAAGGTTTAGAAAATTGCGATTATCTTTCTTTGCATATTCCTTTAACAAAAAAAACTAAAAATATGATCAATTACGAAAAAATTAAATTAATGAAAAAAAATGCAGTAATTGTCAATACATCAAGAGGTGGGATAATAAACGAAATTGATTTAGATAAAGCATTAAAAAATAATATTATATTTGGCGCCGGATTAGATGTTTTTGAAAAAGAACCAATTGATAAAAACAATCCTTTAATTAATAATGAAAAAGTTTTACTAAGCCCTCATTCAGCAACATTTACTAATGAATGCAAATCACGAATGGCTATTGAAACTACTAAAAATATTATTGATTTTTTTGAAAATACGCTGGATAAATCAATGATTGTTAAAACATGATAGATTTAAGCAGAAAATTAAAAAATTTTGGTCCTCTTGAAATTTTAGTTATAAGTTCATTAACGTATGTAATAATTATGTTAATTTGGACAGCATCAACTCGTTCTGCCGTTGTTCAAAAAGCAAATGATATAAAATTTAATCATAAAATAGTAATTGAATTTATTAATAATGAAGTAAACAAATGTAGCTCTAATGAAAATGGAAAAACTGCTTGGGGAGAGAAATGTAATTCAGCTTGGAACTCTTCGAATATAGTTAAATATATCCTAGATAATTTTAAATTGAATAATCCATATAAAATTGAAAAGCCATTAATTCAAACTTCACAAGATCCTCGAATTCAGGCAGAAGGTAAAGCTGGTCAATCAACTGATAAGGGGATAATTTTTGTTTCAGAAAACAACTTTGAGTCAGAAGTAGGATCTGAATGGGTAATAGGAACTTGTGTTAAGTCACCATGTGTTGCGGCCGGTAATAATGAGCTTGTTTCTGCTTATCGTTGATTGATTATTGTAAAACCACATTCTTTAGCAGTTTTGCTTAAATAGTTGTAGCCAATTTTAGCATATTCAAATGGGTTTGCTTTTGAAGGATCTTGTTCTGCTTCAACCACTAGCCAACCATCGTAATTCTTATTCTTCAAAATAGCTAAGAAAGGTTTATAATCAATACATCCGTCTCCAGGAACTGTAAAAACGCCATCAAGAAAAGCTTGCCTGAAAGAACTATTGTTTTTTAAAGATTTTTCTAAAACATCTTTACGGATATCTTTACAATGAACATGAATTATTCTCTCTATAAAATCTTCAGTTAACTTAATTGAGTTTCCTCTAGCAAAAAGCATGTGTCCTGTATCTATTAATAATTTTACATCATCATTTGTACTTTCTATCAATCTTCTCGTTTCTTCCTCAGTTTCAATTACTGTTCCCATGTGATGATGATAAGCGAGCGGCATATTTTCATCAAACATCATTTTTCCTATCTCATTTATTCTTGAAATTAATAATTTCCATTCATCTTCAGAAAGTTTAGGTTTTTGTGATAATGGTGTTTTAGAGTCACCTTGTATAGATTTTGTAACTTCAGCAAAAACCATACATGGTGATTTACAATCTTTAAACAAATTCATTTGTTCGCGCATCAATTTAAATTCTTCTTTTGGTGTATTTTTTAATAGTGAAGCTCCATACCACCCAGAGCAAAGTTGCAAATTTTCTTTTTCTAATTTTGGTAATAATTCTTTAGAATTTTTTGGAAATTTACCACCAGACTCAATTCCTGTAAAACCGGCTCTACTAGCTTCAGATAAACATTTCTCTAATGTAGTTTCCCTGCCAAGTTCTGGCATATCATCGTTGCTCCATGCTATCGGCGCTACACCTAATTTTATAGACATAATTTTAATAAAGTACTAATCTTATATTACAAAACATAACTTTATACAAAAAATATGATTAATGTAGCTCTATTTGGATTTGGAAGAATTGGACAAATGCATGCTGAAAATTTAACAAAATATAAAGAAATAAATTTATTATATATTTATGAAAAAATTGATCAATTAAGCAATAAAGCAAAAAAACTTTATGGTTGCAAAATCGAAAAAAATTATAATAAAATCTTTAATGATAAAAATGTAGATATAATTTTTATCTCAAGTCCAACAAATACTCATATTAAATTCATTGAAGAGGGAATGAAAAGAAAAAAAACTATTTTTTGTGAAAAACCTCTAGATTTAAATATTAATAAAATAATTAAAACTTTAAGAAAAGTTAAAAAAATTAAACCTAAAATTCAATTAGGATTTAATAGAAGGTATGATCCAGGGCATTATTCATTAAAAAGAGACTTAGATAAAAATAAAATTGGTAAGTTAGAAAAAATTATCATTACAAGTAGAGATCCTGCACCACCAACAATTTCTTATTTGAAATCATCAGGAGGTATTTTTAGAGATATGATGATCCACGATTTTGATTTATGTAGATTGTACTTGGGAAATGATGAAGTTCATGAAATTAGTGCTTTTGCCTCGTCGTTTGTACCTTTTTATAAAAAGATTAGAGATCATGAATTAGCTGTTGTAACAATGAAATCAAAAAAAGGAGTGATTTGTGTTATCTCTAATTCAAGACATTGTTCTTTTGGTTATGATCAAAGAGTTGAACTATTCGGTAAAAAAGGGATGTTAATTTCGGGTAATAAAAAAGAAAATTCAACTGAATTGTTCAACTCTATTCAAACTAACTCTCAAAAACCATTTTTAAATTTTTTTATTGAACGTTATAATGATGCTTATAATATTCAACTTAAAGAATTAATTTCTCTCCATATGAATAATATTAAATCTAGATCCACATTTGAAGATGGCTACTTAGCTTTAAAATTGGCTAACGCTGCTTATAAGTCCTTAAAATTAAAAAAAACAATTAAAGTCCAATATTTATAATAGCTTTTAAGTATACTGTAGGTTGTATCTTAAATATTTTTTTTTGAATTTACTTCTATAATTTGTTTTAATGCCGACAAATTAATTAACAATAAGAGGGAAATAATGAAAAAAGTATATTTAACGATTGCTGCTCTTTTAACATGGGCGATGACATCTTTTGCTGTATTAGCTGTAGATATTATTGTTGTGTCACACGGGCAAGCTAATGACCCTTTCTGGTCAGTTGCTAAAAATGGTGTAGATAAAGCTTGTAAAGATATGAAAGTATCTTGCAAATATACTGCTCCAGCAACATTCGATATGGTTGAAATGGCTAAACTAATAGATAACGCTGTTTCTCAAAAACCAAAAGGTATCGTAATCACTTTACCAGATGCTGCCGCTTTAGGTAAATCTGTTAAAGCTGCTATATCAGCAGGTATTCCAGTAATTTCTATGAATTCTGGCTCTGACGACTATATGAAGTTAGGTATTAGCGCTCACGTTGGCCAAACTGAATTTGAAGCTGGAGTGGGTGGCGGACAAAAAATGAAAGCCGCTGGCGGAAAAAAAGCATTATGTGTTAACCATGAAGTTGGTAACGTTGCTTTAGATAGAAGATGTGCTGGTTTCAAAAAAGGTTTTGGGGGTTCTGTAGAAATATTAGGAACATCTAATGACCCAACTGAAATTCAAAAAGCTGTAGCTGCTAAATTAGGTGGTGGATATGATACTATTCTTACTTTAGGAGCTGGTCTAGCAGGTGAAGCTGCTCTTAAAGCCTTAGAGTCAGCTGGTAAAGTTGGAAGTGTTAAACTTGGAACATTTGATATGTCTCCTGGAATGCTAAAAGCTGCCGCTGCTGGAAAAGTTGAGTTTTTAATTGACCAACAGCAGTACCTACAAGGTTATTTACCTATAGCTATCTTTTCTCAATACATGAGATATGGGACTATGCCAGCAGGTGTAGTTATGACAGGACCTGGTTTTGTTACACCTAAAAATGCTAAAAGTGTAATAAAATGGGCTGCCCAAGGTTATAGATAAAAAATATATTTAAAAGGCCTAGTGAATTTTCACCAGGCCTTTTTTTTAGTTTTTTGATTATGTCTATAAAGTCCAAAAGTATAGAAGTTAAAACTGATTTCAATCAGGATGAAAGATTAAAAAAAGTTTCTAAATTAAAATTATTGTTAAACAGGCCTGAGCTTGGTGCTCTTGGGGGGGCAATATTAGTATTTATATTTTTTGGTATCGTTGCAGGTGATACAGGTATGTTTAGCGCTTATGGAATGTTAAATTTTTTTGATGTTTCTGCTAATTTAGGGATTATAGCAATTGCTGCTGCGATGTTAATGATTGGAGGTGAGTTTGATTTATCAATCGGTTCTATGATTGGTTTTGCAGGAATATGTATTGCTATTCCGGCTATTTATTGGGGCTGGCCTTTATGGATGAGTATAATATTTGCATTTTCAATGGCAGTTTTAGTTGGATATTTTAATGGAATACTTGTTGTGAGAACAGGTTTACCTTCTTTTATAGTTACTCTTGCAATGTTATTTATTTTAAGAGGTGCAACATTAGCTTTAACTAGATTAATTACAGGTCGGACTCAAGTCCCTGGATTAAGAGTTTTAATTGAAAATGATCCAATTGCTTGGATATTCGCTACAGACTCATTTAAATGGGTTTTTACATGGTTAGGTTCAATGAATTTGATAGATTTAAGAACAGATGGTACTCCTTTAGCAACAGGAATTCCACCTTCAGTTATTTGGTTCATTGCTTTAACAATATTAAGTACTTGGATACTTATGAAAACTAGATACGGAAATTGGATATTTGCGTCTGGAGGAGATAAAAATGGTGCAAACAATGTAGGTGTACCAGTTGGTAGAGTAAAAATAAGTTTGTTTATTGGTACAGCGATAGCAGCTACAATCTTTGCCACTATCCAAGTTTTAGATGCAGGATCAGCAGACACTATGCGGGGAACTTTAAAAGAGTTAGAGGCAATTGCGGCAGCTGTAGTAGGTGGGTGTTTACTTACTGGTGGGTATGGATCTGCAATTGGTGCTGCATTTGGTGCAATTATTTTTGGAACTGTATCAATGGGAATTTTTTACACAGATGTTGATACTGATTGGTTTAAAGTCTTCCTAGGAGCAATGATGCTTATAGCTGTAATATTTAATAATTATATAAGAAGAAAGGTTACCGAGAGTAAATAATGTCTGATTATTTAGTTCAATTTAATAATATCACCAAATTTTTTGGGAAAGTAATAGCTCTCAAAGACGTTACTATGAAACTACGCAAGGGTGAGATTATGTGTTTATTGGGAGATAATGGCGCTGGTAAATCTACTTTAATTAAAACACTTGCTGGAGTTCATAAACCTGATGAGGGTGAGATAATATTTGAAGGGAATAAAATAGTTTTTGACAGTCCTAAAGATGCTCTAGACATAGGTATTGCCACTGTTTACCAAGATTTAGCTTTAGTTTCCTTGATGAGTGTTACTAGGAACTTTTTTATGGGCAGAGAACCATTAAAAGGACCGCCTTTTTTAAAAACATTTGATATAGAGAAGGCAAATAAAATTGCTGCAGAAAGAATGGGACAAATCGGTATAGATGTAAGAGATCCATCTCAAGCAGTTGGAACAATGTCTGGCGGAGAAAGACAGTGTCTTGCAATAAGTA